>JAIYBU010000101.1 GCA_027488335.1 Cytophagaceae bacterium
CCGAGTTTGCCATTTTTGACCAAAATTTCACGAGCTAAATTTAGATAGCTAATTGCTCCTTTGCTTTCGGCATCCTGTGCAAGTGCTGGGACTCCGTAGCTTGGTGATTCTGAAAGTCGGATATTTCGTGGAATTAGGGTCTGGAAAACCATATTTTTGAAGTGAGTCGTTACTTCATGCACTACTTGATTAGAAAGTCGCACCCGTAAATCATACATCGTCAGCAAAATTCCTTCAATTGTAAGTGCAGGGTTGAGGCGTTGTTGAATGATTTTTATGGTATTCAGCAACTTTCCGAGCCCTTCCAAGGCAAAATATTCGCATTGGACAGGCACAATGACCGAATCGGCAGCCGTTAGACTATTGATAACAATTAAACCCAACGACGGCGAGCAGTCAATAATGATAAAATCGTACATGTCTTTTACATCCATGAGCGATTCTTTCATTTTTTCTTCACGTTTCGGAAGGTTAATCATCTCAATTTCAGCACCTACCAAGTCGATGTGCGATGGCAGTAAATCGAGGTTTGGAAAATCGGTTTCGATGATAATATCACGTGGACGAATATCATCCACCATACACTCATAAATGCTGTTTTCGACTTCTTTTGGATTAAAACCTAATCCAGAAGTGGCGTTCGCTTGCGGGTCTGCATCAATAATGAGCGTACGGAATTCGAGGGCAGCTAAACTGGCTGCTAAATTGATTGTCGTTGTGGTTTTGCCGACACCACCTTTTTGATTGGCAATTGCTATTATTTTTCCCATTTCTTGTGGTTAGAGAAAATCACTGGCTCAAATATCTCACTTTTAATGTTAAGAAACAATTAAATGTTCCACGCTGTGGGTAAAATGTTCCACGATGTGGATAAGATTGTTGATAATAAAAAGCTTCTTGTACTAAGAATTAAGATTTGAGATTTAAGCGTTTATTTGTGTAAATATCTGATAATAAGCACCTTATAAGTCATGGGTTTTAACTATAATTTATTTATTTTCTAACTAATTATGTTTATAAATTATTTAATTAAAAATTAGGAAAGAGTATGATGTATGCACCTTATGGTTGGTTTTATCCAACGAATGATGAGAAATTTGATTTTAATCAGCATCGTAATTATCTTTGTCGATGCGTTATTTAATAGAATGTTCATATAGAGGAAGTGCGTTTCATGGTTGGCAAATTCAGCCCAACACCACGACTGTTCAAGAATGTATCGAGAATGCTCTTGCATTGGTTTTGAAAGAAAAAATTGATATTACAGGTAGTAGCCGAACCGATACGGGCGTACACGCTGCCCAACAGTTTGCTCATTTCGACCTTGATAAGGAAATTGAAACACCCGAAAGGCTTGTTAATAGCTTGAATGGCATTTTGACAAGAGATATTGCTATTCATCAAATTAGGCTTGTTCCAGACGGGTTTCATTCACGGTTTGATGCTACTCATCGACGATATATTTATAGAATTCAACAAGAAAAAAGCCCGTTTGCTTACGAAACATCCTACTTTTACAAGGCTAAGTTAAACATTGATTTGATGAATGAAGCAGGTGAATTGATGAAAAAATATATTGATTTTCAGTGTTTTAGTAAGGTTAAAACCGATGTGCAAACGTTTAATTGTAAGATTGAGTTTGCATTTTGGGAACAACATGAACGAACATTGTTGTTTCATATAAAAGCAGATAGATTTTTGAGAGGAATGGTTCGGGCGATTGTCGGAACGATGATTGAAGTTGGAGCTGAAAGACTGAGTTTAGCTGACTTTGAGAAAATAATTGTTTCCAAAAATAGAAATAATGCGGGTAGGGCAGTGCCGCCCGAAGGACTAACTTTGGTGGAGGTTGGGTATAAATTTTGAAGAATGAGAAAGATTGAAATAGAAAAAATAGGTAATGAACAAGATTTGGAAGAAGTGAAACAACTATTCAGAGAATACGTTGAGTTTTTGCAAGTAAATCTTGATTTTCAAAACTTTGAGTATGAATTGGCAAAGTTGCCAGCCAAATATGCCGAACCAGAAGGTTCGATTTTCTTGGCGAAAGTGAATGGTCAACCTGCAGGATGTATAGCACTTTGGAAACTCGAAGATGGTGTTTGCGAAATGAAGCGTTTATTTGTAAAAACTGAATTTCAAGGTATAGGGTTGGGGAAAATGTTGGCCAATAGATTGATGGAAGAAGCTAAGATAAAAGGTTATTCAACGATGAAGTTAGATACTTTAAAGCGTTTAGAATCAGCCAATTATTTGTATGCTGCTTTAGGATTTGCAGAAACGCAAGCGTATAATTTCAACCCTGAACCCGATATTGTATATTTTGAAAAAACATTAGTTTGATGGCAATTATAGGAAAAGATATAGAACGAGCAATCGAGGTTTTAAAGGTAGGAGACGTAATTGGTTTGCCTACCGAAACGGTTTATGGTTTAGCGGGTAATGCCTATAATACAGAAGCAATAACGAAGATTTTTACTGTAAAAAATCGACCAACTTTCGACCCATTAATTGTACATACCTCAAGTCTTGAGCGTGTAAATGAGTTTGTAAAGGAGATTCCTGTACAAGCCCAACTACTGGCTGAACACTTCATGCCAGGTCCTTTGACCTTGCTTTTGCCCAAAAAAGATGTCATTTCAGATTTAGTAACCTCTGGACTTGAAACCGTTGCCGTCAGAATTCCAAATCATCCATTGGCATTAGAATTATTGCAAAAGCTTGACTTTCCGTTGGCAGCTCCGAGTGCTAATCCGTTTGGTTATATTTCGCCAACTTCTGCCCAGCATGTTGCTAATCAGCTTGGTGATAAAATAAAATATATCTTGGAGGGTGGAGAATGTAAAGTTGGAATAGAGTCTTCGATTATTGGATTTTTCGATGGTGAAATTGTTATTCTTCGTAAAGGTGGCTTGGCAATTGAAGAAATTGAGTCGATTGTTGGAAAGGTTAGAATCGAAGAACATTCTTCATCGAATCCCAAAGCACCTGGAATGCTCAAAAGCCATTATGCTCCACGTACTCAGTTATTGGTTGCAGGTGAGTCGTTTTTAGTTGAAGAAGAGGTATTTAACATTGGTTATTTGGGTTATGATAAGTATCATCCAAGTATTCCTCATGAAAACCAGCTTTTACTTTCTCCATCGGGAAATTTGAATGAAGCTGCAAAGAATCTTTTTGCCTATATGCGTTTGCTTGATGCTCGTGGTTTTGAAAAAATTTACACTGAATTATTGCCCGAAAAAGGTTTAGGTCGTGCCATTAACGACCGTATAAAAAGAGCAACGACCCAAGAGTAGATTTCGTGGGTCGTTTTCTAACTTCTAAAGTATTTATTAATTTTCTGTAATTACAAATTCAACTCTTCGATTTTTTTTTTTTTTTTCTTCCGTATCGTTTGGGGCAATGGGTTCTTCTTGACCTTTACCAACTGCCCTGATTCGATTTGCGGCAATGCCTTTATTGAATAAGTAATTAGATACAACGGTTGCTCTAAAGTGCGATAAAGCTAAGTTCTGACGAGGGTCGCCGTTATTATCGGTATAGCCCACAATTTCAAGTTTTACTTTTGGGTTCAACTTCATTGTATTAACCAACTTATCAAGTTGAGGGAAAGATTGAGTTTTGATTTTAGAACTACTCTGTTCAAAATACAAATTGCTTAATCTAAATCTTTTTCCAACGCCCAAATTTTCAAATATTTCCACTTTTACATTAAAATCTTCGTCAGTAATGACGGTTGCCTTATCGATATACGTTTTTTCGTCTATCTTCTCTACTTTTTTAGGAGCAGGTTCTGGCTTTTTATCTATTTGTGTTTCAGGAGTTGTTACTGCTACTTCAATTTTTTTCTCGACAGGTTTTACTTGTTCAGGCTTTCTCTCAACTACTTTTGGTTCTTCTTTCTTAGGCTCGGGTTTGGGTTCAGCTTTCTTTTCAACTTCCTTCTTAATCAGAAACATATCTCGTTTGAAATCAGAAGTTGAAGCCAAACTTGTTACATCAATATTTTCGGCATAAACTTCGTAGCCTGGGGCTTCAATTTCGACATTATATTTTTTGTCAGGAATAAGATTTGCCTGAAATTCTTGCGTTTCAATCGCAAATTTAGTTGTAACAGTCTGATTTGCATTATCCGTCAATTTCAGTTTTACATGCGGAATTGGTTGCTTGTTTTTTGAGTCAAGAGCCTTGAAATTAAAGCTATAAGATTCCTTTTTCAAAGGGATTGTAATGACGCCATTGATGGCCAATGAAAAATTTATTGCACCTTTGTAGGTTTTATAACCGCTTGGAGTTAATTCAATTTCATAACTTTTATCTTGTGCTAAAATTGCTTTCATTCGTGTTCCGCCCTGCATAAGCGTACCGTTTACAACTTCGCCACCAGTTGTAATTTTAAATTCTGAAACAATTCCTTTTTTTGTCAAAGCATCAATCGGAGCAAAAGAAATCTCTTCGGTTGGCACTTTCTTGATTTTTAATTTTACCGTTTTATTTGATGGATTTTTAGGTAAACTACCTTTGTAAGGTACATAACCATCGGCTTTGATTTCAACGCTATATGATTCGTAATTTTTGAGTTCGGCTAACCATTCTGCTGACAGCGGATTGGCCACAATAGCAATTGGTTCGTTATTGGCATTGAAAACCCTGAGATTCGCATTGGGTACGTTTTCACCATTATTTTCATCTTGTACCATCAGCTTGATTTTGTCAAAAGCATTTTTTAAAAGTAAAATCTCTTGTTCAAACTGATTAGTTGATGCAAGTGCTTTTGAATCAATATTCTGAGAAAATTTTTCGTACCCTTCTGCCTCGACCGTCATGGAATAATTTCCTGCAATCGGCAAGTTCACAGTAAAAATATTTTTATCATTAATTGTACCAATGGGTTCACTGGTACTTAAATTCAGAATAGAGAGTTTTGCGTTGCTAATTGCTTGTTTTTTCTGAGCATCGAGAACCTTAAATATAAAGGTATAAGCGTCTTTTTGTAGCTCAACTACCTTAGTGGCGTCTTTTTCGGTTTTGCCTGCGGCAAAGCCAGGGTTTTCGGTAATTGTTTTATAACCATCGGCCGAAACCTCCAATACATAATTTTTTTGAGGGAAAAGGTCAATTTTATATTGTTTGGTCGCATCAGACGTTCCAATCATAAGTTCTTGGTCTGAACGCATCAACTTATATTTTGCTTCGATTGGCTTTTTTGTAATTCCATCAATAGCTGAGTAGAAAACAGTCTGGAATACCTTCTGCATATTGATGCCAATCAATTTGCTTGTACTGCGTTGAAGGCTACCTGTTTGCTTCATGTAGCCATTGGCCTCTACCTGCAAAAAATAATCTTTGTTTTTTTCTAAAACTATCTTGTATTCGCCTGTTTTAACATTTAATTTTACAGAAACAGGTTGTTTTAAATCATCAAAAATCTTTACATCAGCCCCTTGAATCATCTGTTTGTCTTCTGCATCAACCACTAAAATAACGTACTCATCAACCGTACTTTCAAGCATTATTCTATGGCTTAGTTTTCCCGCACTCAGGTTTTCTAAGTTAAATGGCTCTTTTTTAGTCGTATAATTTGGGTGGCTCACCTCAACTGTATAAATTCCGCCTTCGGTTGGTTTGAACTTTATATCAGCATCAACTGTTCCTTTAATTTCTTGGGTGTTTTCTTTGTACGAAATCTTAAAAGTTGCAGGAAGTCGCTTTCCTGAAAGTTTATCGTACGCACCAAATGAAAAGAAAGTTTCCGATGGCATCGTGATTACTAATTCCTTTTGACTTGTTACTTTTAAATCTAATTTTAATGGTGTATAACCAGATTGCTGTACTGAAGCTGCGTATCTTTTTGCTGGGTCGAATTCAATAACAGCTTCACCTTCTGGTAAAAGATTATCGAAGAAAAGCAGATTGTCAGTTGTATTCGTAATTTTCAAACTTACCCCTTTTAATACTTTTTTTGTATCATCGCCAACAATCAAAATCTTAACACCAGTGGTTTGTTTTTCGAGTCTTATTTCCTTATTATATGAACGTGCAGGGTCGCCAATTTCTAAGGAAAAACTTTCTCGTTTGGGTTTATGTGTGTTGGTAGTTACTTCAACTGTATATAAACCAGCCTTTGTTATAACCAGTCTATAATAAGGTATCCCTTTTCCTGTTTTTCCAGTGTAGGTCTTATCGCCCGTCATAATGGTAAAAGTTGCATCCACATAATCGCCTGTGGCATCGTCGAGGGCTTTCAAAATCAAAGCTGCCGAAGGCTGAGGCTCCATGTCAAGTATGACATTAAAGCCTTCTTTATCTTGGTCGGTTGCAATATTTTGTATTTTTTCTTTCGTATGATAGCCATCCAAAATCGCTGTGATTTTGTAAGATTCGCCACTTTTCACCATCACCGTGACTCTTCCATCCGTTTCTTTTAGCGGAATTACTTTGCCATCTGTCACCGAAACAACGGTAAATTTGGGCTGTAATTGAATATTGTTTCGTTTATCTTTTGCCGATAAATTAAGTGGAATATCAATAAAGATTAGAGAAGTGTTTGTTGTACTGGCAAGAGTTGTGCTATCCAAAATTGGGATGTTAATGGAGGTAATCAGTAAGTATAAGTAAGTAATAATCCTTGTCATGTTTTTCGGGAAAGTGTATGTGTTTGATTAACAAATTTCAGAAAAAATCCATACATTTTAACGGTTTTGTTGAAATGAATTGTATATTTTTTTGAAAATATGTTTTTTTGCTGAATGAAAACACTTGATACGCAGTCAGTTTTAATTGAATTACACTATTTGCCGAGCATCGAATTTTTCAGTGGCATTCAATCATTCTCCGAAATAATTATTGAATCGAAGGAAAACTACGTAAAGCAATCTTACCGAAATCGTTGCTACATATTGGGGTCAAACAAAACTGAAATGTTGGTTGTACCAGTAATTGATGGTAATAAAAAAGTTTTGATAAAAGACATAAAGATTGATTATAGCCAACGCTGGCACGTGAATCATTGGCGAACAATGAGTGCGGCTTACGGAAAATCTCCGTTTTATGAGTTTTATTCTGATTATTTCAAGGCTATTTATGATAAAAAATATACTTTTTTATGGGATTTGAACTTTGAAATGCTGACAATGTGTCTGAAACTTCTGAGGGTTACTAAGACAATTAGTCAGACTCAGGTTTACCAAAAAGAAGCCAATTCGACTGTTTTTGATGCTCGAAATCTAATAAACCCTAAAAACGACTCAAATAGTAGTCAATTTTATCAACCGATTCCCTATCAGCAAAATTTTGGCAACGAATTTGTTCCTAATCTTTCTATAATTGATTTATTATTTTGCCGTGGAAATCAAGCCTCAGAAATTTTAAAAAAATCTAAGCCGTTTTGAACACACTTTATTAATAATCCGTTATATTGCAGTTAGACAATGGTAAATGAGTGAAAGATTGAATGTGTAAATTGTTTTTTTGCTCGAACAGATATTCAATTAGCCGTATTCCAATCTGAATTATTCACTCATTCACTCATTCAATCATTCAAAATTATTTCAAATGGAGCCTAAATTTTCACAGAAAGTCAAAGAAGTCATTACCTTAGCTCGTGAAGAAGCATTACGTCTGGGGCATGATTATATCGGAACCGAACACCTGATTTTGGGGATGATTAGAGATGGTGAGGGAATTGCTCTAAATCTATTGAGAGATTCAGGCGTACAACTTGACGAACTACGCATCACTATTGAGCAGGCAACGAAAGGTACTGCAACCAACAATATTAAAAACTTGGCGAATATTCCGCTTACTCGCCAGTCTGAAAAAGTTTTGAAAATTACTCATTTAGAGGCTAAAATCTTTAAATCACAATTAATAGGTACTGAGCATTTGCTGTTGGCTATTTTGCGTGACGGCGATAACCTCGGTGGACAGATTTTACAAAAATTCCACCTTAATTACGAACAAACAAAAGAAATGCTTGAGTATCAACTAACTGGTCAGAAACCTGTGATGGAGCGTCCAGAGACTGACGATGATGATGAAAGAATTTTCGGCGGCGGCACTGGTGGGTATTCTCAGCAAAAAGGAGAACAAAAAAATCCTGAGAAATCTAAAACGCCTGTTTTGGATAACTTCGGACGTGACCTAACCAAGTTTGCAGAAGCTGGAAAACTTGACCCGATTGTAGGACGTGAGAAAGAAATTGAGCGTGTTGCCCAAATTCTTTCGAGACGTAAGAAAAATAACCCTATTTTGATTGGTGAGCCTGGTGTTGGTAAAACTGCTATCGCAGAAGGTTTAGCTCTCAGAATTGTACAGAAAAAAGTTTCGAGAATTTTATTCGGGAAACGTGTAGTGACGCTTGATTTAGCTTCATTGGTAGCTGGTACCAAGTACCGTGGCCAATTTGAAGAGCGAATGAAAGCCGTAATGAATGAGTTAGAAAAATCGCCTGACGTGATTTTATTCATTGACGAAATCCATACGATTGTGGGTGCTGGCGGTGCAAGTGGCTCACTCGATGCCTCTAATATGTTTAAACCAGCTTTGGCTCGTGGAGATATTCAATGTATTGGTGCCACAACGCTTGATGAGTACCGTCAGTATATAGAGAAGGATGGAGCGTTGGCTCGTCGTTTCCAAATGGTAATGGTTGAAGCAACTTCAATCGACGAAACCATTGAAATCTTAAATAATATAAAAGATAAGTACGAAGACCACCACCACGTAAGCTATACACCAGATGCCTTGGAAGCAGCCGTGAAATTATCGGAAAGATATATCACCGACCGCTATCTTCCAGATAAAGCCATAGATGTATTGGATGAAGTAGGGGCCAGAGTACACATCAATAATATTTCTGTTCCACAAGATATTCTTTTCTTGGAAGAGCAAGTGGAGTTAATCAAAAAAGAGAAAAATCAGGTAGTTAAGAGTCAACGTTACGAAGAAGCTGCTCAACTACGTGACCGTGAGAAAAAGCTTTTAGAACAACTCGATAAAGCTAAAATTGCTTGGGAAGAAGAAGCGAAATCTAAACGTTATACAGTTACAGAAGATAACGTAGGCGATGTGATAGCGATGATGACAGGAATTCCCGTGAAGCGAGTAAACATGAATGATGGCGAGAAAATCTTGAACATGGGCGATGCCCTCCGTGGCAGAATCGTAGGTCAAGACCCAGCCGTTGAGAAACTCGTGAAATCAATTCAACGTACTCGTGTAGGCTTAAAAGACCCTAAAAAACCCATTGGTTCGTTTATTTTCTTAGGTCCAACGGGGGTAGGTAAAACCGAACTTGCCAAGACGCTTGCCACGTATCTTTTCGATAAAGAAGATGCCTTAGTAAGAATTGACATGAGTGAATACATGGAGAAATTCAGTATCTCTCGTTTGGTTGGAGCTCCTCCAGGATACGTTGGTTACGAAGAAGGTGGTCAGTTGACGGAGAAAATTCGTAGAAAACCATATTCGGTAGTATTGCTTGATGAGATTGAAAAAGCCCACCCAGATGTATACAATATCTTGTTGCAAGTACTTGATGATGGTATATTGACTGATAGTCTTGGTCGCCGAGTTGATTTCCGAAATACAATCATTATCATGACTTCAAACATTGGAGTTCGTGACTTGAAAGATTTTGGAACAGGTATCGGTTTCGCAACCAAAGCAAGAACGGATAATCAAGATGAAATGGTGAAAAGCACGATTCAAAATGCGTTAAAGAAAACTTTTTCGCCTGAATTCTTGAATCGTTTGGACGATGTGATTGTGTTCAACTCGTTGAGTCGTGAAGATATTCATAAGATTATTGATATCGCTCTCGGTCGTTTGGTGGCACGTATCACAAATATTGGCTACAATATCGAATTGACCGATAAAGCGAAAGATTTCTTATCAGAAAAAGGCTACGACCAACAGTACGGTGCAAGACCATTGAACCGTGCGATTCAGAAATACGTCGAAGACCCATTAGCTGAAGAAATCTTGAAAGGAGATGTACAAGAAGGCGACACTATTTTGGTAGATTACAGCGGCGAAGGTGATACCCTTTCGTTTGGAAGAACCAAGAAAGAAGAGTCAATCGAAAATAATCAGTAAAACAAGATTTTATCTGGTGAATAGCAAAAAAGCACGGCAATCTGTCGTGCTTTTTTGCTATTTTTGCTGTATGATTCTTGATTACATTAAATATTTGTTGAAAGCCAAAGATGAACATTCGTTACATTCACCTTTTGTGTTCGACTTTTACACCAAAATTCTGAACGACAAAAGTCAAAAGGCTGACTATGTAAACATTGAAGCATTAAGAAAGCAACTTTTGAGCGATAAGCGTATTATTACCATCAATGACTTTGGTGCAGGGGCAAAAACTAATAAAAATACGCAACGAACAGTGGGTGATATTGCTCGTAAATCACTCAAAAAGCCAAGTCTTGCACAATTATTTTATCGAATAATCGAAAACTATCAATACTCGACTATCTTAGATTTAGGTACTTCGTTGGGACTAACAACGGCTTATTTAGCCAGTTCTTCTCAAGATATAAAAGTACAGAGTTTTGAAGGATGTGCCGAAACTGCCAAAATAGCCCAAGAAAATTTTGATAAATTATCCTTAAAAAATATTGAGATAATTGTTGGAAATATTGATGGAACCTTGCCCGAAAAATTATCAGAAACAGCACAGTTAGACTTTGTTTTTTTCGATGCCAATCATCGTTATGAACCAACCATTCGCTATTTTGAACAATGCCTAAGCAAAGCCCACGAAGATAGTTGTTTTGTTTTTGATGACATTTATTGGTCGGAAGAAATGAAAGAGGCTTGGCAAACCATTCAAAAGCATGAATTTGTCAGCGTAAGCATTGATTTATTTTGGGTTGGAATCGTCTTTTTTAGGAAGAAGCAGCCCAAACAACATTTCATTTTAAAATTTTAACTTAATTTAGAATTATTCCAAACTTAAAATAATACTTGTTTGTTATTCTGTGGAGCGACTCTTCAGAATCGCTGATGTTAGAGAAATAAAAGTGTAAATAAAGCGATTTAGAAATCGACTTAAAAAATATGTCAATATTAGATATTAATAAAATTCGTAAAGATTTTCCGATTCTCGATGAAAAAATAAATGGTCGTGATTTAGTTTATTTCGATAATGCCGCCACTAGCCAGAAACCTTTGGTTGTTTTAGAGGCCCTATCGAATTATTATGGTCATTATAATGCCAATATTCATCGTGGAATTCATTTTTTGGCCGAAAAAGCAACTTCCGCCTTTGAAGATTCTCGCACAACTATTCAAAAATTTTTGAATGCGGCTCATAAAGAAGAAATTATTTTCACCTACGGAACAACCGACGGTATTAATTTAGTAGCTCAAACCTATGGCCGCAAATTCCTGAAAGAAGGCGATGAAATTATCATTTCGACTTTAGAGCATCACTCGAATATCGTGCCGTGGCAGATGCTATGCGAAGAAAAAGGGTGTGTTTTAAGAGTAATCCCGATTGATGATAAAGGCGATTTGATTTTGGAAGAATACGTGAAAATGCTTTCGGAGAAAACCAAATTTGTCTCAGTCGTTCACGTGTCAAATGCTCTCGGAACAATCAATGATATAAAATTCATTATTGATAATGCCCATGCAGTAGGAGCAAAGGTCTTGATTGATGGAGCTCAAGCATCTTCTCACATAACGATTGATGTGCAAGCATTAGACGCTGATTTTTATGCTTTTTCAGCTCACAAGCTTTTCGGACCGACTGGAATGGGTGTGCTTTATGGAAAGTCTGATATTTTAAATGCCATGCCTCCTTATAGAGGTGGTGGAGAAATGATTAAAGAAGTAACTTTCGAGAAAACTTCTTACAATGAGTTACCGTATAAATTTGAAGCTGGAACACCAAATATTGCTGATGTCGTAGCCGTAAAATTTGCGATAGATTATATCAATGATTTAGGAAAAGAAAACATAGCTGCTTACGAAGACGAACTGCTAAAATATGCCACCGAACAATTATCCGAAATTGGAGGGCTACGAATTGTTGGTCAAGCAAAAGAGAAAGTTTCGGTCGTTTCGTTTGTTTTAGATGGTGTACATCCACAAGACGTAGGTGTTATTCTCGACCAACAAGGTATTGCCGTTCGTACGGGGCATCACTGTACGCAACCTTTGATGAGCCGATTGGGGCTTCCAGGAACTTCGAGAGCCTCATTTGCTGTTTATAACACAACCACGGAAATAGATAAATTGGTTGCTGGAATACATAAAGTCAAGAAAATGGTTTTGTAAGCCAGTAAGGATTTTGTAATTATAAAACATGACAATAAACGAGATACAAGATGAAATTATCGAAGAATTTGAACTCTTTGATGATTGGGAAGGAAAATACGAGTATATCATTGATTTAGGTAAAAAATTACCTAAACTTTCAGATGAGTTTAAAACTGATGACAATATCATTAAAGGCTGCCAGTCAATAGTATGGCTTCATGCCTATAAACAAGATGGTAGAATACATTTTGAAGCTGACAGCGAAGCAATTATAGTGAAAGGTTTGGTAAGCATGCTCGTTAAAGTTATGACCAACCACACACCCGAAGAAATTGCAAACGCAGATTTATACTTTATTGATAAAATAGGTTTAGCAAGCCATTTGGCACAGACTCGCTCTAATGGATTAGCTTCAATGGTGAAGCAAATGAAAGCCTATGGTATCGCATATCAGGCTAATGTTTAATTCTATATAAATAAATACAATGTCCGAGCAAGAATTAAAAGAACAAGTAATAGCAGCAATCAAGCAGGTTTATGACCCTGAGATTCCAGTTGATGTATATGAATTGGGTTTGATTTATGACATAAAGATTTTTCCTGTAAATAATGTTTATGTATTAATGACTCTTACCTCGCCATCATGCCCATCAGCTGAGTCGATTCCAGTGGAAGTTGAACAGAAAATTCGTGAGATTGAAGGCGTAAGCGATGTAAGTGTGGAACTTACTTTCGACCCACCTTATGCAACCGATATGATGTCGGAAGTAGCTCAATTAGAGCTTGGGTTTATGTAAAATAGACTCCTTACCACTGCTACGGACCTTCTCTACAGTGGCATAAAGGATTTAATATTAGAAAATGTTGAGTTTGCCCTACAGCATTTTAAACTAACAAAATAAAGCTCCCCTTTAGGGGCGGGGGGGCGGTTTATCTTATGTATCCTCCTCATTTAGTGTCACCGATGAAAGCTGATTTAGTTAATGTAGGCTTTCAAGAATTATTATCTGCCGCTGATGTAGATAACTTTATTTCAAACCAACAAGGTACGTCGTTGGTTGTTATCAACTCTGTATGTGGTTGTGCTGCAGGTACTTGTCGTCCAGGTGTGAAGTTGGCTTTGCAACGTTCAGAAGCAAAACCGGATAGTTTAGTAACTGTTTTTGCAGGTGTTGATACAGACGCGGTTCAACAAATGCGTACATACATACCATTTCCTCCATCATCACCAGCGATTGCGATTTTCAAAAACGGTGAGGTTGTCCACTTTATTGAAAGACACCACATTGAAGGCCGTTCGGCCGAAATGATTGCTACCCACTTAGTAGCAGTTTTGGAAGAGGTTGTTGGCGAGGAAGCATAATTTAAGAGAAGAGTGTAAAGTGAAAAATGTAGAGTGGTTTAATCTCTTTGCATCGTTCACCTTACACTTTTCACTCATAACTCTACACTTCCTTCTTAGAAGTTAGGCTTCAATAAGTACTTGCCGTAGAATTCATTAATTACCTTAACTGCATCATCAGCAGTATCTACCAATTTAATTAAATTCAAGTCTTCAGGATTAATATTTTTTTCTCGGTCGCACATTGTTTGTTTTATCCAGTCAAGTAGTCCTTGCCAATATTCTGTTCCAACCATAACGATTGGGAATCTTGCAATTTTTTTCGTCTGAATCAAAGTTAATGCTTCAAAGAGCTCGTCGAGTGTGCCAAATCCGCCTGGCATAATCACAAACCCCTGCGAATATTTCATAAAACACACTTTTCTTGCAAAAAAGTAATCAAAGTTGATGCTTTTATCAGGGTCAACAAATCTATTTGGTACTTGTTCGAAAGGTAGTTTTATATTCAGACCTACTGATTTTCCACCGTTTTCGGCAGCACCTTTATTTCCTGCTTCCATAACACCAGGGCCACCACCAGTAATTACGCCATAACCTTTAGATACTAATTTAGCGGCAATTTCTTCCGAAAGTAAGTAATATTTGTGGTCGGGTTTCGTACGTGCTGACCCGTAGATTGTTACGCAAGGACCGATTTTTGCCAAACGGTCGAAACCATCAACAAATTCTGCAACAGTTTTTAATATTTGCCATGAATCTTGGCTTTGAATTTCATTCCATCCTCTTTCTACAAATGCTTCACGAATTAATTCTTCTTCATTTAATATAATTTCTTTCTCTGCCATAATTTTTTTGTTTGTCGTATAAATAAGTTGTTCGAAGTTATTTTATTTAGTTGAATGAAACAATTCTTCTTGAAATTTTTGAGAAGAATTGGATAATGAAAACGTATATTTGCAAAAAAAAGTTTATAATACCAATAAATGAATTTTTCTTGGCTAATTCATCCCCAAAAAGAGAAGTTCTGATGATAATTTTTTCAATCAAAATTAGGGGAGTAAATCACTATGAAAGTAGCAATAGCAGGCGACCACGCTGGTTTTGAGTACAAAAAGGTCATTCTTCGTTGGCTTCAAGAACAAAATTATGAAACGGCAGATTATGGCCCATATACGCCCGAAGCAGTAGATTATCCCGATACGGCACACCAATTGGCAAGTTCGGTTGAAAGTGGTCAATATGAGTTTGGAATCTTGATTTGTGGCAGCGGAAATGGCGTTTGTATGACTGCCAATCACCACCAAGGGATTAGAGCAGGTTTAGCTTGGAATGTCGAGGTTGCCGAATTGATTCGCCTACATAATAATGCCAACGTTATCTGTTTACCAGCACGTTTTATTGATGTTGAATTAGCACTCGAATGTGTAAAGACATTTTTAAAAACTGAATTTGAGGGTGGTCGTCACGCTCGAAGAGCAGATAAGATTGCGTGTTAAGAAGTGAAAAGTAAGAGTGTAGAACTTACACTCTTGACGCTATTTTATATTTCCTCAGAACTTTCTTTGATAAATTCCTTCAATCTTAGTTGTCTGATAATCAGAAGCTAAGGCAGGAATCCTGTTAAATATTTTTGGTATAACTTTTTGTTTATCAATGATAATAGTCGGCGGGTCTTTTTTGAAATTATCAAAGATATTGATGATGCTTTCGTAGTTATCGGGATTTTCCAAGTCAATTTTTGAAAGTTCCCAGTTGAGATAACAAGTTGCCGATTTGCCATAAGTATATTCGTCAATTCTTTCGCCAATTACCAACATTTTTTGTCCTTTCATTACTTCTGGAACTTCTTTTGGTTTTACTCGCATATCTGCCAATTGTTCAAAACCTTTACCCATAAATGGTGTAACACCTTGATACTGAACAAATACTATGAATAGAAACAAGATTGTAAAGAGCAATTCGGGCAAGAATACTCCTTTTAGATGGAAGAAAAATCCAGTAATGAAATACGCAAAAAATGGTACAAAAATGATGAATTGCATCGGAGCTACATTGGGCGAAAGAAACAAAGCCAACAATGAAGCGATTCCCCAAATGAGCATAATTTGTTGGGTACGTTGCTGATAACTGTTGTATCTACTTACTTGTGTTTGTCGTAAAAAACCAAAAACTGCCAGTGCCGAAGGAACGGTAATTGCAATAAAAGCACTCTTGAAATCTTCTAAACTGTATTGTTTGATTTTGAAAATACCATTAAACCAGTTGTACTTAAACTCGTCGAGCGAATCATACAAATAAAAATAAAGTCCAGCTAAGAATAAAGGTAACGCAAAGCCTAAGATGGCCAAAAAGTGTTGTCGAAGATTTGCATTCGTGAAAAATACAAGGCTGGAAATACTCCAAAAAATAAAAATCATGGTTGGCTGATGAAACAACGAAGCAATACCAATGTATAATCCAACTTCAAAAACTTCATCCGAAACTCCTTCACGGCGTTCCATTTGTTTCACAAGTTTATTGAATGCAAAAAGCAGAAACGTTGTTGAGAGTAATATCGGCGAGAGTTTACTCATATCAAATGAAAGGCTCATTAAAAGAACGTAAATGAGGCTTGGAGCATAATTTTTTTCGAGAAAAGTCTGGCGATTATTACAAACAAAAGTAAAATATAGTGCTTGAAAATAAGTTATTAGAACTGCAATAAACTCATAAACAAACTGCGAACGCCCAAATGAAACATCAATTGCCCAATAGACAAAAGATGCCAACGGCCCAACGTTTGTCCAAACCTCTTTGTATAATGATTGTCCATCATGGATTTTTTCACCGACCAGCATCCATTCAAGTTCGGGTAGGAGCATCGGGAGTTTCTGCCCCATAAAAGGCACTTTTATTATCACGACCAGCAAAAGCAGTGAAAAAATGTGAAACAGGGAGTTTAACCTAAAAAATGTTAACAAGGCCTTGAAAGATTAGTTTATAGTACAAAGTTATGAAAAAACTAACGGATGTGAGAAACTTTACTTTATTTAACCCGAAAAATTGCGGATATTTGTGTAAAATTAATCATTGAATGCCTCAATGATTGAATGACCGAATCAATTG
The DNA here is from genome assembly GCA_027488335.1 of Cytophagaceae bacterium. Classification (GTDB taxonomy): domain Bacteria; phylum Bacteroidota; class Bacteroidia; order Cytophagales; family Spirosomataceae; genus Emticicia. Next base: position 16,724 of record JAIYBU010000101.1, read on the forward strand.
CATAAAATTTTTTATTCTTCTTATTCACTCATTCTATCATTCAGCCATTCAAAATTAGAAAACGATGGAATCGAAAAGACAAAGACAAGTAGCAAAACAAATACAAAAAGATTTAGGCGAGATTTTTCAAAAAGACTTAAAACAGATGTTTAATGGGGCTTTTGTAACAATTACAGATGTAAAAACTACCCCAGATTTGGCCATTGCAAGGGTTTATTTGAGTTTTTTATTGGCAAAAGATAGAGAAGGAGTTTTACAAATTATCAGAGAAAATACAAAAGTTATCAGAAATTTATTGGGCGAGCGAGTACGTCATCAACTAAGAATTGTACCTAATTTACAATTTTTTATTGATGATACGGCTGAATATGCTCAAAAAATGGATGCTCTTTTTGCAGGAATCGTAATTCCGCCAGCACCAGCTGAGGGTGAAGAATAAAATTAAAATCTACTAATTAATTTATTAATTTAGTTTGTGAATCTATCGTTTCTAATCGCCAAAAGATATTTTTTTTCAAAGAAGAAAAAGAGTTTCATCAATTTCATTTCTATTATTTCGATGCTCGGAATTGGCATCGGAACACTGGCTTTGGTAATTGTACTGTCGGTTTTTAATGGCTTAGAAGAGTTGAATCGGAAGATTTTTAAGTCTTTCGATGCCGATATTAAGGTCTTGCCGAAAAGTGGAAAAAGTTTTTTGCTGGATAAATCAAAAATAGCTCAAATAAAAGCGATAAAAGATGTTTGGTATGTAACCGAGGTAATTCAAGATAATGCTTTAGTGAAATACGAAAACTCGCAAATGGTAGTTACGTTGAAAGGGGTAGATGAAACTTTTCAAGCCTATAGCCCTTTGAAAAAATCGTTGGTTGAGGGAAATTTTGTTTTGACGAAAGATAGTATTAATTATGCTTTTGTTGGTGGAAATGTTTATGCTGCCTTAAATATTTCGTTGCAAAATATCATCGAACCTATTGAGATTTGGTATCCACGAAATCGAAATTCTACTTCGTTGAATCCTGACGATAACATTAACCGAGAAATTCTGAATATTTCGGGCGTTTATTCCTTGGAGCAACTACATGACGATTATGTGTACGTACCACTCGAAGTGGCAAAGCAGCTCACCGAATATGGAGATAAACGAAGTGCGATTGAAATTCAAGTAAAGCCCAATGCCGATATTGCGAAGGTGCAGGAATCGGTAAAAAATATTTTAGATGAAAGCTTTTTGGTGCAAAATCAAGATGAGCAAAACGCTTCTTTATTTAGAGCAATCAAAATCGAAAAGCTGTTTATTTTTATTGCTCTGATGTTTATCATCGGTATTGCATCATTCAATATTTTCTTTTCGCTGACGATGCTCGTCATTGATAAGCAACAAGATTTGAAAACACTTTTTGCAATGGGGGCAGATGAAGGTTTAATAAAACGTGTTTTTTATGCCGAAGGAGCATTGGTTTCGTTTATTGGGGCAATGCTAGGTCTTGTTTTGGGAGGATTGATTTGCTTTTTACAAGAACGCTACGGTATCATAAAAATGGGTATGGAAAGCTCAATAGTTGATGCTTATCCTGTAAAAATGCAATTAAGTGATTTTTTACTGACGGCAGTTTCAATTATTATCATAACACTTTGTGCTTCGTATTTGCCCGCAAAACGTGCAGCAAAGAATTGAAGTTAAGGTTAGCAAAAGTTCAAGCCTTGACAACCTTAAGAGCATCATGAAATTAGATGTATATTGAGAACGATTCTCTTAAATAGTATTTTTTTGAATAACCCAAAATGAACAATTTTAAGATAACTGCTGTGTTTTTACTGATAGTTTTTCAGTCTTTTGCTCAACAAATACCACTTTTAGAAACTTCTAATCGCTGGATTTTGGTCAATAATAAGATTGAAAAGAATGAGGTTTTCTTGACTTCCTACAAAAAAGCTAAGGTGAAATTAAATACTTTAGTTTTGTCGTTTGCTGAAAACGGGAAAATCGTTTATGATTACGAAACCAATTCAAAATACGCCGAAAATCCAAGTATTAAGTACCTCGACATTAATACTAAAGAGAGTTTATGGACCTATGATACCTTGACAAAAACGCTGAATTTGACAATTCAGGCGGGATATGTTACACTTGATGATTTTAAGTTTCAACGAGAATATAAAATAGATGAAGTGCATGAGGGCTATATTTTGATGAAAACTAAAGAGTTTTTTTTTGAAGATTTAAGAAAAAATACAAAAGTTGCGAATCAAAATAGAAAAACGATACCGACGTCAATTGTTGAGACTCCAAAAGTGGTAGTTGAGAATAAGGTTGATGTGCCAAAAGTTTTAGTCGATACTTCAAAATTTTTAGTAGTTTCAAGTACAACTGATTCAATTGTGAAAACAACGGCAATAACTGATGCTAAAATAGCATTTGCCGATAGTGTAAAAGTTGCTCCAAAGGTAGTTGCTCCGCCAGTAAAAATCAATTACTTAGTGTTACACAAGACTTTGTTCGACAGGACAAAACGTTGGATTTTGGTTAGAAATAAAATTGAAAGAGGAGATATTTACCTAACGCCTTATCACGAGTCTAAGTTGACTATCAATAATTTAGTGCTGAAGTTGTCAGAAAGGGGAAAAATTGAATATGATTATGAAAGTGACCCAAAAATACGGTTTTGTGCTGGAGTTGATTTTTTGGATATTGACACCGACGAAACTTCTTGGACTTTTAATGCCGATAATAATGTTTTTACGCTTACCTTGAAAGGTGGTTATGCAAGTTTAGATGATTTTAAATTTAAGCGAGATTATATCGTAGAAGCATTCGACGATGGTTTCGCTCTACGAAGAGTGAAAGAACATTATTTTAATGATTTTCGGAAGCCAGTAAAAAGTACGGGAAATTATTCCAAAAAGCGAAAATAACTCAATAATAGCCACTTAAACTTGTCTGTGTTCTTCAATGAAATTTTTTCCAATAACGATACTTTTCTTCTTAAGTCTTTGTGTTGTTGCTCAAGAAGATACTATCATAGTTCCTGCCCAAGGGCCCTATAATGCTTCAAAAACAATCGAGCATGATTTAATTCATACCAAACTCGAAATTAAACCCGATTGGGAAAAACAATATCTTCATGGAAAGGCATTCTTGACTTTTAAACCGCATTTTTACCCGCAGAAATTTATCCACCTCGATGCAAAAAGCTTTGATATTAAAGAAGTTACGTCGAAAGGAAAGGGACTGAAATATGACTATGATAAAAGTATTTTGAAAATAGATTTAGGCCAAATCTTCACTCGGAAAGATACTATAACTATTCAAATTACATATACAGCCAAGCCAAACGAACGCATTGCGGGCGGAAGCGAGGCTATTTCTGGTGATAAAGGCTTATATTTTATAAACCCTTCGGGAACAGAACCCAATAAACCGCAACAAATCTGGACACAAGGCGAAACTGAATCGAATTCTGCTTGGTTTCCAACAATTGACTCGCCCAATCAGAAAATGACCCAAGAGATTTTTCTGACCGTTGAAAATAAATTTGTTACACTTTCCAACGG
>JAIYBU010000045.1 GCA_027488335.1 Cytophagaceae bacterium
ATAATTTATCACTTATATCAATAGATAGTTACAAATATGGTTTTTCAGATTCAGAAATCCAAATATTTTATTAAATATTTAGATAATCCTCTAAACATTAGTTTCCTCAGAGGAATACTTTCTTAGAAAAACACAATTTTATCATCATTTTTCAGACATTGGTATATAAATTGTTATATTTGCAAGCCCCCCGCCCCTAAAGGGGGGCTTTATTAAAGAATCTAAATTTAAACTCCCCTTCAGGGGCTGGGGGTAATGGGGTTTATGAAAGTATTAAAATTCGGTGGAACATCGGTCGGAACGGTTGAAAGTATCAATCAAGTTATACAAATTTTACAAGAAAATCTCAACGAAGGACGCAAAATAGCCGTAGTTTATTCGGCGATGGGTGGTGTTACGAATCGCCTAATCGAAATTGGCAAACTGGCAGCTACTTCTGATTTAGAATATTTACAATTATTAAAATCAGTTGAAGACCGTCATTTTGCAGCCGTGAGGGGTTTAATTGATGTCAAAAATCAAAGTAGTGCCATTGCAAAAGTAAAAGGCCTATTAAATGAACTTGAAGACTTACTACGTGGTGTTTTCTTGATAAAAGAACTTTCGGCACGAACGAATGATTTTATCGTAAGTTTTGGAGAAAGACTTTCTACTACCATAGTTACCGAAGCACTCAAAAACCGAGGAATTGATGCTGAATATTTAGATGCTCGCAAAGTTATAAAAACTGATGACCATTTTGGCTATGCCGAAGTTATTGGCGAACTAACCAACGAGTTAATCAGAAAGCATTTTGCCCAAACCAATAAACTGCAATGTATCACGGGTTTCATCGGCTCAACAATTGATGGCGTAACAACCACCCTCGGTCGTGGTGGGTCTGATTACACAGGCTCTATTTTTGGTGCAGCTCTCAACGCAACCGTTATAGAAATCTGGACGGACGTTGATGGAATGCTCACTTCTGACCCTCGTAAAGTTAAAAATGCGTTCACGATTCCGACCATTACTTATGCCGAAGCAATGGAATTATCGCATTTTGGGGCGAAAGTTATCTATCCGCCAAGCCTCACTCCTGCTTTTCAGAAAAATATTCCTTTAAAAATATTAAATACGTTCAATCATCACCACGAAGGTACCCTCGTAAGCAAAACTGCCAGCACGAAAGAATACTCCATCACAGGAATTTCTTCAATTGATGACATTGCTTTGGTCAATGTGCAAGGTGGCGGTATGATGGGCGTTGCTGGGGTTTCGGCCAAATTATTTTCGATTTTAGCAGCTAATAAAATCAGTGTCATTCTGATTTCGCAAGCTTCTTCCGAGCATTCCATCTGTTTTGCGGTTGACCCCAAAGCCGCTTATGGCGTAAAAGAAATCTTGGAAGAAGGTTTCGCTATCGAAATTTCGCAAGGTTTGGTTGATAATATTTCAATCGAGCAAAATCTTTCTGTCATAGCCGTAGTGGGTGAAGGCATGAAATCCAGTACAGGTACTTCGGGTAAACTTTTTACTGTACTCGGTAAAAACGGTATCAATGTGGTGGCAACAGCCCAAGGCTCGTCGGAGTTAAATATTTCGGTAGTTATCTACAAAAAAGATATTACGAAAGCCCTAAATGCTATTCACGAGACTTTTTTTCAGGTGGATGGCTTGACGCTTAATTTATATTTAGTCGGAGCAACGGGTTTGATTGGCAGCACGCTTTTAAGACAAATTCAAGAACAAAAGCAGTACTTAAAGCAACGAAAAAACCTCAATATCAGACTCGTAGGTATCACCAATACAAAAAAGATGTTGTTAGACGAAGGTGGAATTAGCCTTGAAAACTGGAAAGAAGAATTGCTCGAAAAAGGCGAGATGGCCAATATAGGCTCGTTTGTTTCTGATGTACAAGATTTGAACTTACCATACAGTGTCTTTGTTGATTGCACGGCCGATAAAAATATTGTACAGTACTACTACGCTCTTTTGAGCAGTAGCGTTTCGATTGTTACACCAAACAAAGTGGCCAATTCGGGCAGATACGAGCAGTATTATATGCTCCAAAAAGCTGCTCAAAAACACGGTGTGAAGTTTTTATACGAAACCAATGTTGGTGCGGGTCTGCCAATTATCAATACATTACAAGGATTAATAACGAGTGGAGATAAAATCAATAAAATTGAGGCGGTACTTTCGGGAACATTGGCTTATATTTTCAATAACTTTAAAGTAGGAGATAGATTTGTGGATGTAGTGAAAGAAGCTAAAGAAAAAGGCTATACCGAACCCGACCCAAGAGACGATTTAAGCGGACAAGACGTAGCACGTAAAATCTTGATATTATCTCGTGAAGCAGGGTTAAAACTCGAACCAGAAGACGTGACAATCATTAATTTGTTGAACGATGCGTGCTTGAATGCACCTTCGGTTGATGCCTTTTTTGAAGAACTTGAAAAGGATAATGACCGTTTCGAGCAATTATTGCAAGATGCTCAAGCTAATGATGAGGTTTTACGCTTCATTGCAACTCTTGATAGTGACAATAAAGCAAGTATCGGCCTAAAAACAGTTGGACGGTCACATCCATTCTTTAATTTGGCTGGTTCTGAAAATATTATTTCGTTCACAACCGAACGCTATAAATACAATCCTTTGGTAGTAAAAGGCCCAGGTGCGGGAGCAGAAGTAACGGCATCAGGCGTTTTTGCCGATATTATGAGTATTAGTAGTTATTTGGTGTAAAAGGCAGAGCCTTGTAAAATTCTAATAAAAAATATATCATTGCCGTCAGTTTTAACTGACGGCAATGATATATTTTCGACATTGGTCAATCTAATTTACTTCTTCACAAACTTCAAAGAAGCAGAATTTAGGCAATAACGCAAACCAGTTGGTTTTGGGCCGTCATCAAAAACGTGACCTAAATGGCCTTTGCAACGATTACAAACAACCTCCGTACGCACCATTCCGTAAGCATTATCGGCACGTTCTTCCACATTACATTCATTGATTGGTTTCCAAAAACTTGGCCAGCCAGTTCCCGATTCGAACTTGGTATCTGATGTGAAAAGTTCTAAATCGCAACCAATACATTTATAAACGCCCTTATCGTGGTTGTCCCAATAGATACCCGAAAACGCTCTTTCTGTGCCTGCTTTTCTACTAACATAAAATTGTTCTTGGCTCAATTGCTTTTTTTTTTCTGTATCCGTTTTCTTAATTACCTCAATTTGACAATTATTTTTTTTCGATTTACCGTTTTGTGAATAGCTCTGACAAGCCAAAAACACAAATGGCATCAATAAAAGCATTATTTTCTTCATAATCTTTTTATATTTAGAGATGTTTTCTATTAACTACGAATGAAGTAACAAAAAAGTTTTAAAAAACTTCGTGTTTGGCATCATTTTCTCACTGTTTAAATTCAATAGTCGAGTCAAAAAGCAAGTTAGTAGAATAGAAAAAGTTTTTCTATTAACTCTGCTAACAATCATCAACTATAGACTTTCTAATAACCCATCATAAATAAATGCGTCATTGTAAAAAATACTCTACTTACATTTTTATCCTGTTTTGCATGATAAGTGTTAGTTCGTGTAAGATTTTACGTAATAAATCTCCAGAAAATACAACAACTCTAGAAAGTATTTATACAAAAAAAATCATTTCTACTGCTCGAAATTATACAGGAGTCCCTTATAAAAATGGTGGAAATGATGAAAAAGGACTCGATTGTTCGGGTTTATTATGCTTATCTTTCAAAGAAATTGGCATAAAATTGCCCCGAATTTCATGGCAACAAGCTGAGTATTTTCCAGCAATTAATCTACCAAATATCCAAAAAGGCGATTTAGTTTTCTTTGTCACAGTCGGCAAGAACATTAGTCATGCTGGAATAGTTACCGAAATAAAAAACGAAGAGGACATTCGTTTTATTCACGCTTCTTCGAGTAAAGGGGTGATTGAAGATAACATGATGACAAATTACTGGAAGTCTCGCTTTGCCAAAGTTTGCCGCCCACAATACAGTGATTTAGCAAAACAATAATTTTCTACCTCAGAAATAAGCGATTTTGCCTATTTTTACGTTACTATTAGTAAAAACATTTCGCACGAAAGTATGAGAAAATTTTGTTTATTAAGCATTGGATTGATTATCAGCAATTTAGCTATTTCGCAGTCGCAATATTTTGGACAAAACAAACCTCGTTACAAAACCTTCGGATTTAAAGTTCTGCAAAGCCCCCACTTCGAATTATATCATTATTTCAACGAAAATAAGATACCCAACGACATCGTTGTCAATAGCGAACATTGGTATAAAATTCATCAAGAAGTTTTCAAATTGGCATTTATTAAGCCAAATCCGTTAATTGTTTATAAAAATCACCCTGATTTTCAAGAAACTACGGCCATTGGTGGCCAAATTGGTGAAGGAACTGGAGGCGTAACCGAAGGACTCAAAAATCGAGTAGTAATGCCAATGATGTTTTCTAAACGCCAAACCGACCACGTTTTGGGGCATGAATTGGTTCATGCGTTTCAGTATCAACTCATGACTTCGGGCGATTCTACACAACTTGGCAACATACAGAATTTACCACTTTTTATGGTGGAAGGTTTGGCCGAATATATGTCTTTAGGACGAGTCGATGCCAATACCGCCATGTGGATGCGTGATGCTGTTTTGAGTAATGATATTCCAACGATTAGAGATTTAGTAACCAAAGAATACAAATATTTTCCATATCGGTGGGGACAAGCCTTTTGGGCATACATGACCGCCACCTATGGCGATGACATTATTCGACCACTCTTCCGAGAAACGGCAAAATATGGTATTGAAATAGCTTTTACGAGAAACCTCAAAACAAGTATTGATAAATTTTCGGTTAAGTGGAAACAGGCTTTGATTGATACCTATACACCCATGCTGACAGGCACTTCTATTCGGCCGATTGGAAAAGAAATTGCTTCTCAACGCAATGCTGGCGAAATGAATATTTCACCGTCAATTAGTCCAGATGGACAGTATATAGCCTATATTTCATCAAAAAATGTTCTTTCACTTGATATTTATATTGTTGAAGCACTTACTGGGCGAATGATTCGTAAGATAGAAAGTAGTTCGTTTGGCTCGCACGTCGATTCGTATAGTTTTCTGGAAACCGCAGGAACTTGGTCGCCCGACGGTCAAAAACTTGCATTAGTCATTCAAACGAAAGGTAGAAATAAACTTTCCATCATTGATATTGCCAACGGAAACAAAGATAGTTTTGAACTGAAAGATGTTGATTCGTTTACTAATCCTGCGTGGTCACCCGATGGAAGTTCGATTGTAGTTTCAGGGTTGATGAATGGAGAAAGTGATTTATATTTATACAATTTAAAAGAAAAAACGGTTAAAAATCTAACAAAAGACAATTTTTCAGATTTACAACCCACTTGGTCGCCCAATGGCGAATGGATTTATTTTGTTTCAGACCGAGGAAGTAGAAATGTTCGTCTCGAAAAAGCAAACACTGGCATTTCAAAAATAAACATAGAAACGCTGGCTATTGAGAATTTTGATTTTTTCCAAGATGCTGACAATCTCAATCCTTTAGTAGCACCAAACGGAAAAGCCATTTATTTCTTATCCGATGCCGATGGATTCCGAAATCTTTACCGCTATGATATTGTCTCGAAGCAGATTGAAAAACTCACAAATTATTTTACTGGTATCAGCGGAATTACGATGTATTCACCCGCTGTCAGTATTGCAACAAAAACAGGACAATTGATTTATAACTACTTCCAAAACGGCAAATACAACATATACTTCGCAAGTTATGGGGCATTTCAACAACAGGTGGTTGAAAATGAAGTCAATAAATCGGCGGCAAATCTGGCAATTCTAAAAGAAGGACGAGATATTGTTCAGAAAAATTTGGAGCAAAATAACCTTGCAGTTAGAGTTTCAGAAAAGAAATTGACACCTTTAACCTACCAACCAAAATTCAAATTAGATTATCTTGGAAGTGCGGGTATTGGTGTTTCGGCCAGTCGCTGGGGAACTGGATTAGGTGGAGGTGTAGTTGGACTTTTCAGTGATATGCTTAACCATAATCAGTTAGCAGGAGCAGTTTCAATCAATGGACAAATCCAAGATTTTGGTGGGCAATTAATGTACCTCAATCAAAAAAAACCATTACAATGGGGTGTTACCTTTGCACGTATTCCGTATCGTTTTCAAGGAACTTACACCGATAGTACTACAAAAACGGCAAGTTTCTTCAAAAGCAATTATGTGACCGATGCCAAAGTAAAATCATCACTTGGTGTACCTACAAATGACTCCTTAATTGCCAACAAATATTTAATTAATAGACTGGCTATCAACCAAATAGGCATATTTGCATTTTATCCGCTCAATACCAATCAGCGAATTGAGGGCGGAATTAATGGCAATTGGTATGGCTTTTCGGGTGATGAATATACTGATTATACAACATTTTCTCCCACAACTGGAAAATCCTTCGTCTTAAATAATAGCACACGCACCAAACTTTCGCAATCCTATTTAAAATCACAGGGGTTTAATGCCTTTAGTTTGAGTCAATTATACGTAGCATTTGTGGGAGACAATACGATTTTTGGTACTACTGCTCCAATCAAAGGTTATCGTTATAGGTTTGAGGCGGGGAGATATTTCGGTGCCACCAGTTATACCAATGTTTTGGTTGATGCCCGAAAATATCACTATGTAAAACCATTGACGATTGCAGGAAGATTCCTCTATAACGGTCGTTTGAATGCCTCAAATCTTGATTATCTCAATCAGATTAACCCTCTATATTTAGGTTTTCCGTGGAATATGCACGGTTTTTATGGAAGTACGCTCACAAAACAGCAAAATTTGGGTCTGATTACGCAAGAAGCTCTACAAGGTGAGCAACTTCTGGTGACAAACCTTGAAGCCAGATTTCCTTTAACTGGTCCAAAGAAGCTGGCTTTAATAGATTTTTCTTACGTACCGAGCGACCTCAATTTTTTCTTTGATAGTGGTATGGTTTGGTCGGCTGATAGAAAGATAGGTGCAGTACAAGAATATCAAACCCAAAACGAAACATCAATCAAGCTAAAAGTTGAGCCATTAATCATGACAGGCTTTAGTTTGCGAGTAAATGTGATGGGATATTTGATTGTGGAACCGTACATAGCAATACCGATTTATAATGGTAAACGCCAAAACATGGTTTCAGGAGTAAATTTCTTGATTCCTGGTTGGTAAAAAGAAGAAAAGTGGAGGAGATGGGATTCGAACCCACGACTTCCTGCATGCCATGCAGACACTCTAACCAACTGAGCTACACCCCCTTCTGATACACAAATATGCTTGTTTTTATTAAAGTATCCAAAATATTTTTTTTGAAACAATTCTCTTGTTCTACCTACATCATTCACATCCAACGTCTATGGCATCCTTAATATTCTAATTATCAATACTTTACAAAATTATCAATTTTCAATTCTTCATTTTCAATTACTTATTTGTACTTTTGTATAACATCCAAAAAGATTATGAAAACAAAATTATTTAAGTACTTCATCATTTCTTTTACGTTTGCATTCGTCACTTGGTCGTGCGATAAGCAAGTAAAAGTTGACCCACAACCGCAAGTTTTAGTTAGTTCAACACTTGTAAAAGAACTTACAAAAGAGCAACTAATTGCAGCACTCGGCTCAAGTTTGGGAGCTCAAGCGGCACTTTTCATTAGTTCAGGCGTGAAACAATACAAAATTGTATATAAAACCAAAAATACCGATGGCACAGAAATCCAAGCATCTGGTGCGTTAATTATTCCTGTAAAAACAGGTACAACCGCCATCCCAATGGTTAGCTATCAGCACGGTACAATTTTCGATGACAAACAAGCACCTTCTTATTTTTCGGCCGATGGAGAAGGCACAATTGCCTCAGTTTTGGCTACAATAAATACGGGCTATATTGTTGTTGCTCCTGATTACATCGGATATGGTGCATCAAATACACTACCGCACACGTATGAGCATCGTGAAGGACTGGCTTCGGCAAGTTTAGATATGCTTCGTGCAGCAAAAGAGGTTATTACTAAAGAAAAAATCAACTGGAATAATAATCTATTTATTGCAGGATACTCAGAAGGTGGCTTTGCTACTTTGGCTTTACAGAAAAAAATTGAAGAAGAAACAGGCTCAGAATTTAATTTGAAGGCATCAAGTTGTGGGGCTGGTGCATACAACAAAACTTTGAGTTTTAAGACTTTGGTTTCTACGCCTTCAAGTGGAAACTCCCAACACAATGCTTCCTATATTTGGGTGTTATTGACGTATGATAGAATATACAAACTTAACCGCCCAATGACTGATTATTTTGTGACTGCCTATGCGACACAGATTCAGAAAGAACAACAAAATGCTCGTATATCAGGGAGTTTAATGACAATTTTAAGCGATAAAGTAAAAAAAGGTGTCGCTGATGGTACTGATACCGCATTATTAAATGCTGTGAAAGATAACGATGTTTTTGATTGGAAGCCCAAAACGCCAACACAGCTCTATCACGGAACAGCCGATACATATGTACCATATTTCAACTCCCAAACAGCTTTTGATGCCATGAAAAAGCGTGGAGCAACTACCGTTGAGTTAATTCCGATTCAAGGCGGTGACCACAATTCAAGTATTCAATCTTACTTACTCGGAACACTTTCGTTCTTTAGTAGCATTAAATAATGTAATACCAAGAATGAATTTTGAGTAATACTCTTTGTTTTCAATTCTCAATTCATAATTTTTAATTCATAATTTCCTATGGCAAATTTACAGACAGGTGTTGTACACACAGTATTTTTTTGGTTAAAAGAAAAAGATAACAAAGAGCACCAAGAAGCTCTTCATGCTGGTTTAAAAGAACTCTCAAAAATTGATTTAATCAAGACGGCTTATGTGGGTCGCCCTGCTAATACCAACCGTGAAGTAATTGATTCTTCCTATAGTTTTTCTTTGACTTTTGTGTTCGATAATGCCGCTGACCAAGATGCTTATCAAGTACATCCTGACCATTATGTATTTATCAATAACTGCTCTTCTCTTTGGGAAAAAGTAGTCGTTTATGATGCCGAAAGTTAATTTTTAACGAAATCTTGCCCAACTTTGCTATTTTTTTCGGAAATTTGCAGTTCATTAGTGCGAACATGATTCGCATGGTTCTTGATTTCTCATGAAAAAAATACTATTTTCCATATTTACTTTGGCTACTTCGCTTGTTTATTCACAAAAGCTAAGTTTTGATGCAAAGTGTATTATTGCCATTTCAGATGCGGATATGGCAGCCTCCGCTTTTGTTGATGGTAAACTATTTAAGGAACGTGGCAACAAAGATTTTATGTCGGTTGTGAAGCTTCCGATTGAGAAGTATTCCGACGAAATCAGAAGCATAGTTGTCTCTAATTCGGCTATAAATTCGGCGAAAAGCATTGTTATTTCACCGAATCGTCCGATTGCTTACATTGTAGAGGCACGAGGAGTAACGGCAGAAACAACAACCGAAATTCGTAACTTAAATTCAGAGTTGCCCGCAGGTGGTTTTATTTCAGTGGTTGACATTAGCGATTTATCTCAACCAAAGGTTTTATATAAATTTCCAACAGGTAAAAACCCAACGGCAATTGATATCAGTCCGAATGGAGAATATTTAGCACTTTGTAACGAAGAATACGGCAAAGAATTACAAATTTTAGAGCTTGACCCAACAGGAAAACCCATCAGAATTATCAATAAACCGAAGGATTTGCAAGCAGGAAAAATCAGTGATGTAACTTGGCATCCTAACAATGATTTTCTGGCTTTCACAATGGAAGAATCAAAAGAAGTTGGCTTATTGAAAGTTGCTCGTGACGGACCTACAACAAAAATCATTCGCTTGGATGTGGTAGGTCGCAACCTGAAAGTTGGAAGTTTACCAAGTGCAGGGCAGTTCACACCCGATGGCAAGTATTATCTTGTTCCTGACTTAAAATTGAATATTGCAAGCAAACCAGAATCAGGTAGCGAAACTTTTGGAGATATGTTTGTGCTAAAATTTAATTTGGAAGGTACAAGTGAGCATTATTTAATTACAAAAACTAAGCTCAACGAAACCCCAACAAATTTTGCGATTAGTCCTGACGGAAGTTTGGTAGTTGTTTCCAATGCAAAAAAATCTTATTTCCCGTGGGAAAACAATGATTCTTCAAAAAAAGCATCGATTTCATTACTAAAACTCACTCCTGATGGTTCATTAAATAATGTAGCTGAGTACGATTTTGACGGGATTTTGCCAAAAAGTATTGTATTCGACAAATCAGGTGAGAACATTGCCGTAACGGTTTTTGATTATTTTAATTTTGGCAAACATTTTGGTGGGATTGAATTTTGGAAAGTTAAAAACGGTGACAAACCAAGTTTACAGAAGCAAAACTTCAAGCTTTTCATGCCTCGTGGTTGCCACGGAATACAAATCGTAAAATAATATTTTCTAATTCGCTCAAAAGCCTTCAAAATTCATTGGAGGCTTTTTTGTTGGCGATAAATAAGTTAGATTTGAATTAGTAATTATTTCACTAATTCAACTAACTGACAGTTCGTAGCAGTGACTCCTTGGTAAACGCTAATTTTCACTGTCTCTTAAAATTAGATAAATCAGCTTACACCTCAAACCCTAAAAAATGACTTCAACCAACAACGAAGGCTTACGCCGTGAAATTGGAATTTTGGGCTTAGCAGCCAACACGTTAAATCGAACTATTGGAGCAGGGATTTTTGTCTTACCCGCCTTTGTTGCCAGTTTCCTGGGCGAAACCAGCATTTTAGCCTATCTTTTTTGTGGTTTTCTGATGATGCTCATCATGCTTTGTTTTTCCGAAATTGGCAGTAAAATTACTGTCACAGGAGGGGCGTATGCTTACATTCATACAGCTTTTGGGCCTTACGCAGGCTTCTTAGCAAATACAATGTTTTGGTTTGTTGGAGTCTTAGCTGATGCCGCCATTGCCAATGCGATGGCTGATACACTTAGTATTTATTTACCAATGCTATCCGAACTTCCATTTAGAGCTTTATTCTTTTTGATAGTTTTTGGACTTTTTACTTATGTCAATATTCTTGGTGTGAAACATGGCGATAATATTGTAAAAATAAATACACTTATCAAACTTGTTCCGCTGGTCATTCTTATTATTACGGGCTTTTTCAGTACTTCTATCGACAACCTAAAATGGCATTCTTTTCCTTCAATCGAAAAATTGGGAGAAGCTTCTCTCCTACTATTCTTCGCTTTTGCAGGTGGCGAAGCCTCATTAAATGTCAGTGGTGAACTCAAAAACCCAAAGAAAGTTGTGCCATTAGGAATCCTTTCGGGTATGGGTGCGGTGGTTTTGTTTTATATTTTGATACAAACCGTCTCGCAAGGCGTGCTTGGAGCTGATTTGGTTAACCAAAGTGAAGCACCTTTGGCGGCCGTTGCCAATCAAGTAATCGGTCAATTTGGCTCTACTCTAATGATAGCTGGAGCAGCATTTTCAATGTTTGCAGCACTAAGTGGCTCGGTTTTATCTTATCCAAGAGTTATTTTTGCAGGGGCAAACAAAGGCTGGATGCCCAAAATCATGGCCAAAGTGCACCCAAAATTTGCTACACCTTACATTGCAATCATTACATATGCTGCATTAGACTTTATTTTCTCAATCTCGGGTGGATTCAAAGAACTGGCTATCATTGCCAGTGCATCGCTTTTGACAGTCTATTTGGGAGTTGTTTTAGCCACTATCAAACTCCGACTCAATAGAGATGGTAAAAAAGATAATTTCAGACTTCCTGCGGGTTTCACAATTCCGATTTTGGCAGCAATTTCTATCCTATGGTTTTTGTCTAATTTATCAATTAAAGAAATCAGTAGTCTTGCTATCTTTCTGGTAATTTTATCGGTCATTTATATTTTAATTATTTTTTTTGAAAAAAAGAAAAACAAGGATAGTGAAATCTGAGTTGGTATGGATATTCATTTACATAAAAAATGAATTATCAACTTATGAAATACCTTCTATCAATTCTTTTACTATTTCTTTTTTCTTGTGAAAGTTCTTCACAGAATATCAATTTAGAATCAAATACTATGACAAAAGGCTTATCCTACTTAGCTTTGGGCGATAGCTATACTATTGGCGAAAGTGTTGCAGAGAACGAACGTTGGCCTGTTCAACTGAGTAAACACCTGACCAAAAACGGACTGGAAGTAGCTTTACCTCAAATAATTGCTCGCACAGGTTGGACAACCGACGAACTAAAAGCAAAAATTATCTCTGAACAAATAAGTAAAACCTACAATTTGGTTTCGCTGTTGATTGGCGTTAATAACCAATATCGTGGACGCAGCATTGAGCAGTTCCGAACCGAATTTATTGATTTGCTCGAAACTGCCATTAAGTTTGCAGGAAATCAACCCGAACGAGTTTTTGTGGTTTCCATTCCCGACTGGGGCGTAACTCCATTCGGAGGAAAAGGAGCAAATAAAACGATTTCAGAGCAAATTGATTTGTTCAACACTGTAAAAAAGGAAGAAACCCAAAAAAAAGGCATTTTATTTATTGATATTACGCCAATTTCTCGCCAAGCAATAACCGATATTTCGCTTATTGCCGAAGATGGATTGCACCCATCAGGAAAAATGTATCAGCAGTGGGTTGAAAAAATTTCGCCCGAATTATTGAAAAAAATAAAACAGAATTAAAAAGTTTTTTTGGTTGCCACCAATAAAAGAACACAATGTTAATGCTCGAAAAATACAAGCAAGAAGCACGCGAACTTGATAAAAATGATAAACTCGCTCATTTTAGAAATCAATTTGAAATAGGCGAAGAAATATATTTAGATGGAAATTCGTTGGGCCGATTACCCAAAAAAACGCTCGAACTAAGTATCAATCTTATTCAAAATCAATGGGGAAAAAGATTAATCAGAAGTTGGAACGAACACTGGATAGTGCTTCCGAATAAAGTTTCGGCCAAAATCGCACAAATTGTTGGAGCAAAACCCGATGAAATTTTTGTGGGCGATAGCACTTCTGTTAATTTCTATAAACTGGCGTTTGCCACTCTCAACTTTCAAAATGACAAGTCTAAAATCATAACAGATTCACTCAATTTTCCGACTGATATTTATGTGTTGCAGGGTTTGATTGAACAACAATTCAAAAACCATACACTTACCATTCTCACAAGTGAAGATGATATGAGTATTTCTAAAGAAGCCATTGAACAAGCTTTAGATAAAAATACGGCATTACTAACGCTTAGCCATGTGGTTTTCAAGAGTGCGTACAAATATGATATGCAGAAAATCAATGACTTAGCACACCAAAATGGTGCATTAGTTTTGTGGGATTTAAGCCATTCGGCAGGAGCTGTCCCTGTAAATCTTAATGAATCGAGTGCAGATATGGCTGTAGGTTGTACGTACAAATACCTCAACGGTGGGCCTGGAGCTCCAGCCTTTTTGTACGTCAAAAGAGAATTACAAGAAAAACTTTCTAACCCGATTTGGGCATGGTTTAGTCATCAAAAACCGTTTGACTTTACATTAGATTATACCGCAAAAAATGATGTTCAACGTTTTGCGGCAGGAACTCCTTCGGTGCTTTCATTGGCTGCCATCGAAGCAGGTTTAGATGTAATGATTGAAGCAGGAATGCCGAATCTGCGAGAAAAAAGTGTTGCTCAAAGTAGTTTTTTGATAGAATTAGTTCAAAACCTCTTAGAGCCACTCGGTTTCTCGATTGCGTCGCCATTAGATGCTGATGCACGAGGCTCGCACATTTCAATTCAGCACCAAGAAGGATACCGAATTAATAGAGCAATGATTGAACCAGCCGATGGTTCGCCGAGTATTATCCCTGATTTTCGTCCACCGAACAATATTAGGCTTGGTATTGCCCCACTTTATAATACTTTTGAAGAGTTATTTCTGACGGTCGTTCGCATTAAAAAAATCGTAGTAACTAAGGAATATGAGCGTTTTGGAGACGAAAAGTTAACTGTGATTTAGACGAACGATGGGTGTTTAATGGCAAAAACATCAAACACCCAATCTTTAAATATGGTAATGTGGCAAAAAATAGTTGGTGGAAATTTGTAAAAAAAGTATTAATATTCGCTGCCAGTTTGAAGAGGACATTTGCTCTGGTGGAGACCAACAAAACAGCAATAAAATTGGCCAATACACGACAGAATGTAGCTCTCTTTAGGGCTACATTTTTTGTTCTGTCGGCATTGC
>JAIYBU010000003.1 GCA_027488335.1 Cytophagaceae bacterium
ATATCATCATTATCATCAATGTACTTATCTTTTCTACAGCGGCCTATTTTCTTTCAGTCGAAATTGCACTTTACTCAATGATTACCTATTTGGCAGCTTCTAAGACCTTAGATTTTATCATTGAAGGTATTGACGAATACATGGGCGTCACGATTATTTCTTCGCATAACGAAGAAATCAGACAGATGATTATCAACGAAATGGGGCGTGGTGTAACCGTTTACAGCGGTAAAAAGGGCTATGGGAAAAGCGGTGAAACCAAAAATATTGATATTATTTATACCGTAATAACAAGATTGGAACTCAATAAACTTAATACTGAAATTGAGAAAATCGAACCAAATGCCTTTGTGGTAATGAATAGCGTCAAAGACACCAAAGGTGGAATGATAAAAAAACGCCCGCTTGACCATTAATAAAGTTGAGTACTAAAAGAGTAATTATCCATTTGTAAGGCACAAAATTTTATGAAAAAACTGACCTATCTATTTATTTTATTACTGAGTATTAATGTTGTTTTTGCACAAAATAAAACCTTAATGTTTGTCGGCACATATACCGATGGCAAACCCGATAAGGGTATTTATGTCTATGAACTAAATCAAAAAAATGGCAAATTAAATTTAGTTTTTAACACTCAGGATATCGTAAATCCTTCTTTTCTGACGGTTTCACCCGATGGAAAGTTTTTGTATGTTTGCACCGAAACCAAACTTCCTCAACACGGAAACATAAGTGCATTTGCCATCAATACCGATGGCAGCTTAAAATTCATTAACAAACAATCTGCCAATGGAGAAAACCCCGTATATGTGAGTGTGCATAAAAACAACAAATTTGTCGTTTCGGGTAATTACGGCGAGGGAAACGTAACGGTTTTAACCAAAAACGAAGATGGTAGCCTTAACCCATTCGTGCAGAGTATTCCGTTTTCAGGAACAAGTATCAATAAGGAACGTCAAGAGAAACCCCATGTGCATTCGGCAAATTTTTCACCAAAAAACGATTTTCTTTTTCTACCCGATTTGGGAACTGATAAAATCAGAGCATTCAAGTTCGATGAAAAACAAAGCAAACCATTAATTGAAGCTAACGAACTGACTATCAACACTGAAGCTGGTGGTGGGCCACGTCACATGGCCTTTCATCCGAATCAAAAATTTGTTTATTCAATCGAAGAAATGAGTGGAAATATCGTTGGATTCAAGTACAAAGATGGTCAACTTAGTAAGATTCAAAGCACGATGTCGAATCAGAAAAACGCAGCCATTTATAGTAGTGCCGATATTCATATTTCACCCGATGGAAAGTTTTTGTATGCCACTAATCGAGTAGAAAATACGATTGCAATCTTCAAAATTTCAAAAAATGGATTCTTACACTTGCTCGGTCATGAATCAACTTTTGGCGAAACTCCCCGCAATTTTAATATTGACCCAACAGGAAATTTTGTGATTGTAGCCAACCAAAGTTCAAACAATCTTGTGGTTTTTAGAAGAAATAAAAAAACTGGCTTACTATCCAAACTCAGCAATGATACCAAGGTTTTGCACCCTTCTTGCGTACAATTCAAACAATATGGAGATTAAAGAAATTTTCTAAATCTAACACATATATCTCAAAAAGTATTTATTTTGTATTAAAATGATTTTCTAAATAAAAGGCAACTCATTTTATCTCAAATCTCCCATAAAACCGCATTGATAAAATGGCCCTTCTACTCAGAAAAGCAACGCAAAATGATGCCGATTTGACTTTTGAAATTGAGCAAAATTCTTTCAAAGAATACAGCGACGCCATTTATAGCACCGAACTCGAATCACACCGACGAGAATTTGATTCAGAAAATATTCAAATTGTTGAATTTGATAAACAAAGCATTGGTTATCTGGAGATAGAAGAAAAAAATCATTCTTTTGAAATCATAAACATCATGATTTCAAAAGATTTTCAGAACCAAGGTTTTGGCCGCCAACTGCTCGATAAAGTAATTGAAGATGGACAGCAAAAATCGAAAGGTATCGAATTACAAGTACTAAAAAACAACCCAAAAGCAAAGCGGTTTTATGAAAACTCAGGTTTTCAGGTTTATTACGAAACTGATTTTGAATATAAAATGAAATTTTCTCATGCAAATAGGATTTTTAGAAATTAAGTGGACGGATATTTTAGATATAACACTTGTTGCATTTTTGCTGTATTACATTTATAAATTAGTGCGTGGTAGTGTTGCGAGTAGGGTTTTCTTGGGTTATTTGCTCATTTATTTGTTTTACCTGATTGTAAAAGCCATTGGCTTAGAGCTACTTACCCGTATTTTGGAATACTTTATGGGCGTAGGAGCCATTGCATTGATTGTGCTTTTTCAGCAAGAAATTAGACGTTTTTTATTACTAATCGGCAAATCTACCTCACTTACTAATAATCAGTTTTTTGCAAATTTACTTGGTGCAGAAGTAGCTCCCGAAGAAAAATATCATTTAAAAACTATTATTGATGCTGCAAAAACGATGTCGAGCGAGTTTACGGGAGGAATCATCGTTCTTCAAAAAGAAGACGATTTAGGCAAATTTGCCGAATCGGGCGATGCGTTGGATGCAGTTTTATCGAAAAAATTAATTTTATCGCTCTTTAGTCAATACAGTTTATTGAATGATGGTGCAATCATCATTGACAGTAGCCGCATCAAAGCAGCACATTGCATTTTACCAATCGCCAATAACGACGATTTGCCTTCCAATTATGGCTTTCGTCACCGTGCAGCACTCGGTATTTCAGAAGCAACTGATGCCGCCGCCGTTTGTGTTTCGGAAGAAAATGGTAAAATTTCATTGGCTATTGATGGGAAAATTGAAACCGTTTCCATTACCGAACTCGAAAGAGATTTAAAAGCGTATTTTCTTAAATAGTCCTGAGTTTTGACGGGGTCGCCCGTGCGGTTCTGAATTATGAGTTAAAAATACTAAAGCACTTTTGTGAATAGTAGAATAAAACTCTCTATTTTCTGTTTACCCCCGCTCAGAACTCTCAACTCTGAACTCTCAACTTTGACAACGTTTTATCCTGGACCATCAAAAGTATATCCGCAAGTGGCAACTTACCTACAAGATGCCATGAATGAAGGTATTTTGAGCCAAAATCACCGCAGTGCAGCTTTTATGGAAATGCTGGAAGCGTGCATTTCTGTTTTTAAGCAAAAACAAAATATTCCCGACAATTACGAAGTTTATTTTACTTCATCGGCTACCGAATGTTGGGAAATCATCAGTCAATCGCTCGTAAAAAAACATAGCCATCATATCTACAATGGAGCATTTGGCGAAAAATGGTTTGAATATGCAGCTCGTTTGGGTAAAACTGTTTCGGCGACAAAGTTTAATTTTCAAGAAATAATAGAAAACAATTTCAGTTCTGATGCCGATGTTTGGTGTTTTACCCAAAACGAAACTTCAAATGCAACTCAAATAGAAAATTCGTTTTTCAGCAAACTTCAAACAGACTCCTTAATTGCTGTTGATGTCACTTCTTCGCTTGGCGGAATAGCACTCGATTGGCAATCAGGCGATATTTGGTTGGCTTCGGTGCAGAAATGCCTCGGTTTACCCGCTGGAATGGGAATTATGATTTGCTCGCCTAAGGCTATCAAACGTGCCGAAGAAATTGGCGACCATAATTTTTATAATAGCTTACTATTCATCAGAGATAATTTCAGAAAATACCAAACGCATTATACACCCAATATTTTGAGTATTTATCTCTTAATGCGAGTGATGCAGCAAGTACCTGATATTCATACGATTGATGCACACATAAAAGCACGAGCAAAGAATTTTTATACGTTTATCGGCCAAGAAACCAATCTTGATTTATTGATAACTACTCGTGAAGTAAGGTCTGAAACCGTCATTGCGATTCAAGGGAGTGTAGATGAAATTTCGGTTTTGAAACAAAAAGCTAAAGAAAATAATATAATTTTGGGTAATGGTTATGGTGCTTGGAAAGACACCACTTTCAGAATAGCCAATTTCCCAGCGATTGAAGATTGGGAATTCGACAAACTAAAAACCTTACTACGCCAATGAACTTCGTATTTAAAGAAATCATCTCGGTTTCAATTATCCTATTTTCGGTCATTGATATTTTAGGAGCAATTCCGATTATCATTGATTTACGTAAAAAAGCAGGAAGTATTCACGCCGAACAAGCAACCTTAGTAGCTGGTGGCTTGATGATAACATACCTATTTTTGGGGATTAGTATTTTGAGTTTATTTGGCGTAGATGTCAAATCTTTTGCCATTGCAGGTGCTTTGATTTTGTTTTTGATTGGCTTTGAAATGATTTTAGGTAGAAGCATTTTTAAACACGAAACTACTAATAGTAAAGCTACCTCCATTGTGCCGTTGGCATTTCCGATTATTGCAGGGGCGGGTACGATGACGACAATTATTTCACTAAAAGCGGCTTATCAAGTTGAAAATATCATTATTGGAATCATGCTCAATTTGCTTGTGGTTTACATCGTTTTAAGAAATTCTCAACAACTCGAAAGATTTCTTGGGCCGACTGGGGCTGATATTCTCCGTAAAGTCTTTGGAATGATTTTGATTGCTATCTCTATTAAATTGATTAAAACTAATTTGTTTTAGTAGAATACTATTCTAAGTTGTTGTGGTTGTGAATGATTTAGAAATCAGGTCGTCGATTCGATTGTTCTACAAAATAAAACCGTTGACTTTGATTAGTCAACGGTTTTATTTTATCATAATTTTGTATTTTTTTATTCAAGCGTTTGTATCGTTCGTACAAAATCGCTGCTTTGTCCAACTCACCATTAAAAACACATAACATGGCCGTTTCATCGGTCATAAAAATCTATCGTTTTATTTTTTTTGAATATACTTACTTGAATATTAACAGAAGGTTACAGTTAATCTAAAAATATTTTTTGAGCGAAAATCTAACATAATTTAGTAGGTATTGTTATTGGATAGTCATCTATTTCTACAAAAATCCTCCATTAGTCTTGTTTGAATCTCCGTTCATCAAAAGATTGTTACAAAATTTGGCATTTTTATTTATTTTTACTGTTAATATTCTTCAAACTATTAATTCAAATTTATGAAATTATTAAAATTTACTTTTTTAAGTTCGTTATTTTTGAGTGTTGCTATCGGAGCAAATGCACAAAAAAAAGACGAGAAAAAAGCAGAAGACCCTAAACCAGCTACCCCAGCCCCTGCCGCACCAGCCAAACCAGCCGAAGCACCTAAAGCAGGCCCAAAACCTTACAAAGAAGTAATTACCGACAAAGCCAAAACCAGTAAAGGCTTAATGACGGTTCATAAAATTGAAGACAAGTATTTCTTTGAAATTGGCGATTCTTTGATTGGTCGTGACATCATGACCGTAACTCGTTACTCAAAAACTGCTGCAGGTGGTGGTATTTTTGGGGGTGAAGAAGTAAATCGCCAAGTAGTAAGATGGGAAAAAGGCCCAGAAAATAAACTTTTCTTGCGTTCTGTTACCTTAGTTATTGCCAGTCCAGATAGTACAAAACCAATTTTTCAAGCAGTAAAAAATTCAAGTGCCGACCCAATTATTGGCGTATTTGATATTAAGGCCTTGAAAAAAGATACTTCTTCGGTGGTTGAAGTGACCGATTTCTTCAAAGGAGACAACCAAGTTTTTTCGCTTGACCCTGTAAATAAGCAATTATTAAAAATTGCAGCACTCCAAGCAGACCGTTCTTTCATTCAACACATACGTTCGTACCCAATCAATACCGAAATCCGTACGACAAAAACTTTCAGTGTAATTCCTCCGAGCGTTTCTTTAGTTCCAATTCCGCAAATAGGTAATTACCTTCCAGCTTCTCGCGATGCAGGTGTTGTAACAATGGAGTTTAATACTTCGATGATTATTCTACCAAAAACACCAATGCGTAAACGTTATTTCGACCCACGTGTAGGCTATTTTGCAAACCAATATGCAACATTTGGTGAAGAATCACAAAAATCAGATAATGAAGTTTTTGCCGTAAGATGGAAGCTTGAGCCGAAAAACCAAGAAGATGCTGAACGCCAAAAACGTGGCG
>JAIYBU010000173.1 GCA_027488335.1 Cytophagaceae bacterium
ATTGAAAACTTTAAAAATACATTTTTTCTGCTAAACGAAAGGTGTTGCAATGAGCTTCAACGATGTCGGCAATACGGGGTGAATACCCTCCACCCATAGAAACAACGACAGGAATTTTATGTTTGATAGTTTGTTCAAAAACAAATTCATCTCGGCGTCTGCAACCTTCCATCGAAATCTTTAGTTTACCCAATTTATCAGAAGCCAAAATATCAACGCCCGAAATATAGAAGATAAATTGTGGCTTTTCTTGTTCGATTAATCGGGGTAAAGTCTCATAGAGAGTGCTTAGATATTGTTCATCCTCGCAATAAGTTGGTAGTTCAATGTCTAAATCGGAAACGTCCTTTTTAAGCGGATAATTTTCTTTTCCGTGCATCGAAAAGGTAAAAACCTGTGGTTGATTTTGAAAAATCACGGCCGTTCCGTTACCTTGATGAACATCTAAATCTACAACTAAAACCTTATTAACTATCTGATTTTCAAGCAAATAATTGGCAGCTATGGCTACATCATTGAGTAAACAAAACCCTTCTCCTTTGTCGGGGTAAGCGTGGTGCGTTCCGCCTGCAATATTCATCGAAACACCATACTTTAAAGCAAAATGACAGCAATCAATTGTTCCTTGTGTAATGATAAGTTCACGCCTTACAAGCATTTCGGAGACTGGAAAACCTATCCGACGTTCCATTTTTGGGTCGATACTCAGATTCAGTAAATCATTGAAATACTGCTCGTCATGCACACCCAGTACCCAATGTTTCTCCACTTCTGCTGGTGAGAAGAAATTTGCTTCAGTACAAGTCCCTTCGTAGATTAATTGCTCAGGAATCAGTTCATATTTCAGCATCGGAAAACGATGCCCTTCAGGCAATGGATGTCGATAAATTGGGTTGAAGGCAATTTTAAGCATTACTTAAAAATCTTCGTATCAATCGAGTATTTTCCTGCACCTGTCAGAAAAATACCGAGGTAAGCAAATAAATATAAAAGTGCGTGTTCTTTATCGCCAAGTGGGTCGGCACCGTGAATAGAAAAACTAACGATTGCCATGCAACCTATCAGCATTATAAGTGCCAAACGAGTATACAAGCCTAAAACGAGTAAAATTGAGCAGAACAATTCGGCAAAAATGGTTAGTCCGTGAGACAACATCGGTGAAACATGCAATGGGTCAGGAAAATCGTGGTTTCCTGCTAAAAATTCTTGCATTTTATCATACCCGTGTGGAATCATTAAAAATCCGAAACTTAGACGTAAAACTAAAACTGCCAAACTTACTTGGTTTGGCAGTTTTAGTGGTTTTAAATATTTTTTAACCATAAAAGTTTACAAATGAACAATTCTGGAAATCATTCTACTTAACTTCTTCATAATCAACGTATTGACCACCTTCAAAACCTTTACTTTTTGAACTTGTTGGTGGTGTTTTTACTTTAATTTCCCCTTCTTTACCACGCTCTTTTTCCATAAAATCGTTGTAGCGTTTTTGTTGTTTGGCTATTTGATTTCCAACCAAAATCTCGAATATAAACCTACGAATAGCAGGAACGAAGGCAATTGCCAAAAGAATTAATATGATATACTTCATCGAATCTGAGTTTTATAAAACAAAGTTACACTAAGATTAGAAAAACTTGCAAGTTTTTTTGTATTGTTATATGCCTATTCTCTCCACCAATATTTATTCCATTAACTTTAAAAGTAACCCTAAAGTTTCAGGACTACTCGGACGTGGAGCATCTGGACGAACGATAGTGCCACTCTTGTCAATAATCATATAACGAGGAATACTATTGATTTTATATTTTTGGCAAACACCCGACGCCCAACCACCTTCCGAAAGTCCGTGGTCGCCGTTGTTGAGCTTTAGGTTATCAATCGCACCTTTCCAGCTGTTAGTGTCTTCATCAATCGAAACGTACAAGAAAACAATATTTTTCTTTTGTTTTTCGGTAAAACCATCGTGCATTTTCTTTGAAAACGGAAATTCGGCTCGGCAAGGCCCGCACCAACTTGCCCAAAAGTCAACATAAACTACTTTGCCCTTGTACTTAGCAAAGTTAAATTGTTTGCCATCAATTCCAAGCAAAACTGGGTAATCAGTCGTGCCAAGTGGGAGTTTATCTTTATCGTCTTTTTTCTTAGCAACTTCTTCTTTCTTATTGAGGGTTTCTTTACAGTGGCTTAAAAGCATGTTTCGGTAGTCATTGGCAACCACTTGGCTAATCCAAAATTTGGCCGACGATGCCGTAAGTCTTCCGCAATTATCGTAAAGAAGTTTTGTAAGGGTATAATCCAAAACTTGGCCTTTGAGGTATTTTTGAGCTAAGTTTCCTTTGTCAGAAATAGCTTTAACTTGGTCGGCATATTTAACAAATTTTTGCTCTTGTGAATTAAAATAAGTTACAAAAAAAGGCAAAAAATTACGGTAACTTTCGACTATCATCAATTTTTCATCATAAATTTTTGTAGGGTCAAGCTCTTCGGTCATTACGGCTGGAAGCGACACCACACGGGTAAGTTTTGCATCAATATTACTGCGTATAATTGAATATGCCAGTAATAAATGCCAATAATTCCACTTAATATTTTCCTCCACTAACGACTGAAATTCGGGGTTGAGTTTGGCAAGATTAGGGTAGTTTTTCAGGAAATTTAATTGACTTTTTCGGTCGTCGTACAATTTCATTTCCCAATCATCAACATTGGCCGAAATCAGATGCACGTATCGAATATCTTTATCAAATGTATTGGGGTATTTCTTGTGAAAATCTATCAAAAATGCCTGTGCATCAGGATTTTCGATTAAATCATTGGCTTTTTTCAAGATGCTTCCATCGCCGTATTCTACGAAAATATCTGTACTATCTGGCATCGAAAAACCTACGGGTTTCTGTGCAAAAGATAGCATTGGAAAAAGTAGTAAAAAAATAAAATTCTTCAGCATAGTTTCGTTTGTTAATAATTGCTTACAAAACTAACGAAAATCTATGCCAAAGAAGTCTATAAAAACAAAATTTTACCACTAAAGGGCTAAGAAACACTCCGTTTCACTTAGAATTAACTTAGTAAAACTAAGTATTATCTGTACCTTATCGGACTTATGTGTATGATTCAAACAAGAGTTGTCATATAAATGCACCGAATATTAACTATTTTTCAACTTTTTATTGATAGCCCGCAATATCACTTTTTTTGGGTATTTATACTTGTTATTCAGTTATTCTCTTTACTTATCCAAATTCATAGAATAATACTTAAAACACAAAAAAGTATTTTTTTAAAATAGGATTTTTCTGCAATGTATTTTCTCATTTTTATATTTACCACACTTGTTTTTTCATCTTTGCAAAGTCTAACTATGAATACTCAAAAATGTAGAAAGAACCTTATGTGATAAGTAACTATTTCTCTAAAAACATCCAATTTAGACTTCCTTGAAAAACTGCACAACTACCTCATGCCCCTAAAACCAAACAAGCCACATCTCCGAGAAGGTAGCTTGTTTCTTTACCTTTCTAACATTTATAATCCCACCTAAAACTT
The DNA here is from genome assembly GCA_027488335.1 of Cytophagaceae bacterium. Lineage (GTDB taxonomy): Bacteria > Bacteroidota > Bacteroidia > Cytophagales > Spirosomataceae > Emticicia. The sequence continues at coordinate 3,550 of JAIYBU010000173.1, forward strand.
CATCTGACCCACATAAGCCTCAATGTATTCTGGGTGCAGGCTAACCACCTCGCCAACAATAATCACAGCAGGATTACTTACCTTCGATTCGTTTACTTTTTCAACAATATCTTTCACTTGTCCGAAAACCGATTTTTGTTCGCCAGTTGTACCATTCTGAATGATAGCAACGGGAACACTTGCTTTACCGAATTTATCGAAAATAGTTGCTATTTCTGCCAATTTACCCATTCCCATCAACACCACAACCGTTGCCGACGACTGTGCCGCCAGTTCGAGGTCTTTTGGTAAACTACCATCGCTGGTATGGCCAGTTACGACCCAAAAACTTCGAGCAATATCTCGATGCGTAATTGGAATCTGAACGGCGGCCGCCACACCAATCGAGCTCGAAACTCCAGGAATTACCTCCGTCGAAATTCCAAAAGACTTAGCGTGTTCTAATTCTTCGTAACCACGCCCAAAAACAAAGGGGTCTCCACCTTTCAAACGTACCACATGGCCGTGTTCGAGTGCTGAAGAAACAATCAAATTATTGATTTCATCTTGCTTAAACGAATGTTGTCCTTTGCGTTTACCGACGTTGATTTTTATAGCTTCTTTTGGTGCGTATTCAAGTAAAGAATCGTTAGCAAGAGCGTCATATAATACTACATCGGCACTTTGCAGAGCCTTAATGGCTTTTAGTGTGATGAGTTCGCTGTCGCCCGGACCCGCCCCCACGAGTGTTAGCTTGGAGTGCATAGTTTTTGAGTATAATATTTAGTTTTAAAAGGGCAGATTTAGGTAGTCATAAAAATCCTAAAATAAAAAATGATACGGTCGTACCCCTATATTTTACGGTACAAAAATAGAATCTATATTTGCCTAAATCACATTTAGACCAAATAAAATTTTAATCTGTGCAGTTTTAGACAAATATTTATAAGTAAAATACAAAATAAGTAAAATTACTCAAAAATCAAATAGTACAAAAGAAACAAAAACTTTGATATAACAAAGAACTTTAAGTATTGGCTTGTTAGTTCAAAAAAAATGCGTTAATTTTTCAAAATGCAAAATCTCGACAAAGAAGTTTCGCAGCGATTAACTCGTCTGTATATGATGGCACTCATTGTGGTGGCACTGCTTTCGTTGTTTGGGCAAATGCTGATTCAACGCTCACTCAGCGAATCGAGCGATGATGCCCATGTCGTAAATCTGGCAGGTCGGCAGCGAATGCTGAGTCAGCGTTTGTGCAAAATGGCTATTTTATTGACCAATAAAACCCAGTATGCCGAAGAAGCAACCTTTTATGAAAATGACTTTAGCGAAACGCTCAATTCTTGGGTAAAATGTCATTATGGATTAAAAAATGGGAAGTTGCGTTTGGAGAAAACATATTTTGTAAAAAATAGTCCGATAATAAAGAATTTATTTAACGATTTAGAACCAAAATTTGAAGTAATGAGCCTCTATGCAGATAGCATTGCTCAAAAAAAATATATTACCCAAAGCAGCCAAAACATTATCAAAAACATGCTAACAAATGAGCGTGACTTTTTGAAAATAATGGATAAAATCGTTTCACAATACGATACTGAGGCAAAAGAAAGAGTTGAGAACGTCAAGCGAATTGAATTTATACTTTTCGGGCTCACAATTATTACACTTGTCCTTGAAGTCTTATTGATTTTTATGCCATTGGTAAAATATGTGCAAGAAGTGATTCTCAGAATCAAAGAATCGGAAAATGAGTTACAAACTAAAAACCAACAACTAAAAGAGACGAACGAACAACTTATTGCAACCCAAAAAGATTTAGTAAAAGCCACCGAAGAAAAATATATATTGATTCGCAAAGAAGATAATACTCGCTCAACAGCACTTATCGAAGGGCAAGAAGAAGAACGTAAACGCTTGGCTCGTGAATTGCACGACGGTATTGGTCAGATGCTAACTGGCCTCAAACTCGATAGCGAGCATTTAAAAAGTTTGCCTTTTGTGAATGAAAAACAGCGAAAATCGTTTGAAGAACACCAAAAACTAATTGAAGAGACCATTGAGGCAACTCGCACCGTTTCGTTTAATTTAATGCCGTCGGTCCTGACCGATTTTGGGCTTTCATCAGCAATCAGGCTTCTGCTCGAACGCACCACTAAGGGAGCTGATTTTCGAGTATCATTCAATGATTTAACTGATGCTATTACTATTCCAAACAAAATTGAGAATAATTTGTATCGAATCACACAAGAAACACTCAATAATGTAATGAAGCACGCCAAAGCAAAAAAGGTGTCGATTACACTTTCTAACGAAAAAAATAAGTATGTTTCACTGGTAGTAATAGACGATGGAAAAGGATTTGACATAAAAAAGACTAAAAAAAGTCGAGTTGGAGGAAATGGCTTGGAAAATTTGCAGACTCGTGTACGGCTACTTAATGGAACAATCAAAATTGAATCTGAAGTAGGAAAAGGCACAAATATTGTCGTAAAAATTCCACTTACCAATGGTAGTCTGTAATCAGTTACTGAGCAATTGGTTACTGAAAAAACAAATCTACTCATCTCCCAATAACAAATAAACAGTTACAAAAAACGCATCAACTGAACAAAACAATAAAATGACAAACAAAATTAAGTTACTCATCGTAGATGACCATGCGGTGGTGAGAAAGGGTATTCAGAACCTGCTCGAAGAAGAGTCAAACATGGAGATTGTCGGCGAAGCATCTAACGGTATCGAAGCCATCGAAAAAATCAAAATCCTTAAACCAACAATCGTACTTCTCGACCTCACTATGCCGCAAATGTCGGGCTTTGAAGTGGCCAAGATAATTTCAGATAAATACCCTTCGACCAAATCGCTTATTTTTTCAATGCACAACAACGCAGAATACATGGTAACCTCAGTCGAAAATGGTGCAATGGGGTATTTGTTAAAAGATACCAGCAAAGAAGAAATCTTGAAGGCTTTGGAAAGTGTTTCAGCGGGTAATAAATACTTCCCTCCTACAGTTTCAGCCATGATTATTGAAGGGCTTTTGGCTCAACGCAAACAAAAAACAACACCAAAACTCAAAAACACAAGCTTGTTTACCAAAATATCGAAAAAAGAACGTGAAATTTTGAAACACATCACCGAAGGATTGAGTAGCCAAGAAATTGCCGAAAAGCTTTCTCTCAGCGTTCGTACGGTTTCTAATCACAGAGCCAATATTCTCCGTAAAACTGATGTTAAAAATACGGCAGAGTTGGTGAGGTTAGCCGTAGAATAAATGCCCTAAAAATATACCATCATATCTATTTTGCAATACATACAATTTACCGAAACATTAATTAAAAAAATGTTACTTGTCAATGTCTGAATCGCCGAAGCATTAGAAGCTGAAATGGTAAATTTAATTAGTAACTATTAAGGCAAATGGAAAGAAGTAAGTCATCAAATAGTGACAACATTCGTAAAAGATTTAGTCATTTCAGAAGTAAAAATTCCAAGTGTAGTTTTCCTGAGCAAAAACGTGCTTTGAAATGTACAAAATAAACAGCCCCTTATGCCACTCTCTTAAATATTTTTTTCAAAAATCACTTTCAAATAAACTAATGAAAAAAATACTTAAAGAAAGTATTTTAAATTCCTCCATCAGGGGCGTGGAGCTATTGAGCCATGTGGCTTGTTCGTTTTAGAAGAAAATATTTTCGCTCGAATTAGGTGCTTATTTGGGCGGTGATTACTACCAAATCAAGACTTATCCTGTGAAAAATGGAATGGTATTTGTAAGTATTTGTTTGTAAGTAAAAGTTTTAACACTTTTATAATTCATCATAGGTTAAAGTATTCGGAAAGACTCTTTGGTATTCAAAGAGTCTTTTTTTATGGCTAACCTCCTCAAAAACAAAATCCCTTTGGAATTATCCAAAGGGATTTAAGTTTATTTATCAGCATCTAATTTGATTTTACTTTTTAGATTTTGTTTTTTGAATAACGAAAGGTACACAAATTGTTGGTGGACAATCGCAGAATTCTTCTACATAAATCGGGCAACAACCTGTTGATGGGCAACTTCCGTTATTTACGGTTACGGTATATTCACCGAAAGTTGTTGCCATATATGTGTTGCCTATTGCACCCGTAATCACTTGACCATTTTTCAACCACTGATCATTGGTGTATCCTGCTGGGGCTGTGAGTTCGGCTTTCTCGCCACGAGCTGTACAAACTGCTAACGGAACACTTACACAAGCTCTGGCAAAATCATCTTCCGTTTCAATTTTGTTTCCTGCAATTGAGTCAAAGTCACCTTTATCCATTGTCTGAATCCAAGCATCGTTACAAGCTAAACCTGCCACACCTTGTTTGATTCGTGCATTAACAGTTAAGACCGCTGAATCGCCTTTGGCTAAAGATATGCCACTCCAAATACCAGTTGTATTGTTGTAAGTACCTTCGGTTGAGGTTGCACTGACAAACTCGAAATTGGCAGACAAACTATCTTTTACGGTTGCCATAACATCGGTTGTGATTAGGTCTTGACGTTTTATTATCACCTCAAATGCTACTATATCACCCACTTTTCGCTTACAATCACCTACTACTGCTTTCGTTAATCTCAAGTCAACTTTGAATGCTAAACCTGCATCAACCGAGGTAATATCACGAACTGGGTCACCAACTGGTTTTGTGGTGTCGACCGTTATGATTCCCGTTGTACCTGTTGAATCAGCATCTGAATCTTTGGTATCATCAACACCATTATCTTTTGTTATGAGCGAAGCACCCGTTGGAGCTACAAACAGTACTTTATAATTTCCTGCTACTAAACTATCAAATTTATACAGTCCATTGATATTGGTTACGGTTGAATCAAGTATTGCTCCTGTTACCGCATCCAATAAATAAACTTTAATGCCTGCGATTGGGGTGTCTCCTGCCGTTTGTGTATTTGAATTGTCGTTATCGTTAAAAACATAATCACCGATTGAACCTACTGGA
>JAIYBU010000160.1 GCA_027488335.1 Cytophagaceae bacterium
AAATAAAAACTTTATCATTAAATTTTCCGAACTTTGTAAAAAATTTCAGTAGATTTATTTATTTCATCCTTTTTCATGCAAAAACGTCATCTTGCCATTCTTGGTTCAACGGGTTCGATTGGAACACAAGCTCTGGAGGTAGTAGAAGCCAATCCTGATATTTTTGAAGTAGAAGTGCTGACCGCACAAAACAACGCTGATTTGTTGATTGAACAAGCAGCCCAATTTCGACCGAATGTAGTTGTGATTGCCAACGAAGACCTTTATGATAAAGTTTTTGCAGCCCTCGACCCACTTGATATTAAAGTTTATACAGGTGAAAAATCGTTGGTTTCGGTCGTAGAAATGGAATCTGTCAATATGGTGCTGACGGCCTTAGTTGGTTACGCAGGTTTAATTCCGACTGTGGCCGCCATCAAGGCAGGCAAGCACATTGCCTTAGCCAATAAAGAAACGCTCGTTGTTGCTGGCGAACTGGTGACAGAGTTAGCACAAAAACATAAAGTTGATATTCTGCCCGTTGATTCGGAGCATTCAGCAATATTTCAATGCTTGGTTGGGGAATTTCATAATCCCATCGAAAAGATAATTTTGACAGCTTCGGGCGGTCCATTTAGAGGAAAAGACCGTGAGTTTTTAAAAACCGTTACAAAAGCACAGGCTCTAAAGCACCCCAATTGGAGCATGGGAGCAAAAATCACGATTGATTCGGCTTCGTTGATGAATAAAGGTTTGGAAGTGATTGAAGCAAAGTGGCTTTTTGGACTTACGCCCGACCAAATTGAAGTGGTGGTGCATCCGCAAAGCATTATTCACTCGATGGTGCAGTTTGAAGATGGCAGTATGAAAGCCCAAATGGGTTTGCCCGATATGCGTGTACCGATTCAGTTTGCTATTGGCTACCCAAATCGCTTAAAATCTAATTTTCCGAGAATGGATTTTGCACAATTTCCATCTTTGACTTTCGAGAAGCCTGATTATGAAACTTTTAGAAATTTAAGTTTTGCATTTGAAGCCCTTGAAGTTGGCGGAAATATGGCATGTATCGTGAATGCCGCCAATGAAATAGCCGTTGCTGCTTTCTTGCGTGATGAAATAGGTTTCTTAGAAATGTCGGATTTAATTGAAGATTGTATGAAAAAAGTGAGCTTCGTGCGTACACCAACGCTCGAAGATTATATAGAAACCGACAAAGAAACCAGACGTCTGGCTTTGGAGTTTGTTTAGTTTTTGGCTGTCAGCAATCGGCTGTCAGCAAAGCATTTTTTTTAAGCCGATGGCTGGGCTGGACAGCCAACACAAGTATTAAATAGTAACATGGCAAAGAAACAACCATTTCAAGTAGTTTACGAAGATAATCATATCATTATCGTCAATAAAGCACAAGGTATTTTGGTGCAAGGCGATAGCACGGGCGATAAAACGCTTTCGGACTACGTAAAGCATTATATCAAAGAAAAATACAACAAACCTGGCGATGTGTTTTTGGGAACAGTGCATCGCCTTGACCGACCTGTGAGTGGTTTAGTGGTTTTTGCACGTACCTCAAAGGCTCTCGAACGTATGAACGAACTTTTCCGCAAAAGAGAAATTCAGAAAACGTATTGGGCCGTTGTGGGTAATAAACCCGAGAAAAAATCAGGAAAACTCACCAATTGGCTTGTAAAAGATGAAGCCAGAAATATCGTAAAGGCATTTAATGAAGAAGTGGAAGGCTCGCAAAAAGCTGAACTGACTTACCGCTATTTAGGTGAAATCAACCATTCACATTTGCTTGAAGTAAATCCAATTACTGGTCGTCCACACCAAATTCGTGTGCAGTTGGCAAAAATGGGTTGTCCGATTCGAGGTGATGTAAAATACGGTTTTCCTCGCCCAAATCTCGAAGGCAATATCAATCTTCATGCTCGACGCTTATATTTTGTACATCCAGTAAAAAAAGAGCCAATTATCTGTAAAGCAGCATTACCTGAAAATCCATTTTGGGAGGAATTCTTAGAACTTGACCCCGAAGATGTGAAAACCGAAAATTTGGACTTTTTATATTGAGAAAACTATTAGCGTTTGGTTTAGACCAAACGCTTTTTTTATGATATATTTGAGAGATATTTATTCAATCCTTAAAAAATCAACCTTCAATTCTATAAAAACTAATGAATCGTAGAAACTTTCTTTCAAAAAGTGTCTTGGCCGCAGGTGCAACAGGCCTCGGTACTACTACTACCACTTTGGCAGCCAACGATTTGGTGTCTTCGCCGACAAATGCAGCTCCATATAAGTATAAACTTTTGTATGCACCGCATTTTGGAATGTTTGAAAATTCGGCAGGAAAAGACCTTTTCGACCAACTTAAATTCATGGCCGATAACGGTTTCATGGCTCTCGAAGACAACGGAATGTTAGGCCGCCCCCTTGAAACTCAAACTAAAATCGGTGAAACCCTTGCCAAACTTGGCATGAAGATGGGCGTTTTTGTGGTTGATGGTGGCGACAACTGGAAAGTTTCGTTGGCAACAGGGAAAAAAGAATTTCTTGAAAACTTCTTAAAAACTTGTCGTGCTTCGGTTGAAACCGCCAAGCGTTGCAACGCCAAATACATGACGGTTGTACCTGGCTATTTTGAGCGAAACCTTCCCTTAGGAGTCCAAACCGCTAACGTGATTGATGCCTTGCGTCGTGCATCTGATATTTTTGAGCCACATAATCTAACAATGGTGCTTGAGCCACTGAGCGATAATGCAGATTTATTCCTTCGCCACTCTGACCAGTCTTATATGATTTGTAAGGCCGTAAATAGTCCATCGTGCAAAATTTTGTTTGATATGTGGCACATGCAAAGAAATGAAGGACGTATGACTCGAAATATGGATTTGTGCTGGGAGGAAATTGCGTATTTTCAAATAGGTGATGAACCAGGCCGCAAAGAACCAACCACTGGCGAAATTAATTATAAAGCACTTTTCAAGCATATTTATGAAAAGTCAAAAGCCAATAATCAAGAGTTTATTATGGGTATGGAACACGGCAATTTTGCGAAAGGCAAAGAAGGAGAAATGAAACTCATTGAAGCTTATCAATGGAGCGATAATTTTTGAGACTAACAAAAAAAGGGAAGCGAAGCTTCCCTTTTTTATACTAAATATCTTATAACTCCTGCACACTCATTACGCCCAAGTTTTCAAATAATTTTGACCAATAAAAGGTAATTGTAGGGTTATTTTCTTTAATTGAACTCGTTGGTTCAAAGGGTAAAATCATCGAAATGTCAGGGCTATTCAAAGCCAAATCTTTATATTTTTCGGCATCGGCTTTTGCCCAACTTTCTGCTTCCGAATTGTCTTTTGGCGGTTTTTGTTGAAAATCTCGGCCATTTTTTACACTTTCAACCATATCGCTCAAATAATATACTTTCACTACTGCACCTGATTCTGAGGCCTTAGCAATAACAGGAAGGCTTGCCAAAATATTGGTTTCACGATTCGACGCATTATCATTTTGGGCGTTGAGGCGTGTCATTGCTTGTTTAGAAACAAAGGTGCGTTCTTTTCTGATGGATAAATCATAAGAAGTTTGAATGGCTTCTAAATCAGTTGCATTCATGCCTTCGGTTTCTTCCATTTCTGTGCGGCAGGTGAGTGATAAACAACGCCCTTTAGCCGTATTTTCGTGGATATAATAAATCTCAAATTTATCACCCGATTTTCTTAGATTTTCTTCGATAATACTATTGAGGGCTTGCTGGTATTTCTGAGCTACAAAAGGCTTTGAAACATCCACACTTGCAGTTTTATCAATAAATATAAGCGTGTAGATGGCTGGACTATCAGCTTTGTTTTCGGTTTTCTGAGCTTTTTTTTCTCCGCATGAAGCAAGAATTAATGATAAAGAGATAAGAAAGTAAAAGAGATTGAGCTTTTTCATCAAATTATTGTTAATGGGCGATTTGCCTAAATTATAAATGCTTTTTCTGCGTTTTCGGTTAGACTTTCGGTACAGACCTTTTGCAAAATTATACGTTCAATATTTCAACTTTAAAAGTTTTCTATAAGTGGTATCAGCGGGCGAGTTTTTCTCCCAATAAGCATTTTGAATGGTTGCTTTCAGAATACCTCTCGATGTCAATTTCTTCTTTTTTATTTCATAAGTATCTTCCCAACCTACAATTTGGTGCGGAAAACCTTTCTCGAAAACGATTCGTAACTCTCGTTTAGATTCGGGAAATTTGATTTGATAATCCATTAAATCTTTGCCCTTAAATGTCGAATCTCCTTTATAAGGTTCGAGCTGCACTTGAGCCATTTCGGCCTGTACTTTTTTATGACGTAAACGCAATGAGGTCATGCTCGGAACCAACAGGATATTACCTTGTGGTAATTGTTCGATGGGCAATAGTCTAATTTTTGTCCAAAGTTCATCTTCGAGCATGCTGTAATCCATATGCCTTTCTTCTGAAACCTCTTCTTCAAAATATGACTTTCCGAGTATTTGATAACCATTTTGATGATAATTAAGCTGCATAAAACTCTGTCCGCACCATTCTTGGTTAGTGTTTGTAACCTTTAGTGTAGCAGAAAAAGTATTGGTTTGTATCGGCGTAAAGACCGACGTGTACATCGAATAGTCATAAATGCCCGTAACGAATTTCTTAATAAAATTCAGTTTTAGTACGGGTGTTGTGTTTTCTTTAGCATCTGACTCCAATTTTACTTGTTTGTCCAGGCGGAAATCTTCGTTGACAAATACCATTATAGCTTCGCCCTTGTTAAGTTTTCCATACTGAGCCTGTTCTAAATCATAACTACTAATTTCTGCTTTATTGGCAAACCAGTATTTCCTAAATTCTTGACTGTCAGATAATTGTATTTGTTTCTTTGCGTTTTTATTAGTACAAGCAGTAATCGTAAGTAATAGACTAAAAACTGTAATATAATATTTCATTTTTGGGGTTTGATGCAAATAATCTTTCAAAATTAATCAAATTGTATGGTAAAACGTAATCTTTAACGGTTAATGATAAGTTATTAAATGAGTTCACAGTTGATAGTTGGAAGTCTAAGGAATGCTTTTCCATTGCTTGAATTCTCGACCGAATTTGCAAATTTCATTTTTTACCTTTCCAGCTAATCAAAAATACGCCGATTAAGACGAAAACCGTTCCAATGATTTGTTCGAGCCAAATGTTTTCGCCCAAAAATACGGTTGCCAGAAAAATCGTAAAAATTGGCCCAATACTCGCAATTATCGAAGCATTTCCCGAACCAACTTGTTTGATTCCCTCTGATAACATAAATGTTGGCAAAACTGTTGAGAAAACGGCCATCGACAGCGAAATAATATAAACAGGCGTCGGAAAATTAAAAATCGCCAGCCCGTTTTCGATATAGCAGTGAATGAGTGTCGGGAAAAGTGCCGAAATAATCACCCATGAAGTAAAGCGAGTTGTGCCGAGTTTGGCAATTAGGTCATCGCTACTTATTAAATAAAAGGCATAAATAAAACCACTAAAAATTACCCAAAAAGCTCCTAATCCGATGTTTTTTTGTTGATGAGCATCAAAATTCTTCAAAAATGCCAGCACGATTCCGAGATAGGTAATACCCAAAGCCAACCATTGCAGACGAGTGATTCGTTTATTGAGTAAAATTGCTCGCAGAATCAGTACGAAAGTAGGATAGACAAATAGTAAAATTCGCTCTAAACTGGCCGTAATGTAGTTTAACCCCAAAAGATTAAAATACGCCGAAACATAATAACCCACAAAGCCAACGGCAAAAAGTTTTATCCAAGTAAGCATCGGCACTTGCGGGTGAGATTCTTCTTGAATTCTTTTTCGAGATAAAATGAAAATGTAGAATGGCACCGCAAACAAAAATCGAAGCGAAAGCAAAGAAATAGTATCGATACCATACTCATAAGCTGATTTGATGAAGATTCCTTTTAAAGCAAAACCAAATGCTGCCCCAAAGACCAATCCTGCTCCTAACCAATAATTTGAGCGTTTGGGCATAAAAATAAGCTAAAATTAATAAAATCAATGAATGAAAATGATAGATTTGCCATGAGAAATTTAAGTAAAAAATAGCAGAATGTCTAAAATTTGACTTACACGATTAGAATTGTTTGAAAAGTTAAATTTTTTATTGCTATTATTAAATTTTTTGAGCTAATTCAACCCGATGTTTTACTATTTTTTTACCAACATGGCAACCAAAGCAAAATTAAAAAGAGAATCAGAAGAGACCATTAGTATCAAGCCACGAGAGCAAAAGAAGCCAATGTTGATGGAAATAGCTTGGGAAGTATGCAACCAAGTGGGGGGGATTTATACCGTTATTCGTTCAAAAGTACCTGCGATGGTCGAAGAATGGGGCGAAAATTATTGCCTCGTTGGCCCATATTTTCCGAATACTGCAATGATTGAGTTTGAGCCGATTGCCGACCTCGACGAATCACCTTTCGGAAAAACAGTTAAGAAAATGCAAGAAATGGGCTTTGATGTTCATTACGGTCGCTGGCTCGTAACTGGCAAACCCAAAATTGTATTGCTTGATTTTAAGGCTTTAGTAAAAAACTGTAACGACTATAAGTTTCAACTTTGGGAAAGACACCAAATTTCAACCCTCAACGCCGAACCACTCGTTGACCAAGTAATTGCTCTCGGCGAAATGATTCGGGTTTTCTTAACCGAATTTGGTGAGGCTTTCGGTAATAAAAATGATGTTTTGGCTCATTTCCACGAATGGATGGTGGCAACCGCTCTGATTGATATTCGTACCGATAATGTGCCAATTTCAACGGTATTTACTACGCACGCAACCATGTTGGGTCGTTATATTGCAGGGAACGAAGAAAGCTTTTATGATAAACTTTCGACGTATAATTGGGAGGTTGAAGCTAAAAACTACGGTATCGAAGCCCAAGCGAAAATCGAACGTTTGGCTGCTCAAAAATCGCATGTTTTGACAACCGTGAGCGATGTGACAGCTAAAGAATGTGAAGTGTTTTTCGGCAGAGCTTGCGATTTGATTTTACCAAATGGCCTAAACGTAACTCGTTTTGCCGCTACGCACGAATTTCAAAATTTACACCTAAAGTATAAGGAGAAAATCCACCAGTTTGTGATGGGGCATTTCTTCCAAAGTTATTCATGGGATTTAGACGATACACTCTATTTCTTTACTTCTGGCCGTTACGAATATCGCAATAAAGGTTATGATATAACACTTGAAGCCCTCAAACGCCTCAATTTCAAACTGGTACAAGCAGGTGTCGATACAACGGTTGTGATGTTTATCATTACCAAAAATCCAGTACATTCTATTGACCCCGAAGTGTTGCAGTCGAGAGCTGTCATGGAAGAAATTCGACAAACTTGCGAATCCATTGAGAAGCAAATCGGCGACCATCTTTTTCACGCTTCGGCATCGAACGAAGACCCAAATTTGCCAGATTTGAATCAGTTTGTTGATGAATATTGGAGACTACGCTTGCGTCGCACGATTCAAACTTGGAAAACCAAGAAACTTCCCCATACCGTAACGCACTTACTCAAGCAGCCCGATGATATTACGAGCTATTTGAAACAAACAAACTTACTTAATCACGAACAAGACCGAGTAAAATTTGTGTATCACCCAGATTTTATTTCGCCAACCAATCCTCTTTTTGGGATGGAATATAGCCAATTTGTGCGTGGTTGTCATTTAGGCGTTTTTCCGAGTTACTACGAGCCGTGGGGTTATACGCCGCTTGAGTGCGTAGTGCGAGGAATTCCGACCGTAACAAGCGATTTATCGGGTTTTGGAGATTTTATCATGCAATTGATGAAAGACTACGATAATGTAGGTGTTTATGTGGTAAATCGTAAGAAACAATCGTTCGATAAAGCCGCCGACCAATTGGCCGAATTATTATTCAAATTCGTAACCATGAATCGTCGTGAGCGTATCATGCAGCGAAACCGTGTGGAAAATATTTCGGAAGTATTCGACTGGTCGAACCTACGTTCATATTACGATACCGCCCACGATTTAGCACTCAAACGCAAAGGTGTAACACGAATGTAGTATTTATAAAATAGTAGTATTAATTTATGAAATCACTGCTATTTTGGTATAGAAATGTTTAAAAATATACAATTTTAAATAAGCTAAAAAACACATAAGTTGCTGTTTATCAGTAAATTATGTGTTTTTTGTTATAAGACTAACATGAAATATCACAATTTTGTGTAATTTTGCTTTCCTATCAATATCAACAAATGACCTTAATGATTTTTAGCACTATTTTTGCCTATTTAGCAGGCTCAATTCCTACAGCAGTTTGGTACGGTAAAATTTTTCATGGAATAGATGTTCGTCAGCACGGAAGCGGAAATGCAGGGGCAACCAATTCACTTCGCACACTTGGCAAAAAAGCAGGTATCATTGTTCTCATCGTCGATTTTTTGAAGGGTTTTTTAGCCGTAAAAGCTATAAGTTTATTTTCATCAGAAACAGATGGTGTTTTATCTCTAATCATGGGTTTGGCCGTGATAGCTGGACATATTTTTCCGATTTTTGCCCAATTTAGAGGAGGAAAAGGCGTGGCTACGGCAATGGGCGTTTTGGTGGCCACTTTCCCGTGGGCGGCTTTGGGTTGTATGGTAGTATTTATGATGATTGTTGTTGCTACTAAATATGTATCGCTGGGGTCGATTCTCGGAGCATTGGCTTTCCCGATTCAGCTAACCTTCAATCTTTGGAACGATAATGCCGATAAGTATGCCATTGGTTTTGCTTGGCTGATATTTATTATTTTGGCCGTTATGCACCGCCAAAATATCCAACGCTTACTAAAAGGAACCGAAAGTAAGTTTGGTGCGAAAAAATAAACCCATAACTTTGTATTAGATAGAAAACCACAAATTCATGAACACTTACATCGAACAAAATAAAGACCGTTTTTTAGACGAACTTTTTGATTTTCTCAGAATTCCGTCGGTAAGTGCCGACTCAAAGTTTCAGCCAGATATGCTTCGTGCGGCTGAATTCATAAAAGAAAAATTATTGACTGCTGGCCTCGATAAAGCCGAAATTTGCCCAACCGCAGGCCACCCAATTGTATATGCCGAAAAAATAGTAGATGCTTCATTACCAACAATTTTGGTTTATGGTCACTACGATGTACAGCCTGCCGACCCTTACGAATTGTGGGATTCTCCACCGTTTGAGCCAACCATAAAAGTAACCAAAAATCATCCCGATGGAGCAATTTTTGCCCGTGGCTCGTGCGATGACAAAGGTCAAATCTACATGCACGTAAAAGCGATAGAAATGATGTTGGCACAAGGTGGCTTGCCGTGCAACGTAAAAATAATGTTTGAGGGTGAAGAAGAAGTAGGCTCTGAAAATTTAGGCGTGTTTGTGAAAGCAAACAAAGAAAAACTTGCTGCTGATTTGATTCTGATTTCTGACACTTCAATCATTGCAAACGATATTCCTTCGGTAGAAACAGGCTTGCGTGGTCTTACTTATATGGAGGTTGCCGTTACTGGTCCTAACCGTGATTTACACTCGGGCGTGTACGGCGGAGCAGTAGCAAATCCTGTAAATATACTCTGCCAAATGATTGCCTCGATGCACGATACCGATGGAAAAGTAACAATCAAAGGTTTTTACGATAAAGTTGCCGAACTTTCGCAAGCCGAGCGTGATGATTTAGAATCAGCACCGTTTGATTTGGAGGAATATAAAAAAGACCTTGATATTGCCGAAGTTTCGGGCGAAAAGGGTTACACCACTCGTGAGCGTGCAAGTATCCGCCCAACGCTTGATGTCAATGGTATTTGGGGAGGTTATACGGGCGAAGGCTCAAAAACCGTTTTGCCATCAAAAGCATTTGCTAAAATTTCGATGCGACTTGTCCCTGACCAAGATTGGGAAGAAATTGCAGATTTGTTTGAAGCACACTTCAAAGCGATTGCTCCGCCAACAGTAAAAGTTGAAGTGACTCGTCACCACGGTGGACAACCTTACGTAACGCCGACTGATTCTGCGGGTTACAAAGCCGCAGTATTAGCTTTGGAAGAAGCATTTGGCAAGAAACCAGTGCCAACCCGTGGGGGTGGAAGTATTCCGATTGTGGCTTTGTTTGAGCAAGAATTGGGGCTGAAATCAATCCTTTTGGGTTTTGGTTTAGACTCTGATGCCCTACACTCACCAAATGAGCATTATGGATTGTTTAATTTCTTCAAAGGAATCGAGACTATTCCTTTGTTCTTTAAGCATTACGCAGCATTAATGAAGTAAAATGATGGAAAAGCGATTCAATCAGTTGATTTTTGAAGAATTGAAAGCCCTTTTACAAGACCGTGTAACGAACGAGGTAAACATCCGAAACGAACACGGTGTTGGTTATAGCTATCATGTTTGTACACCACCCGATTGTGTTGTTTTTCCTAAAAATACAGAAGAAATTGCCGAAATCGTAAAGCTTTGTGCCAAATACAAAACACCGATTATTCCGTTTGGAGCAGGCACTTCACTCGAAGGTCACGTTTTAGCCCTCGATGGTGGCGTATGTATTGATTTAAGTAAGATGAATCATATCATCGAAATCAATACTGATGATATGTACGTAACCGTAGAGTCTGGCGTAACCCGTAACCAAATAGATGAGGCTTTAGAAGGAAGTGGGTTTTTCTTTCCGATTGGGCCTGGGGTAAATGCAACGTTAGGTGGCATGGCCAGTACCAGAGCATCAGGCACAAATGCAGTGCGTTATGGTACAATGAAAGACAATGTGTTGACACTCAAGGCGGTTTTACCTAATGGAGATATAATTCATACGGCAAGCAAAGCCAAGAAATCATCAGCGGGCTATGACCTTACTCGATTATTGGTCGGAGCAGAAGGTACGCTCGGAGTCATCACTGAGCTCACTCTTAAACTTCATAGCTATCCAGAGGCTATTTTTGCGGCAGTATGTTCGTTTCCGAGTGTTGAGTTGGCGGTTAAAACTGCCATCAAAACTATCCAAAAAGGTATTCCGATTGCAAAAATTGAGCTACTTGACGACCAAATGATGCGTGCCATCAATTTATATTCAGCTCTCAATTATGCCGAAAAACCTACGCTTTTTTTAGAATTCGGAGGCTCAAAAGCTGAATTAGAAGAACAGATAAGAAAAGTAGAAGAAATTGCCAATGAACATGCTTTAATAGAGTTTTTGTGGGAAAAAAGTGAGGAGAATCGCAAAAAACTGTGGCGTGCCAGAACCGATGCCGCACCAGCTTCGGTAGCTTTGCGAGAAGGAGGAAAATTGATGTCAACCGATGTGTGCGTGCCGATTTCAAAGCTGGCCAAGTGCATTGTTGATACCCAAGCAGATATTGCTGAAAGTGATATTTTAGCACCAATTTTGGGGCACGTAGGTGATGGGAATTTTCACTTAACTATTATAATTGACCCAAATGATACCAATGAATTTGAACGAGCAAAAGCCCTCAACGAAAGATTGGTAAAACGAGCCTTAGCCTTTGGTGGAACTTGCACAGGTGAGCATGGAGTTGGAGTAGGAAAGCTCCATTTTATGCAGCCTGAACACGGCGATGCACTCAACATGATGCGAACCATTAAACGAGCCATCGACCCTGATAATATCATGAACCCAGGAAAATTATTGCCTTAGAGTATAGTTTTGAGTAGAATATTTTTTGTGAGAACTATATTTTTTACTTTTGAAGAAATTCACCAACTAATTAATAGTTTAAATTTTAATTGAAGACAGTAATACAATGTCACTTGGCTTAGAAAAATTAGCAACCGAATCCTCTTCACATTACGATAATCTCGAAAAAATGTCAGTCCGAGAGTTGCTCGAAGGCATTAATAATGAAGATAAAACCGTGCCTTACGCCGTAGAAAAATGTATTCCACAGATTGAAGCATTGTTGAGCCAGATTGTGCCACGCATGAAAGCAGGCGGGCGTTTGTTTTACATTGGTGCGGGTACAAGTGGGCGTTTGGGGGTTGTTGACGCTTCTGAGTGTCCGCCAACGTTTGGTGTTCCTTTCGGAATGGTAGTGGGAATCATGGCAGGTGGAGATAGAGCTATCAGAAAAGCTGTTGAAAACGCCGAAGACGATATTGAACAGGCCTGGAAAGATTTAGAAGAGTACGAGATAAATACAAATGATTCTTTGATAGGAATTGCTGCATCGGGTCGCACACCTTACGTAGTTGGAGGCTTGCGAACAGCACGTCAACAAGGAATCTTGACTGGTTGTGTAGTTTGTAATGCAGGAAGTGCCGTAGCCGCTGAAGCCGAATATCCAGTAGAAGCCGTTGTGGGGCCAGAATTCGTAACAGGTAGTACCCGCATGAAGTCAGGAACTGCTCAAAAACTGGTACTAAACATGATTTCGACCTCACTGATGATTCAGCTTGGTAGAGTGAAAGGCAATAAGATGGTTGATATGCAGCTTACAAACCTCAAATTAGTAGAGAGAGGCGTAAGAATGGTGATGAATGAATTGAATATTTCGCACGCAGAAGCAACCGAACTTTTACATACCTATGGCAGCGTAAGAAATGCTGTTGATAATTACAAAAAGTAACAAATAGTTTCGTACATTATAGAAAAGAAGATGAATGGAAACGCAAAATTCTATATTCTTCATTATCAATTTTTAATTATAAATGTGGGACTGGTTTTCAATCAATTGGCTTAGTTGGCAAACCCTACGTTCGTTCGTTTGGGCTGAAAAACTGTATCTATATGCTATCATTGGTGTCCCGTTTTTATTTCTATTTCGTTGGCTTTTTTATACACGTGGCCAACAAAAATTGGGGCTTTCGCTCACGAGTTATCAGCTTCGCACCAGTTGGATTAGTTACCTGCGTTTTATTCCACCGCTATTTTTTATCTTGGGCGTTATCTGCGTTTTGTTATCATTGGCACGCCCGCAACGAGTACGAGAAAGCAAAGAACAGTTTTCAGAGGGCATTGATATTATGCTCGCTATAGACATCTCGGAGTCGATGTTGGCAACCGATTTAAGTCCGAATCGTTTGGAGGCGGCCAAAAATGTTGGTCACGAGTTCATCAAAGGGCGTTTTCAAGACCGAATCGGACTGGTTGTTTTTGCAGGAGAAGCCTTTTCGATGTGTCCACTTACGACCGATTACGAAGTGCTGAACGAATATCTCAACGAAATAAATAGTAACCTCATAAAAACCACAGGAACGGCCATTGGAAGTGCGTTAGCTACGTGTATCAACCGTTTGCGTGAGATTCCGAGCAAAAGTAAAGTAGCTATTATTTTGAGCGATGGCGATAATACAGCAGGTTCGCTCGACCCGCTCACGGCTACCGATTTGGCAAAATCGTTTGGTATAAAAGTTTATACGATTGCCGTTGGGGGGAACGATAGCGAAGTAAAAGTTGATGAAAATACACTCCGAGAAATTGCCCGTGAAGGAAATGGACAGTTTTTTAGGGCAACCGATAATCAAACCCTCCGAAATATCTTCGAGCAAATCAATCGCCTTGAAAAAGTAAAAATCAAAGATAATGTCTATCGTGATGTAGAAGATTTTTACTATATCTACCTCAATTGGGCGGTTGTATTTTTGTTAGCTGCGTTTTTTTTTAAAAATACGTTTGTTGGAAATATTTTGGAAGATTGAGGTTGAAGTTTACTTAGGGTTTACCATGAAGGTCTTTCGTAAAGACTTTGGCAATATTTCTCTCCATCTAATTCATCAAAAAAATGTCGAACAAACGAAAAATCATCTACGCTATTCTGTTAGCTATGCTTGTAGGATTAGTTTATGCGGGCAATTTTGCCATTCAATATGCCTATATTGGCTCATCGTACAATGCAAAAACCGTTTGTTCATGCATGTTTGTTTCGGGTCGAGATTTAGAAAATATTAAGTCCGAAGAACTTTATGCGGTGCCGTTTTCAACCATAAAAGTTGATGAAGTCAATAAAGCCGTAACGGCCAATATTTATAGTTTGGCTGAAACTAAAGCTATCTATCGTAAAGGGTTAGGTTGTACGTTGGTCAATGAGTTATCGGAAGAAGAAATTCGTAAACAGCCTTCTGTTCCATCGGCCGATACCCTTACCGAGAAACTCACCCCAGCCACTGATTTTACAGGAATTGATAAAATAACCTTAGAAAAGAGCATTAATGAAGCTTTTCAAGAAAAAGACCCTCAAAACGTGATTCGTACGAGAGCGATTGTTGTGCTACATGAAGGTAGAATTTTAGCCGAAAAATATGCTCCAAACATCAAACCCGAAACGCCACTTTTGGGTTGGTCAATGACCAAGAGCGTAACCAGTGCCATGATTGGCCTTTTGGTGAAAGACGGAAAATTGGACATCAAAAAATCGGCTCCCATCACTGAATGGCAAAACGATGAACGCAAGAAAATAACCATCGACCATCTGCTTCGTATGAGTAGCGGGCTTGGTTTTGAGGAAAACTATGCTGCACCGAGCGATGCCACTCAAATGCTTTTCCGCAAGAAAGGTGCAGGAGCGTATGCTTTGTTGAGTAAAGCAGCTACCGAACCCGATAAAGTTTGGTCATATTCGAGCGGAACGAGTAATATTTTGCAGGAAATTATTCGCCGACAATTTGCTACCCACGCCGAGTACTTTGCTTTTCCATATCAGCGATTATTTCATAAAATAGGCATGAAAAGTGCCGTTCTTGAGCCTGATGCCTCGGGGACATTTGTTGGTTCTTCGTTTATGTACGCAACCGCTCGTGATTGGGCAAAATTTGGGCAATTATATCTGCAAGATGGTGTTTGGAATGGTGAGCGTTTATTGCCAGAAGGTTGGGTAAAATATTCAGCGACCGAAACCGCACATTCCGATGGAAAATATGCCGCTCATTTTTGGCTCGACCACCAAGATAAAACTTTTCCGCAAGATGCTTTTATGGCCGTAGGGTTTGAAGGGCAATATGTAACCGTCGTGCCATCGAAGAATTTAGTGATTGTGCGTTTGGGGGGTACGCCAAAAGACAATTTCAATCATTCTGCCTTGGTGAAGGGTGTTGTGGCAGCAGTGAAATGATGTTTTTAATTTGTAGAGCCGTTGCATGCAATGGCTCTACTACAATATCTCTACAATAATTCAATCAAACCAAATCACCGTATAAATCAAATTCTTCGGCATTATTGATTTTTACATTTGCAAAATCTCCCATTCTTACGTACTGAGAAGCTGGTACAAGAACTTCATTATCAACCTCTGGCGAGTCGAATTCTGTTCTTCCGATAAAATATCCACCTTCTTTTCTATCAAACAATACTTTGTAGGTATTGCCAATTTTAGTTTGGTTCAGTTCGGCCGAAATTCCTTGTTGAAGCTCCATGATAATATCGGTGCGTTCTTGTTTTACTTCGGCTGGCACATCATCGGGCATCGTAAACGAATGTGTATCGTCTTCGTGCGAGTATTGGAAAACACCGAGTCTATCGAAACGCATTTTCTCTACAAAAAGATACATTTCTTCAAAATGTTCTTCGGTTTCGCCTGGGTGGCCTGCAATGAGCGTCGTTCTGATGGCAATATCTGGCACTTTCTCACGAATTGTATTTATCAAAGCCTCCGTTTTGGGTCGGTCAATGCCACGACGCATGATTTTCAACATTTCAGAAGAGCCATGTTGTAGTGGCATATCGAGGTAGTTACACACATTCGAACGATTCTTCATCACATCTAAAATATCCATCGGAAAACCTGATGGATAAGCATATTGCAAGCGAATCCAGTCGATACCTTCTACGTCAGATAATTTATCAAGAAGCTCAGCTAAATTACGTTTCTTATAAATATCAAGACCATAATAAGTAAGGTCTTGGGCAATCAGAATTAGCTCTTTTGTGCCTTTTTTTGCTAAGTTTTGTGCTTGTAGCACCAACTCGTCCATTGGGCGACTTACGTGTCCACCACGCATGAGCGGAATGGCACAGAAGCTACACGGGCGGTCGCAACCTTCGGCAATTTTTAGGTAAGCGTAGTGGGCTGGCGTAGTCAAAAGGCGTTCACCAACTAACTCATGTTTGTAGTCTGCTTTTAGGGTTTTTAGCATTCTTGGCAACTCATTCGTACCAAACCACGCATCAACCGTTGGTATTTCAACCGAAAGTTCATCTTTATAACGGTGTGATAAACAGCCAGTTACATACACTTTGTCAACGATTCCAGCATCTTTTGCATCGACATAACGTAAAATCGTGTCTATAGATTCTTGCTTGGCATTATCAATAAAACCACAGGTATTAATGATAACAATATTGGCATCGTCTTTTTTCGACTCGTGTTCTACTTTCATGCCATTGCCTTTGAGTTGCGTATAAAGTACTTCTGAATCGACAAGGTTTTTCGAACAACCGAGCGTAACGATATTGATTTTATTTTTTACGATTCCTTTAGTTTTCATTTTTCTTTCTGAACAATTCAGGAAAGCGGATGCCGCCCGATTGTTGTACATATTTTTTGCAAAGTTCGGCAAAAATACCTTGTTTTCCTATTCAAAACGTTGACTTTGAATAGTTTTACTGCGATTCTGGAGAATCGCTCCACAGGGTTTTATATATTGCATCGAAAAATGAATGATTGCTTATATAAATGACTCGTTTAAAAGAAATACCCAAACTCAACCCTTCGCAGTTTGATGATTATCTGTTTGGAAATTGGAAACCAAAGGTTTCGAGTTTGTATGAGCATTTTCATATCGAACGCATCGAAAACTATAAATCTTTTCTCAAATTTCCCGTTTTGCCGCATCGTCGTTCGGTTTATTTTTTCTTATACGTAACCAAAGGCTTTGCCATCCGAAGCAAAGGATTGAGTAATTATGAAGTAAAAGCCAATACATTTTTTTGCCTTTCGACTGACCAAATTACTTCGCTTGAAGCCATTTCGGAGGATGTCGAGGGCTTTTATTGTCATTTTCAACCTGAGTTTTTTAATCAAGCCCTACTTAATATTGACCTTGAAAAAGATTTCCCTTTTTTTCAGATAACTTCCGAGCCACTTATTCAGATTTCAGATAGTCGGCGAATTCTTGATTTATTAGAAATTTTAGTGGCCGAAAAACTACGAAACGAAGCCAATCGTGCCGAAATAATTGCTTTGTATCTAACAACATTTTTGAAAGAAATAAAAGAGTTTTATATACAAACACCCAAAAGCAGCAATAATGCAGCTTCTAACCTTACACAACGCTACAAAAATTTACTTTCCGAACTCATCTACGATAAAAAAACAGTTACCGAATTTGCTGAAATTTTGGCGGTTTCGCCCAATCATTTACACAAATGTGTAAAGACTACAACGGGCAAATCAGCCCACGAATTATTGGAAGAAATGCGAGTTTTAGAAGCCAAAGTTTTGCTCAAACAAACACCCATGCGGATTGCCGAAATTGCATTTAAGATTGGCGGTTTCGAGCCAAGCGATTTTTCAAGATTCTTTAAATCTAAGACAGGAATTTCGCCAAAAGAGTATCGGAATTTACAAAACTGATTGTTTTTGCCTATTTTATCTTTCCTTTTACCTACAATCTTTTCTTTTTATTATTCAACTTTGTGTTGAAATAAGTCAATCAGTTTTTGAATACATAAAATGCAAGAAATAAAATCTCCCACCGAATCACTTCAGTTAGAAGTCAGAGATGAAATCCTGTTGGTGGCTATCAATCGCCCCGAGAAACGCAATGCCTTCAATGATGATTTAGTTCTGGGAATCGAAAAAGTCTTTGAGGATATTCCACCGCAAATTCGTTGTGTAGTAATTTATGGATTAGGCAAGCATTTCTCGGCGGGTCTTGACCTTTCTGAACTTCGAGAACGTGATGCCGTGCAAGGACTTCACCACTCCCGAATGTGGCACCGAGCACTGGATAAAGTGCAGTTTGGAACTGTGCCAGTAGTGGCCGTTCTGCACGGGGCGGTTGTTGGTGGTGGCCTCGAACTGGCTTCGGCTTGCCATATTAGAGTTGCCGAAACCAGCACTTTCTATGCACTTCCCGAAGGGCAAAGAGGGATTTTTGTGGGTGGTGGAGCATCCGTAAGAGTGCCGAAACTAATCGGAATAGCTCGTATGATGGACATGATGTTTACGGGAAGAGTCTATAAAGCCGAAGAAGGCGAACGCATCGGTTTAGCTCAATATTTGGTAGAAGAAGGCCAAGGACTCGAAAAAGGAATTGAATTGGCAAAAAAGATTTCCTCAAATGCAGGTATGACCAACTATGCCTTGATGCACGTTTTACCAAAAATCGTTGATTCGGGGCAAAATGAAGGGTTAATGATGGAAAGCTTAATTGCTGCAATTTCGGCCGACGCCCCTGAAGCCAAGAAAAGGCTAACTGACTTTCTGGAAGGTCGAGCAAAAAAAGTAGGCGAATAGGTAGATTTTGAATAGTGAATAATCAAACATTAAGCATCAAACATTCAACATTTAGAAAGAATGTATAGAAATACTCCATTCGGTCCGACGAAAACCTATAAAAAACAATTTGAAAATGGCATTGTGCATTTTGGGAATGAACAAAAAATAGGTGATTTTCCTACAAAAATTACGGATAAGTTGGTGCATTGGGCTGAAATAAAACCGAGTCATACGTTTATTGGTCGCAGAAACTCAATTACAAGAGATTGGGAGAAATTATCGTATGCCGAAACCCTCGAAAAGACAAAAAGCATTGCTCAATATTTATTAAATCTTAAGTTTTTACCCAATGAAACGGTCGTAATTTTATCAGAAAATAGCCTCGAACACGCACTTTTGGTGTTGGCTTCGGTGCATATTGGCATTACTTACACGCCTATTTCTCCGCCATATTCGTTGGTTTCTGATGATTTCGGTAAGCTCAAACATTGTCTCGAACTCATGACCCCGAAGGTAATTTTTGCTCAAAGTAGCAAGGTGTACCATAAAGCCATTGAGTTATCAAAAACACTTTTTCCTGACGTTATAATCGTTACGGTTGATGGCGAAAATAGCGTTTGTTTTGAAAAAATGCTTCAAGTAAAACCTACATCAGAGGTAGAAACTGCCGCAGCAAAAGTCAATGCCGATACGATTGCCAAAGTGTTGTTCACTTCGGGTTCGACGGGTTTGCCCAAAGGTGTGATGAATCATCAAGGAATGTGGTGTGCTAATTTGCAGCAGATTACACAGGTGCTTCCGTTTATGCAGGAGCAACCGCCCGTTTTTATTGACTGGTTGCCGTGGAATCATACATTTGGGAGTAATCATAATTTTGGATTGGCTCTTTACAATGGCGGAACAATTTTGATTGATGATGGAAAACCAACGCCTAAGGGTATTGAAGAAACCGTTCAGAACCTCCGTGAAATTTCTCCGACGGCTTATTTTAATGTACCAAAAGGCTTTGAAATGCTAATTCCGTACTTGGAAAATGAACCCACTTTGCGAGAAAATTTCTTTAAAAATCTCAATATTTTGTTTTACGCAGGGGCAAGTTTGGCTCAACCCGTTTGGAATCGTTTGGAAGAATTGGCTGTAGAAACCATTGGCGTAAAAATTCCGATAATTACGGGTTTGGGTTGTACGGAATCAGGTCCTTCGGCCATGTTTGCTAATTGGGGCGGAGCATTTTCTGGACTTTTGGGTGTACCTGTGGCAGGAATGGACGTAAAGCTTGTACCTGATGGTGACAAAGTGGAAGCTCGCTACAAAGCCCATAACGTTACCAAAGGCTATTGGCGAAACCCCGAAGCTACGGCAGCCGCTTTTGATGAAGAAGGCTATTATAAAACGGGCGATGCCGTAAAGTTTTTAGATGAAACGAACCCCGATAAGGGTTTAGTTTTTGATGGACGAATTGCGGAAGACTTCAAACTTTCTACGGGAACTTGGGTAAATGTGGGAGTGCTGAAAGCTAAAGTTATTTCTATGGGTTCGCCCATTATTCAGGATGTAGTATTAGCAGGGCTTGATAAAGAATATATTGGAGCAATTTTATTCTTAAATGCCGATGCTTGCCGAAAATTAGCTAATTTGAACCCTGAAATCTCAAATAAAGAAGCATATTTGAATGCCGAAGTAGAAACGTTTATTAATGATTGGTTAGTAGAATTTAATAAAACCTCAACGGGTAGCTCGACCGTAATAAAAAAATATGTAATTGCTATCGAACCACCATCCATTGATTTAGGCGAAATAACCGATAAAGGTTCACTAAACCAACGAGCAGTTTTAAAGCATAGAGTCGATTTAGTAAATGAGATGTACTAAGTGAGGCAGATTTGTAATCTGTCACGTCATAGAATAAGTTTTAAAACGTAATGACAGTTTTCAATTAGAAGATTATGCTATAAAATATAATTATGAAAATAGAAAATAACACATTCTTAGTTACGGGCGGAGCATCGGGCTTAGGTTTAGCAACAGCCAAAATGATAGTAGAAAATGGCGGAAATGTAGTTTTACTCGACGTAAACGAAGAGTCGGGAGAAAAAGCACAAGCAGATTTGGGCAAAAAATCAACGTTTATCAAAACCGATGTAACCAACGAAGAGCAGGTTCAAAATGCTGTAAATCAATCGATTGTGTCATTTGGAAGCATCGAAGGAATCATTAACTGTGCTGGCATTGGGCCTGCTAAAAGAGTGGTTGGTAAAGATGGACCGCATCCGCTTGATTTTTTTCAGAAAGTAATCAACATAAATCTTATAGGTACTTTCAATACCCTTAGATTAGTGGCCGATAAAATGCAGAATAATGAGCCAAATGCTGAGGGTGAAAGAGGCATTGTAATCAATACGGCCTCGGTTGCAGCTTTTGATGGACAAATCGGACAAGCGGCTTATTCAGCATCAAAAGGCGGAATTGTAGCGATGACTTTACCAGTTGCTCGTGAATTTGCTCGAATGGGAATTAGAGTAATGGCCATTGCTCCAGGTATTTTTGAAACACCATTATTGGCCTCTTTACCACAAGATGCCCAAGACTCTCTCGGAAAACAAGTGCCATTTCCACCACGTTTGGGCCGACCATCGGAGTTTGCCACATTAGTCAAACAAATTATTGAAAACACTATGCTCAATGGCGAAGTAATTCGCCTTGATGGAGCAATCAGAATGGGAGCGAAGTAATGTTAAATAGTGAATGTTTGATGTTGAATCAAGCATTTATCATTCAATATCAAACATTAAAAATATGATAGATATAAATAAAGTAATTGCCATTGATGTACACACGCACGCAGAAGTGTCGTGTTGTCAACCGCATGATGATTATCGTCCAGAGTTGGATGAAGCATTTGCCAAATATTTCAAATCAGATAAACGCCCGACGATTCAGGAAACAGCTGATTTTTATCGAGATAATAATTTGGCATTTGTGATGTTTACCGTTGATTCGGAACATAATGTGGGCAAACGCCGAATTCCGAATATCGAAGTGGCCGAAGCAGCCTTAAAAAACGATGATGTGATGATTGCCTTTGCCAGCATCGACCCACATAAAGGCCGAATGGGAGCAAGAGAAGCCCGTGATTTAATCGAAAACTATGGAGTTAAAGGCTTCAAATTTCACCCAACGGTTCAAGGTTTTTATCCTTACGATAAAATGGCTTATCACCTCTACGAAGTCATTGCCGAATACAAATTACCAATGCTATTTCATTCGGGGCATTCGGGTTTTGGCTCGGGCGTGCGAGGCGGAGGCGGTTTGCGTTTAGAATATTCAAATCCAATGCACCTCGACGATGTAGCTATTGATTTCCCTGACTGCCCGATAATCATTGCTCACCCAAGTTGGCCGTGGCAAGATGAGGCTTTGAGTGTAGCCATGCACAAGCCGAATGTTTATATTGATTTGAGTGGTTGGTCGCCGAAATATTTCCCGAAACAATTAGTGCAATACGCTAATACGTTACTCAAAGACCGTATGCTTTTCGGAACAGATTTCCCATTAATTACTCCAGAGCGATGGATGAAAGATTTTACAGATGCTGGTTTTAAAGAAGAAGTGAAGCCACTTATATTGAAAGAAAACGCTATTAGAATGCTCGGATTGCAGTAAAAGTACAGAATGCGTAATTAAACTGTCAAAACTTGATTGTTTTTGCATATTTATTCTCTTATTTTGCATAGTATAATCATGGTATAATGCAGAATTTTGTTGGAAAGTTATAATTTTAATTTTAGAGAAATCTCTTAAAATTCCCCATTGGGAGCAGGAGGCTATTTATTGATGAAGATAATTATTATCGGTGGTGGAATTGGTGGTTTAACCACTGCATTGAGCCTTCATAAAGCGGGTTTTGAGGTTAAGGTTTTTGAATCAGTCAGAGAAATCAAACCTTTGGGCGTAGGAATCAATACGCTTCCGCATAGTGTTCGAGTATTAACAAATTTAGGTTTGCAAGAAAAAATTGCTCAAAATGCCATTGAAACCAGCGATTTAGTCTATTTTAATAAATTTGGTCAACAATTCTGGACAGAGCCACGTGGGCGTTTTGCGGGTTACAAATGGCCACAGTTTTCGGTGCATCGTGGGGTTTTACAGATGTTACTCTTTGATGAGGTCGTGGAAACGTTAGGTAAAGATGCTATCTTGAAAAATCATCACCTAAGCCACTTTGAACAAACCGATAGAGAAGTAATCGCTCATTTTATTGATAAAGATACCAACGAAAAAATAAGAGTGGAGCGTGCGGATATTTTGATAGGGGCTGACGGCATAAACTCCGTTGTTCGTCAGCAACTTTATCCCAACGAAGGCCCACCAGTTTATTCCGAAAATATACTGTATCGTGGCACGACTACCATGAAACCATTTTTAGACGGTACATCAATGGCCATGATTGGGAGTTTACGCCAAAAAATGGTGGTTTATCCGATTGGAAAACCTAATTCTGATGGTAATTGCTTAATCAATTGGGTAGGAAATATTAAAGAAGGAAAATCGAAACTAACAGCACGTGACTGGAATCGAGAAGCAGATAAAGCAAGATTAGTTGACATTTATAAAGATTGGAAATTTGATTGGCTCGATGTACCAACTATGATTGATGGAGCAAAAGCCGTTTACGAATTTCCGATGTCAGACCGAAATCCTTTAGATAAATGGACTTTTGGGCGTGTTACGCTACTCGGTGATGCCGCTCACCCGATGTATCCGATTGGTTCAAATGGTGCTTCACAAGCCATTCTCGATGCCGATTGCCTGACAGAATGTTTAAAAAATACAAGTAATCCGTTAGATGCACTCATCGAATATGATAAAGAAAGAGTACCAGCAGCGGCGAAAGTGGTGCTACAAAATAGAGCCAAAGGCCCTGACGAAATCATGGATATGATGGAAGATTGGTTCCCGAAAGGTTTTTCAGAAGACGAAATTCCGCACGAGAAACTTGCCGAAGTAATGGATAATTACAAAAAAGTAGCTGGTTTTGATATACAGACCCTTAACCAAAAAAACTAAGACATGAAATACTTACCTTTTCTCTTTCTTTTATTGTTTTCTATGGAAATTGCTGCCCAAAATACTCTCGACGCACCAAGTTTAGAGTTTGTTTGTGAATTAAAAGTAAAGCTTAAAGCACCTTATATAGTAGGAGATACACCCCACGGAATGCGTAGAATTATTCCAATAATAGGAGGAAGCTTTGAAGGACCAAAAATGAAAGGTGAGATTTTGGACGGTGGTGCCGACTGGCAGATTGTAAGAAAAGATGGTGTAGCCGAATTGGAAGCACATTATCAAATCAAAACCGATGATGGCGTAATTATTTACATAAAAAACACAGGTTTACGTGTAGCCACACCCGAAGTTGCGGCTCGAATCGGACGGGGTGAAGCTGTTTCGCCATCAGAGTATTATTTTCGAGCGATACCAAAATTTGAAGCCCCACAAGGTAAATACGAATGGATGAATAATGCCATTTTTATCTGCAAAGGCATCAGAAATCCCGATAACGTAGCGATTCAAGTTTGGAAAGTTTTGTAAAATATTACTTACTAAACCTCTTATATTCAACCATATACACCTAATAAATAATGACTTTCAACCCTAAAGCTCTCATCGATAAAAACCCGATGACAGGCCTACAATACGCAACAATTTTTGTGTGTTTTCTGATGAATATGCTCGATGGCATGGACGTACTGGTAATTTCTTACACAGCACCAGCCATTGCTAAAGATTGGGATATTAGTCCTGCAGCTCTCGGTACTGTCTTCAGTTCTGGATTATTCGGAATGACCCTCGGGACGCTCTTTTTAGCCCCCTTTGCCGATAAAATTGGTCGAAAATCCATCATTCTCATCAGTGGTATTATTATGGGAATTTGTATTTATCTAACCTCCTATTCTACTTCAATTACTCATTTACTGATTTATCGTTTCATAAGTGGACTTGGTATCGGAAGTATGTTGGCCAGTACAGCTTCACTTGCTTCTGAGTACACCCCCAATAAAACCCGTGATTTTTGGGTAAGTTTTGTTATTTCGGGTTACCCCGTTGGGGCAGTTTTGTCGGGTTTGGTAGCTGCAAGAGTTATTCCTACAGATGGTTGGCAACACATGTTTCGCATTGCGGGTATTACCTCTATGTTTTCGGTGCCTTTGATTTTATTCTTTTTGTCAGAATCAATCGATTTTTATTTACGAACCCAACCTACAAACGCTCTTGAAAAACTGAATAAAATTCTGACCAAAATGAATATTCAGCCAATCGAAGCTTTACCAACTGTTGAAAAACTTAAATCAAAACTACCCGTTGACCAATTACTAAAATCAGATTTTCGTAAGCCTACTATTCAACTTTGGGCAGCTTTATTTATGGCTTTTGCAGCTTTATATTTTCTCACAAGTTGGATTCCAAAATTGGCAAAAGATGCAGGACTTTCGATGGAAGTAGCTATTTATGCGGGAACAATATTTAATCTCGGGGCATTTTTCGGCATCATTACACAAGGATATTTTTCGAGTAAATATGGTTTAAAGAAAACCTTGGGCGTAATCTTGGTGCTAACAGGCGTACTGATGGCTTCATTTGGCCTTTTCGTAGGTTCAGATATTGTTTTACTCATTTTTGCACTTTTAGGCTTCGGAATACAAGGTGGTTTTGTGGGTTTGTATGCACTATCAGCCAGATTATATCCGACCGAATTCCGTACAACAGGTGTGGGCTGGGCAATGGGAGCAGGGCGTTTGGGCGGCATCGTTGGGCCAACTTTAGCGGGATTTTTAATAGCTGCTGGTTTGGGCATTGCTACTAACTTTTTGATTTTTGCCTTACCAGCCGCTCTCGCAGGTATTATTACATCCAGAATTGATTCAAAGGAAATAAGTTAAAATTAATGATTAATGGTTGATGTTTAGTGTTTTATGAAACGTCAGCCCTCAAAAACTAAAGAAAATGTCAAATTTCAGAGCCGACCATGTGGGTAGTTTATTACGCACGCCAGCAGTAAAAGAGAATCGTTTAAGATGGAAAAAAGGAGAAATCTCTGTTGAAGAACTAAGAGCAATCGAAGATGCAGGCATTGCCGAAACCGTAAAGCATTTAGAAGCAACAGGAATGAAAGCCATCACTGATGGAGAATTTCGCCGTGATTATTTTCACCTTGATTTCTTGAAAGAATTGGCGGGTGTAAGCGTAACTGGCGGGATTGAAGCTAACCCAAATGCCAAAGCTGCCGAAGATGGTTTTACGCCACCTGTTCTGAGCGTAACTGGTAAACTTAAGCACGTAAAAGATATTCAAGTAGCCGATTTTAATTATCTAAAAACGGTTGTTTCGCAAACACCAAAAGTTTCGATTCCTTCGCCAACCATGATTCACTTCCGTGGTGGACGTAAATCTATTGATATTAATTCGTATCCTGATATGGATGAGTTCTTCGCTGATTTAGCTGCCGCTTACCGTGAAGAAATCGCTCATTTATACGATGCAGGATTGCGTTATTTGCAACTTGACGATACAAACTTGGCATATCTCTGCGACCCTAAAATGCGTGCTGCTGCCCAAGCAAGAGGCGAAGACCCGAACGAATTGCCTCGTACGTATGCAGCTCTGATTAATTCAGTTATTGATAACCGCCCTGCTGATTTGCTGGTTGGGATTCATCTTTGCCGAGGAAATTACCGCAGTACGTGGTTTGCCGAAGGTGGTTATGAACCAGTAGCCGAAATTCTTTTCAACGAAATCAATGTTGACCGTTATTTGCTCGAGTACGACGACGAGCGTTCGGGCGATTTTGCTCCGCTTCGTTTTGTGCCAACTAATAAAAAAGTGGTTTTGGGTATTATTTCATCAAAAAAACGTGAACTCGAAAACATTGACGACCTCTGCAAACGTATCGACGAAGCAGCTCAATATACGCCAATCGAAAATCTTTGTGTGAGCCCGCAATGTGGATTTTCGTCAACGCACCACGGAAATGATATGAGCCACGATGACCAATGGCGTAAATTGGATTTGACAGTAAATACCGCCCTAAAAGTGTGGGGAGAAGCATAAAACTGTGGGTTGAATCTCCAGATTCGACCGAAATAGAAAAGTAAACACAATCTTTTTAATATCAAGCCTTTAAGTACCAACCTATTATTTTAAACATTGCTTTATCCTCAAAACATCTTCTTTGCAGAGAAAAGACGAGGATAAAGCTTCTTATTTTCTAAAGCGAGTTTGATTCAAACTACCTATACCTATGAAAAAAGTCTTAATCTTGTTGTTTATCACTCAAGTGATTTTCGCCCAAAATACCGCTAAAATTGATACGGGAAGCATCAACGGAGCGAAATACCGAATTATTTTTCCCCAAAATTGGAAAGGAAAATTGGTAATGTATGCTCATGGATATGAATTTATGGGGTCGAAACCTGCACAAAGCCAAAATCCAGATTTTCCAAAGCGAATGGCTCCATTTTTAGAAAGAGGCTTTGCGGTGGCAGCATCTGACTATGCGTTTCAAGGGTTGGCTTTGGCTCAAGGTGTTGATGATACGGAGTCATTGAGACAATATTTTGTGAAAAAATACGGTCAACCAGATTCTACATTTATGGCTGGGCATTCGATGGGCGGTGGAGTTACGTTGGCTACGCTCGAAAATTATGGGCAAAACTATAACGGAGGTTTACCGATGTGTCCGTTGGCTGGCCGCATTTATCTCCAAACTCGCAAAGAATTTGATATGTTTGCTACTTTCAATGGGCTTTTTCCTGAGATTGCTACTTCGTTGCATGATATTTTTGATATATCTAAACCCAAAGAGCCTGTTTCTATGCAGGTAGCTTTTGGTAAAGCAATGTTAATGAAAAAAGCCATTTATGCGAAAGATTCGCTGCTTGCCGTTGAGTTTGCCAAGCATTTCGATATGAAACCCGATGATTTGGCTTTTGCGTTGGCTTTTGGCGAGGGAGTTTTGCGTGATGTTGCCAAAAAAGCTGGCGGAAACCCGTATGATAATACCAATACCGTTTATGGTAGATTTCCGAATAACCTTTTGGTAAATCAGAAAGCCGAGCGATTGGCTGCAACCGTAAGCCAAAATACATTATTTGATAAATATGACCGTACGGGCATAATTAATAAACCAGCTTTGGCTTTGCATACAATTTATGACCAACTGATTCCTGCCGATTTGGCAATTGTGAGTTACGAAAATTTGCTTCAAAAACAGGGAAAACAACACTATTTTAGCGTAAAATATACAAATGGACAAGGACACTGCAATTTTACGAACGAACAAACAGGCAAAACTTTTGATGAGTTGAGAAATTGGGTAAAAACTGGTCAAAAAGCAAAAGCTGGTTTTGTGGAGTAATATTTTAGGTTTTCATCTTTAAGCTCTTATAATTTTCTGATTCGTAACGGTAAAATGTTCTTCATCCATATTCGTAAATTTTACACCTACACTTACATAAATTTGTACTTTGAAAATGGCGGCTTCGGTCGCCTTTTCTATTATATTTTTTTGAATTCGCTGGGCGAAACTCCCGTTTGTTTCTTGAAAAGTCGGGTAAAATAAGCAGGGTCTTTGAAATTAAGCAAATACGAAACCTCCGAAATTGAATAATTGGTATTGAGTAAATACTTTTTTGCTTCGGCAATCAAGTATTCGTGAATTATCTGTAAAGCTGATTTTTTTACGATAGCTTGACAAACCCGATTGAGATGTACAGCGGTGATACTCAATTCTTTAGCATAACTTTCAACCGATTTCGTTTCTGTAATTGTCTGCTTGATATTTTTCTGAAATGCCTTGAAATAATTAAGCATTTTATTGTCCGAAATCGAAATTTCCTGTTTTTCTAAAATACTAAATCGGTAAATCTGAATAAACAATAACTGAAATAATAGCTGAATTACATTTCGTTTTTCGGGATTTTCATCAATCAATTCATTCAGAATTTGTGTTTTATATTGAATTATCTGCTCAAAAACAACATTTTCTTTACCAAAATTCAGGATTTTCAATTGGGTAGTTTCCATCAAAATTTTGGGTGAATTCTTGAAAATATTTTCAAGAAACGACTCCGAAAACGTAATCACTTCACCCATCACATCGGGCTGAAAGACAAAGCCATGCACGGTGTTGGCAGGAATCAAAATGATACTTGGGCCTTCTGTTTTCAATTCATTTTCTCCCGAAATTAATAGCCCACTTCCTGCATGAATAATAAAAATCTGATACAGCTCTGAGTGTAGATGCTCTTTTATTTCCCAATCATAAATTTTGCTTCGGGTTTCGAGCAATTCATGGTGCAAAAAATTTGGAAAAACCACCGATTGCGTATCGCCATAAAGACCACCAAATTGTATTAAACCTTTTTTCATTAAATGTTTGAAAATAGTTGTATAACTTTCTTGTAAATATACTGGCTTTAAATATAAATAATGTGTTTTATAAACTAAAATACTTAACTATCAGATAGAAAATTATTGTTTCTAATTCATGATTTCTAATTTATAATTTAAAAGATGTTTGTTTTGTGCAAGTAATATTTTAAATTATCCAAGAATATCTTTGACTTACACGATACTTTTGTTGAAATAAAACATTCAATCCGATGAGCAATACTATTTATAATCAATTCGACCGTGAAGTACATCCGCCGTACTTAGCTCCAGAATATAAATCAACGATTCTACGAGCTCCAACTAAGCCTCTGGTAATTCTGAAACAATCCCTTTCTGAACTGACTGGGCCAGTTTTTGGAGATTTTAACTTAGGAGAATTCGACCACGACCTTACCAAAAATTCAATAAAAAATGGTGAGCCTTTGGGCGAAAGAATTGTAGTTCACGGTAAGGTGATGAATGAAAACGGGCAGCCGATTCCCAATACGTTGATAGAAATTTGGCAAGCCAACGCATGCGGTCGTTATGTACATAAAGTTGACCAGCACGATGCTCCACTCGACCCGAATTTCTTGGGTGCAGGACGTTGTATGACCGATAAAGATGGAAATTATAAATTTTATACCATTAAACCTGGGGCATATCCTTGGGGCAACCACTACAATGCTTGGCGACCAAACCACATACATTTTTCGTTGTTTGGGGCAAATATTACCAATCGTTTGGTGACACAAATGTATTTCCCTGGTGACCCACTCTTGCAGCATGACCCGATTTTCTTGGGTGTTCCACCAAAAGGCCGTGAATTATTAATTTCAAAATTCGATTTAGATGCCACCGAGCCAAACTTTGCTCTTGGCTACCGCTTCGATTTTGTACTAAGAGGTCACAACGCAACACCTTTTGAAAAAATATAATTTTAATTATCGAAGTCGAGATACAGGCAGGGAAAGACTAAAAAATCGTAAATCGTCATTCGTAAATCGTAAATCAAAATGAAACAGACTCCCTCTCAAACAGTAGGTCCATATTTTGCTTATGGGCTTACACCTGAGCAATATTTATATGATTTTAAGCAATTGGTTGGTAATCAGATGGTTAGTCCAATCGAACAAAGTGAAGCTATCACTATTACTGGAAAAGTTTTCGATGGAAACGGTGAGGTAATACCTGATGCTATGATTGAAATTTGGCAAAACGATGGTGAAAATAAACTTTTTGGGCGTTTTGGTACAGGAACAGACCCTCAAAACCGCTTTATTTTTAGCACAATCAAGCCACAATCTTTTGCTGGGCAGGCCCCTTACCTTTCGGTCATTGTCTTTATGCGTGGGCAGTTGATACATTCTTACACTCGTATTTATTTTTCTGATGAGCCTCAACTAAATTCAACGGACGAAGTACTAAATGCGGTTCCTGCTGAAAGAAAACATACATTAATTGCTGAGAAAAAAGGTAATTTGTATGAGTTTAACATCAATATGCAGGGCGAAAACGAAACGGTTTTCTTTGAAGTTTAAAACCCCTAACCCCTGAAGGGGAACAAAAATATGTCTCTTTATTCGGAATACTTCTATTCAAAGGATATAAACAATTTATTCTCTGACTATCAGACAATCGCTCAAATGTTGCGTTTTGAGGGAGCTTTGGCAATTGCTCAAGCTGAAAATGGTATTATTCCGCCCCAAGCTGCCCAAATTATTGAAAATTGCTGTCAAGTTGATTTTATTGATATTGATAAGCTCAAGTCAGAAATAAAATTGGGCGGAAATGCCGCTATTCCGTTGGTGAAGCAATTGACCAGAATTGTTAAGAATAATGATGTAGAGGCATCGAAATACGTACATTTAGGGGCAACCAGCCAAGATGTAGTAGATACGGCTACGGTTTTGCAGATGCAAGAATATTGGTATTGGCTAAATGATAAATTGTCCGAATTATCAGACTTATTGGTAGAAATTACAAAAAAACAT
Source organism: Cytophagaceae bacterium (assembly GCA_027488335.1). Classification (GTDB taxonomy): domain Bacteria; phylum Bacteroidota; class Bacteroidia; order Cytophagales; family Spirosomataceae; genus Emticicia. The sequence continues at coordinate 30,832 of JAIYBU010000160.1, forward strand.
CGAAATACTTTAATGATTGGTCGGACACTGCTACAACAGGCTCGCCCAATTACATTCGGACTCAAAACTTCGGGATGGTTGCAAAGCATCGAGCGAAGCAAAGAGCGAATGAAAAGCACACAAAAACGAGTTTTGGTCATTCAGTTGGGCGGAGCCGTTGGTAGTGGAAATGCAAATTTATCGAAGGAAGTTCAGCAAAGTATCTCTGAAATTTTAGACCTAAAACCATCTTTTTCGTGGCAATCGAATCGAGATAATTTGCTTGAAGCCGCATCGGTTTTTGGAATATTAAACCAATCGCTCGGAAAAATCGCCAAAGATGTATCGTTGATGATGCAAACGGAAGTCGGTGAAGTATTTGAAGGTGCGGGAGAGGGTAAAGGAGGCTCAAGCACTATGCCCCATAAACGAAACCCTGTTACCTGTGCCGCCATTTTGGCCAATGCCAACCGAATTCCAAATTTGGTTGCTACTTTATTGGCCGCCATGCCCCAAGAACACGAGCGTTCGGCAGGTTTATGGCATTCAGAATGGGAAGTTTTGACCGAGATAATGCTACTCACTGCAGGAAGTATCGAAAAAGCCATTGAATTGATTTCGGGTTTAGAGGTCGATGAAAAAAGAATGCTTCAAAACCTTGAACTCACCAAAGGATTGATTTATGCCGAGAATGTTTCGCTGGCATTGGCCACAAAAATAGGCAAAATAAACGCCCACGAATTCGTAGAAAAGGCCTGTAAATCAGCCATTTTTCAGCAAAAGCATTTAAAGGAAGTGCTCGAAGATATGAATGTTGATTTACCAAATTTAGAGGAATTATTCAAAGCTGAAAATTCGATTGGTAATAGTTTGGAGATAATAGATGAAATACTAAAATAATGATGAACTATAAAATACAAGGCACACCAAACAGTCCCGTTTTGATTTTTTCCAACTCATTGGGTTCTGAAATGATGATGTGGGATGAACTAATTCCTTACTTACTACCCTATTTCAGAGTATTACAATACGATACTCGTGGACATGGTACTTCAAAAAACAACATCACTAATGAAGGCTATACAATAGCATTACTGGGCGAAGATGTAGTTAACTTAATGAACGAACTTGACATCGAAACCGCTTATTATTGCGGCCTTTCGATGGGCGGTTTGATTGGACAATATTTGGGTATACATCATCCAAATCGCTTTAATAAGATAGTTTTGAGCAATACAGGAGCAAAAATTGGTAATGATGAACGATGGAATGGCAGAATTGAGACCATTTCAAAAAACGGAATGCAGGCCATCGTTGAAGATACAATGGAGCGTTGGTTTACCGAAGATTTTCGTAAGCAAAACGCACAAAGAGCTGCCGAAACACACGCCATGTTTTTGCGTAGCGATGTTCAAGGATATTCAAACTGCTGTTGTGCTATTCGTGATGCCGATTTTAGAAATCAACTACAAAATCTAAGTGTAGAAACGCTCGTAATTACAGGCGATGAAGACCCTGTTACGAATGTTGAGCAAGCAGAATTTTTAGTTGCCAATATTCCGAATGCTCAATTGAAAGTACTTCATGCTCGCCACTTAGCTGCTACCGAACTACCGAAAGAATATGCCCACGTTTTAATCAATTTTTTCGTAGGAGAATCGACTTTTGATAAAGGAATGCACGTACGTAGAAGTGTTTTGGGAAATACCCACGTTGACCGTGCAAATACCAAAATTAATGAGTTTAATGCTGATTTTCAGTCGTTTATAACAAATTATGCGTGGGGTGAAGTTTGGACTCGTCCAAATCTTTCTAAACATAATAGAAGTCTGATTACAATGGCAATGCTGATTGCTTTAAACCGCCAAACTGAGTTTAAAATGCACGTCAGAGCTGCATTTAATAATGGTGTTACGGTTGCCGAAATCAAAGAAGTTATCATGCAATCGGCTCTGTATTGTGGGCTTCCTGCTGCCAACGAAGCTATTCATGCCGCCGAAGAAATATTTAAAGAATTAGGAGTCAATATTTCATAAACAACAGACCATATTTATAATGAAAACAATAAAAACACAAGTTGGTATCATTGGTGCTGGCCCTGCTGGGCTTACTTTGGCTCATTGGCTTAAGCAACAAGGTATTTCGTCGGTTATCATTGAGCATCGTAGTCAAGAATATGTACAAGCACGTGTGCGTGCAGGTTTGTTGGAGCAAAACACCGTTAATATTCTTAAAAACTTAGGCTTAGCCGATAGATTGGTCAAAGAAGGTCAAGAGCATCATGGAGTATATTTAAATTTTGATGGAAAACGTATCAGAGTGCCATTTGGAAAGCTTACTGGCGGAAGAAATATTACTATTTATGGTCAACAAGAAGTAGTAAAAGACCTAACCGATGCCTGGGTAAATGGCGGCGAAACGCTACTTTTTGAAGCCCCTGCTCTTGAACTGGAAGGGATAGAGACCGATAGTCCGAAAATCCATTTTGAATATGCAGGAGAAAAAGGCATTATCGAATGTGATTTTATTGCGGCTTGCGATGGTTTTCATGGTTTAGGTCGAAAATCAATGCCAAAAGATGCTTATAAAGAATATACAATCACGTATCCATTTAGTTGGTTGGGAATTTTGGCAAACGTTGCACCGTCTTCCGAAGAGTTGATTTATGCTTACCACGAGCGTGGTTTTGCCTTACACAGTTTGCGTTCGGAAAAAGTCAGTCGCCTTTACATTCAAGTTGACAACGATGACCATGTAGATAATTGGACAGATGAGCAGATTTGGGAAGAACTTTCTGTGCGTCTTGGCACCGAAGGATGGAAACTCAATTCAGGCCCAATTTTCGAGAAAAGTATCACGCCAATGCGTAGCTATTTTATTGATAATATGCAGCACGGACGCTTGTTTTTAGCAGGTGATGCAGCTCATATTGTGCCACCAACGGGTGGAAAAGGGCTAAATTTAGCAGTTGCCGATGTAAAACATTTGGTAGATGGTTTTACCGATTTTTATAAGAATAATTCGATGAAAGAACTGGATAATTACTCAACAATCGCCCTAAAACGCATCTGGAGAGCCCAAGATTTCTCTAATTTCATGACCACATTGTTCCATAAACAATACGAACACGGTTCATTTCAATATCAGTTACAAAAAGCTAAATTTGATTATATTTCGTTATCAGAAGCTTATGCCACAACGATTGCAGAAAACTATGTTGGATTGCCGTTTGAGACGTTTGAATAAACTGTGGAGCGAACTTCCAGTTCGCAGATTATATTAACATATAAAAAAGACTACATGAAACAAGTACCCATAATAGATTTACATACGGCCGCTTCGATGGTCAAAGATGGAGATGTTCTGTTACAAGGCGGTTTTGGCATGACAGGAAATCCTGTACACTTAATGCACGCTTTGGCAGAAGCAGGCACGAAAAACCTAACTTTTATTGGTAATAATACGGGTGAACCAGGGTTGGGTGGTGATAGACTTCTCGCAAACGGACAACTTAAAAAAGTAATAGGCTCGTTTTTTACCTCAAATCCGAATGCAGTAAAAGCAGTGCAAGCTGGATTAGTAGAGGCTGAACTTCTACCACAAGGAACATTGGCCGAAGCTATTCGTGCGGGCGGTGCAGGTATCGGAGGTTTTTACACACCTACCTCAGCAGGAACAAAAATTGCCGAAGGCCGAGAAACCAAAGTAATTGATGGCGTAGAGCAAGTTTTTATCAAAGGAATTAGAGGAAATGTAGCATTTATTCGTGCTTGGCGTGCCGATACCGCAGGAAATTTGCAATACCGAATGACGGAAAATAACTTCAATAAAGCGATGGCAACCGCTGCCGATTTGGTCATTGCCGAAGTAGAAGAAATCGTTCCTATCGGCAAAATTGCCCCTGAAAATATACATACACAAGGTTGTTTTGTAGATTATTTGGTGCAAGCCACGCTTACGCTTGAAGATTTAGGCACATCGGCATCGGTTTCGTCTTCAAAGAAAGTTGATGAGGTGAGAATGAACATGGCAAAACGTGCCTTGGCCGAACTAAAAAAAGGTGATGTAGTAAATCTCGGAATCGGAATTCCAACTTTGGTAGCCGATTTAATCACCGAAGAGCACGGAATTATTCTTCATACCGAAAATGGAATGTTAGGCGTAGGCCCAGTGCCAACCGATGGTGGCGGAGCAATGGATTATCCAGTAAATGCAGGTAAAATTCCTGTAACGCCCTTACAAGGAAGTAGCTATTTTGATAGTGCCGAATCGTTTGCCATGATTCGTGGCGGCCATATCGACGTAGCCATCATGGGAGGTTTAGAATGTGATGAAGCCGCAAATCTCGCTAACTGGGCAGTACCAGGAAAGCCTCTTTTGGGCGTTGGTGGAGCAATGGATTTGGCTAAAGGAGCAAAAAGGCTCATTATTACCATGACACACACAAATTCCGATGGTTCACCTAAAATCGTACCATCATGCGTGTTACCATTGACGGCTTCGGGAGTTGTAAGCATGATTATCACTGATTTGGCGGTTTTTGCGTACCCAGCAGGCCAACTTACGCTTATCGGCCTCATGCCAAATGTTACTTTAGATGAAGTAAAATCAAAAACAAGTGCTAAGTTTGAGATAAAGTTAGATTAATAATTAATTTTAGAGAATCAAAATATGTTAAAACCAGAACGGTACGCCGCTGCGGTTGGAACATCAGCGTTATCAGCGTGCTAATTGTAAAGACAAATGAAAGACTCATACATAATAGATGCCATTCGTACACCAATCGGCAGTTTTGGTGGCAGTTTATCGCCCGTGCGTGCCGATGATTTGGCAGCTTTACCTATCAAAGAATTAATCAAGCGAAACCCCAATATTCCACTCGAAGCTATCGAAGATGTGATTTTGGGTTGCCACAATCAAGCTGGTGAAGACAACCGAAATGTCGCTCGTATGGCTTTACTTTTGGCAGGTTTACCTTATACCGTTCCAGGAGAAACTGTCAATCGTTTGTGTTCGTCGGGAATGTCGGCCGTTATCCATGCTAATCGTGCAATCAAAGCAGGTGATGGCGAAGTTTTTATTGCAGGAGGAATAGAACACATGACTCGTGGACCAATGGTGATGAGTAAATCTTCAAAACCATTCGGTGGAGATGTACAGCTTTTTGATTCGAGTTTTGGCTGGCGTTTTGTGAATCCACAAATGCACAAAATGTATGGCACAGATGCCATGGGTGTAACGGCCGAAAATTTGGCTGAAATGTATAACATCAGTCGTGAAGACCAAGATTTATTTGCCCTTCGTTCACAACAAAAAGCTTTCGCAGCACAACAAAATGGCATTTTAGCTGAAGAAATTGTAGGTGTTGAATTGACCGATAGAAAAGGCAATATTACGATTTTCAACAAGGATGAATTTATTAAAGGAAGTTCAACTTTAGAAGGTTTAGCAAAGCTGAAAGCATCTTTCAAGAAAGAAAACGGTACTGTTACCGCAGGAAATGCTTCTGGCTTGAATGATGGTGCGGCTGCCATGTATATTGCCTCAGAAAATGCCGTAAAAAGCTATAATCTTACGCCAAAAGCAAGAATCGTATCTTCGGCAGTGGTAGGAGTAGAACCAAGAATCATGGGGATTGGCCCAGTAGGTGCAACCCAAAAAGCTCTCCAAAAAGCAGGTTTGACCTTAAATGAGATTGATGTAATTGAGTTTAACGAAGCCTTTGCCGCTCAATGCTTGGCTGTTTCAAGAAATCTTGGTTTGGGTGATGACGATGCACGTATTAATCCAAATGGTGGAGCGATAGCCCTTGGCCATCCACTCGGAATGTCGGGTACTCGTATCATTCAAGCGGCTGTAAATCAGCTCATTAGAACAAAAAAACGTTATGCTCTCGCTTCTATGTGCGTGGGTGTAGGTATGGGTTATGCCGTGATTGTAGAGCGAGTGTAGGGACGTATCGCATATGCCAGCTATCCAATAAAAAATCCCCTGTTATTGCTAACAGAGGATTTTTTTATGATTAAACGTCAAACGAAGAATTAAGCGTTTTTCTTAGCAATTCCTTCAGCGATGTTTTGAGGTACGATTTCGTAGTGGTCAAACGTCAAGTTAGCCGTTGCACGACCAGATGACATTGTACGAAGGTCAGTTACATAACCGAACAATTCTGATAAAGGCACATCAGCTTTGATTACTTGCGAACCAGCTTTTGTATCCATACCTTTCATCATACCACGACGACGGTTCAAGTCACCAGTAATAGGACCTGTATATTCGTCTGGAGTAATTACCTCAACGGCCATGATTGGCTCAAGAATTTTCGGACCAGCCTGACGTGCAGCTTCTTTGAAGCCTAAACGTGCAGCCATCTCGAATGATAATGAATCCGAGTCAACATCGTGGAATGAACCGTGGAATAAACGAACTTTCATTGAGTCAACTGGGAAACCAGCCAATGGTCCGTTTACCATTGCTTGCTCAAATCCTTTTTGGATAGCAGGGATAAATTCACGAGGAATAACACCACCCACGATTTCGTTTACGAATTCCAAGCCTGGTTTTCCATCTTCACGAGGCATGATTTCAAATACGATGTCAGCAAATTTACCACGACCACCCGATTGTTTTTTGTAAACCTCACGGTGTTCGAATGATTTTGTCAGCGTCTCTTTGTAAGCCACCTGCGGAGCACCTTGGTTTACTTCTACCTTAAATTCACGACGCATACGGTCGATGATGATTTCAAGGTGAAGCTCACCCATACCACGGATGATTGTCTGACCTGTTTCTTCGTTCGACTCAACTGTAAGCGTTGGGTCTTCTTCAATAAGCTTCGTGATAGCTTTCGAGAAGTTATCTTGGTCAGCTGTTTTCTTAGGCTCAATTGCATACCCGATAACTGGGTCAGGGAATACCATTGATTCAAGAACGATTGGGTTCTTCTCATCAGTCAAAGTATCACCAGTTTTGATGTCTTTGAAACCTACAACTGCACCAATATCACCAGCACCCAATCTTGGAATTGAGTTTTGCTTATTAGCGTGCATTTGGAAGATACGAGAGATACGCTCTTTGTTTCCAGAACGGTTGTTCAAGATATAAGAACCTGCATCCAAACCACCTGAGTAAGCACGGATAAAGCACAAACGACCAACGTAAGGGTCAGTTGCGATTTTAAACGCCAACGCTGCAAATGGGTCGTCTTCTGTTGGGCGACGAGTAATTTCCGCACCTGTGTTAGGGTCAGTACCAACAATCGCTTTTTTGTCCAACGGAGAAGGCAATAAGGCCATCACGAGGTCAAGCATTGTTTGTACACCTTTATTTTTGAATGAAGAACCGCAAAGCATCGGAACGATTTTCATTGCGATAGTTGCTTCACGAAGAGCAGCCAAAATCTCATCTTCAGTGATTGATTCTGGGTCTTCGAAGTATTTCTCCATCAAAGTTTCGTCAAATTCAGCAACCGCTTCTAATAATTTTTCACGGTATTCTGTTGCTTCTTCCAACATATCATCTGGAATTGGCACTACTTGGTAAGTCATACCTTTGTCAGCCTCGTTCCAAATCATACCACGGAAGTTAATCAAGTCAACAACTCCTTTGAAGTTATCTTCCGAACCGATTGGTAGTTGCAATGGCACAGCGTAGCTACCCAACATTTCTTTCACTTGCTTACACACGTTCAAGAAATCAGCACCCGAGCGGTCCATTTTATTAACGAAGCCCAAACGAGCAACGTTATAGTTATTAGCTAAACGCCAGTTAGTTTCAGATTGAGGCTCAACACCATCAACCGCACTAAACAAAAATACAAGACCATCTAATACACGTAGAGAACGGTTTACTTCCACAGTAAAGTCAACGTGACCTGGGGTATCAATGATGTTGATATGGTATTTATCGCCACGGTAGTCCCAGTTTACAGTTGTCGCTGCCGAAGTGATAGTGATACCTCTTTCTTGTTCTTGCTCCATCCAGTCCATCGTTGCTGCACCATCGTGTACCTCACCGATTTTGTGACTAACGCCCGCATAGTAAAGGATACGCTCAGTGGTAGTGGTTTTACCCGCATCAATGTGGGCAGCAATACCGATATTTCTTGTGAATTTTAAATCGCGTGCCATTTTTTTGTTTTAAATTATTTTTTGATTTGTAAGTCTCTTGTAATGAAGTGCTTATCTAACGCGTAAAAAACACTCCTTTTCAAATTAGGGTGCAAAGGTAGGAGTTTTTTTTGGTTAAATCATTAGTTTTCTCTAAAAA
>JAIYBU010000062.1 GCA_027488335.1 Cytophagaceae bacterium
AATTTTTTAATCTTATCTTTGCTTAAGATGCTCATGGTAAGGTTCTTTTTAGTTCGCAAAGCAAAATTAACCTTTAAATGAGCTTCTTTTATTTTATAATTACTTTAGACAGGTTCTTATTCAGAAAGGTAATTTTCCTAAATCAACATTTCCTCCAGTCAGAATAATTCCTACCTTTTTCCCTGAAAATCTTTCTTTTTGTTTGAGCAATGCAGCAAACGGAACGGCACAAGATGGTTCGATGACAATCTTCAAACGTTCCCAAATTAATCGCATGGCAGCAATAATTTCCTCATCGCTCACGGTAATAATATCTTTTACATACATTCTGATAATTTCCAGTGTTTTATCGCCCAAATTTGTCAATAAACCATCGGCAATAGTTTTTATGTAAGGAGCTTTTTCAATTTTACCACTCTTAAATGATAAAATTGCATCAGCTGCACCTTCGGGTTCACCCGCTATTACTTCTGCGTTAGGTAGTAAGTAATGCGTTGCAAGGGCAGTTCCGCTTAAAAGTCCACCACCGCCAACTGGAGCCATAATAACTTCTAAATTTGGAATTTCGGCAATTAATTCAACCGTTGCGGTAGCTTGACCACCAATTACATCATAATTATTGAATGGATGCACAAAGGTTGCTCCTGTACGGTCAATTACTTGTTGAACCGTCGATTCTCGTGCCTCAAGTGTTGGGTCACATTCAATGATTTCTCCATCAAGAGCTTTTACCCCATCCTTTTTAATGATTGGGGCATTGCTTGGCATAACGATATATGCTTTCGTTCCGACTGTTTTAGCAGCCAAAGCAATGGCTTGTGCATGATTTCCCGACGAGTGGGTAGTAATGCCTTTTTCTTGTTCTGATTTCGATAAAGACAAAACGGCATTCATTCCACCACGAGCCTTGAATGCCCCAATTTTCTGAAAGTTTTCACATTTAAAAAAAATCTGGCACCCTGCCAATTCATTAATACTGGCAGAACTCAACACAGGTGTTTGATGAATAAATGGCTTTATGCGTTCGTGAACGTCTTTGATGTCGCTAAGGCTTGGAATATGATTCATATACGTATAGTACAGGTAAAATTTATCTTAGATAAAAAATATAATCAGTAGCTGGTAAAACTTCGATTTTACCTTTGAGTAATAAAATAACTTGCCCACGATGGTAGGAAGCGTGTAAAGCCAAATGACTTAAAATTTGATTGATTGTATTCGTAAAATGTTGACCCGCAGAGTTTTGATAAACAATTAATTGTTCGAGGTCTTGGTTATCAATGATTTTGTTGATGTCAGCATAATTTATTTCGAGTAATTCGAGCATAATTTCTGTATCAAAAACCTCCCAAACTCTTAAATCAACTCTATTTCCATTGATACGGTCGAGCCAAATTCGTTGAGCGGCAATGATATGCGAAAAAATCTCAACGACACGTTGAGGTATTTCAGGAGCAGCAATCATACTTTCTAAAACCTTGAGATTTGCCCAATGTTCATGCTCAAAAATAGATTTATAATAAGTTTTCATCATCATCAAAACAAAGGAGTAACAACCTCGAGTCTATAAAAATCGTGTGAATATATTTCATTACTACGGGAAATGTTTTTTGCCCCTGTGAATTTAAAAATATAACGGTCACGAGCCACAAATTTCAAATATCCACCTAAAACATTAAAACCTTCAATGCTTAATATATCTTGCTTAAAAAGATTCGGGATATTAGTCCGAATATTGTTTTCGACATGAAATCCGAAGGAGATTTTTGGAGTGATTTTTAATCCAACATTGGCACATCCCCAAAAACTATCATTGGCTTTATTATCATAGTTTCTAACTGATTTATACCACGCCCCCGAAAAATCGGTTTCTAATTTATCGCCATTGTAAGAAAGCAAAACTGATGGTACAATTCCTTCCAAAAGTTTTCCTTCTTTCGCTCCAGAAAGCACACCTCCATGAGTTGTACCGATGCTCGGATTAAACGCAAATCTTTTCCGAACATAACTCAGACCAACACCCGCTTCGAGCCAGTTATTAATTCCATTAATGCTGTAAGAAAAGTTTGTCCAGAATACGGAATAGTAGGTAAAGTTCCATTTTCGATTAAATGGAATACTACCACCGAAAGATGGATAAAACCCGAAGACATTGTCTTGGGTAATTGTTAACGTAAAGGTATCGTGTTTTTTGTATTCATCTTCTTCTTGGGCAAAACTACAAACAGGTAAAAGTAAAAGAAGCAAAAGTTTATTCATTATTCGTTTTGGGGTGGTGTTTCGTTATCAAAAAACTTAGTTTCTCGATAATATCCTTATGTAAGTTTTATCTTCTCAATTTCTCCACTTCTGCTAAAACTTCGGCAATGCCTTTGAGTGGTATTTTTACCCAACTTGGTCGATAATTGACTTCATAACCAATTTCATAAACTGCTTTTTCGAGTAAATGAAAAAGTAAAAGATAATTAATTTCGTTATTATCTTTAAATAATGGGTGTGGGTTTCCGAAAACTGAAAGGTATTCTTCGAGATAAGTATCTTTTATCAATTTATACCAGCGGTCGGCTGCACGTTGCAGTTGCAATTCATCTATTTCACTGGTTTCTGCCGAATTATAAAGTTTTGCAGAAACAGCATAATGATAGGAACGAATCATTCCCGCCACATCTTTCAGCGGAGAATGTTTTATTTTGCGTTCAGCAATCGTACTTTCTGGTTCGCCTTCAAAATCAATGATTACTAAATCATTTTCGGTAGCTAAAATCTGTCCCAAATGATAATCGCCATGAATACGAGTGCGGTATGAAAACAACGGTCGAGTAAGCACTTGGTCAACGAAATCAAGAATCAAGTCCTTAGATTCCATAAATTTCCATGCCAACGTTTGGGCTTGTTCATCGAGGCGTAAGTAATTATCAGTCAACAAGTTATATCTACGTTCAAGTAAATTTTCCATTTTCTGATGTAAAAACCTGCGGTACTGACGGTCGAATGGCTCGGCATTGAAGGAATCAGCCCCACGAAGAGCAAAAAGAGCTTTGTGCATTTCGGCTGTTCGGTGGGCGAGTAACGCCACTTTTCCGAAAACCGATTCTTTAATCTGAAAATTTCCATCGACAAAAGCCAGCAGAAAATCATTCAGATAATCGCCTGTCATGCTCCAATCGTCTTTTTCACTTTTGATAACCTCTACCATTACGGCAAAAGTTATTTCAGAAGTATTGTCACGTTTCCAAGTGATGTTTCCTGCAAATCTTGGAATATTTCGGAAGTCAGAATGTTGAGTTATAAACTCCACCATTTCAGCCTCTGGATTCGTTTCGGTGAAAAGTTTGCGGTAAAGTTTAAGAAAGTACTTGTTTCCAAAAACCATCGCCGAATTAGAAGAATCTATATTAGGTAAATATGAGTCAATGACCTCTGATTCTTCCACAAATGCTTTTCCGTCGAAGAAAACGAGTTTATCATTATTGAGTTGATTATATATTTTTTTGTGATAAACACCTGAAAATAAGGCACTTCTGAAATTTGCATCATAAATAGCATCGACCAAATATCCGATTTTATCATCCATGCTGGCTTTACTCAAAATACCTTTTGCTGGAATTTCTTGCGTGTCTTCCTCCAAAAATGAGAGTGGTAAAAGATATAATTCGCTATCGCCTTCTTCATATTTCGACTCGAAAGTCATGAAGATAAAATTATCGAAATGAACTGCATCTCTTACTTTTAATTGCTTAATTTGGCGTGCTTTTCCTGCAAACCAACGGCATTGAGCAATGTATGGCGGGAGAATATTATCTTCTAAAACTGTATGAACATATTTATCTTTTTCAAAGCCTTCCCATTCAATTGCTAAAACAAATTCAGACATCGTAGTTTGGTTTTTATGTTAGGTTTCCGAAATTATGCACTCCAAATTGATTATGCAATGTTTTTGTGGTAAAAGTTTTAAGACCACAAAAAAGCCTTGATTTTCAGTGAAATATCAAGGCTTTTATACTTTTATCAACAGTCTGCCTACAAAATACCGTCAAAAACTTTAACTGCTGGCCCGATTAGATGCACATCCGTAAAGTCTTCATTAAATGCAACTTGCAGATTTCCACCTTTGGTAATGACATTTATTGGACTTTTCATGCCATTGCGTAAGTAAGCCGATAGAGCAGAAGCCGTAACGCCCGTACCACACGAATAGGTTTCGTCTTCTACACCTCGCTCGTATGTACGTACATAGATGGTATCATCGGTTAGTATTTCTACAAAATTTACGTTTGTACCGCCACGAGCCACCCATTCAGCCGAATACCTGATTTTTTTTCCTGCAGCAAATACATCAAATTTTTCAATATCCGATATGTATGTCACATAATGCGGCGAACCTGTATTCATAAAATCGTAGGTCTCGTGACGCTCAAGGCTATGAACTTCACCCATTTTCAACGAAATTACTTTTTTATTGGCTTGAGCAGTGTGTTCGCCATCAACAGCTATAAATTTGGTATTTTCCTTAAAAACGCCTAAATCTTCGGCAAAACGAACAGTGCAACGTCCACCATTTCCGCACATACTTCCTTCACGACCATCGGCATTATAATAGACCATTCGGAAGTCATAATCAGCATCATTTTGCAATAGAATTAGACCATCAGCACCAATTCCGAAACGGCGGTGGCAGAGATGCTCAATATATTCTTGACTTGCGGGAAAACCTCCATCACGATTGTCAATCATCACGAAGTCATTGCCCGTGCCTTGATATTTATAAAATTTTATGTTGTTCATAAGGTTGTTTAGTGTTTTTGACATTTAACTTTGATGGTAAGATTTTGCTCATAGAAACATCTAAATCGGACAATCTTACAAAATCCTTCAAAATCTGGACTTATTTATTAGTATCTAAAACTAAATTATCGGATATAAAAAAAGCCGCTCCATTGGGGCGGCCTTTTCCTACACAAAATTATGAAAAAGCTATTACTTTTATCTTTAGACAATTTTAAAAGTAAAAAGTTATATTTTGGGATAACTTTTTTTTCAAAATGTTCTTATTTTTTCTTTAATTCTTTGATACGAGCTGCTTTACCTTGTTTTCCACGTAAGTAGAACAATCTTGCACGACGTACTTTACCATAACGTACTACTTCGATTTTATCAACGCTTGGTGAAAGAACAGGAAAAATACGCTCAACTCCAACACCATTAGAGATTTTACGAACTGTAAAAGATTCTCCGTTTGTACCAACGTTACGACGTTGAATTACAGTACCAGTATAAACCTGAATACGCTCTTTATTTCCTTCAACAATTTTAACGTGAACGTTAATTGTATCTCCAGCCTTAAATTCGGGCTGTGTTTGTCTCTTGCCAGCAAATTCTGCTTCGACTAACTTAATCAAATCCATTGGTTTGTTATTTACTTGATTATCAAATGTTTATACGTTTAGTGAAGCGGCTGAACCGTACAAAGCCCAGCATTCTCCTAATCGGATTGCAAAGTTAATAAATCTTAATCGTAAATCCCAACCAACGAATAAAAATTTCATTTGTTGTATTTGCTATGACTAAAGTATAAAAAAAATAATTACTTGTAAAATTTTAATAAAAAAAATACTAAAATATTTTTCAGAGTTTCTGTTTCTCTAAAAAATCACAAACATATTCTTTAATCATATCACGTACTCGGGCAAATTCGGCTATTATTTCTTCCTCTGTTCCAACAAATTTTGGTGGGTCAGGGAAATTTCGATGAATGACAATCGTTTTTTTCTGAGTTGATTGCTGAACCCATATAGGACAATTTTCGCTGGCATTGTCGCAGACTGTCAGTACATAGTCAAAGTCAATATTTTGGTAATCATCTACTAAATTTGATGTATGATGCGAAATGTCAATACCATCCAATTTCATGGTTTCGATAGCTCTCGGATTGACTCCGTGAGTGGTGATACCTGCACTATAAACCCCTACTTTTTGCCTATCGGTAAAATACTCCAAATACCCATGTGCAATTTGGCTACGGCAGCTATTTCCCGTACACAAAACTAAAATATTTATCATTTTTTGTCTAAAGTATTGATAGTTGAGCGATATAATATTTTAACAGCACCCGCCACCTGGTGTGCAGCAAGTACTGACGGCAGCTACTTGTGAAAGGTTTACTTTTAATTTTTCGGCAGGGATACCGCACGAATCTTGTGCTAAACAAGCTGTTTGTTTACTCAAAAGCATAAAGTCTTTGCCATTAAAGTTCAGTTCGTATTTTCCGATAGTTTCGGCTTGGTATTCTACTTCGATTTCGAGGTCTTCTATGCCCAAAACTTTTTCAGAAAGTGCAATGATGTCGAGCAATTTCTTTGGTTTTAGTCGATGCTCAGTGTCATTAGCATTCCATAATTGGAAGTTAGCTACTTTCTCGTTGCGAACGGTTCCACCACAATCAATGAAGTGTTTGGTAATTACGCCAACTTCGGTCACGTGAAAGTGTTCGGGAACTTGCGTACCATTTTCGAGTGCAAAATTTACACTTTCGAGTGTAGGGAGTATTGATTTTACTTCGGAAAGTCTCATTGTCTGAAATTTTAAAATTTGTTTAACAACATTTATTTTGGATAAGCTGCATCGGTTGGAATAACCCTTGGATTTTACTAAAAACTGGCTCATTGATACAGTAACAAATAGCATTACCTTCGATATTTCCTTTAATGATTCCTGCGTTTTTTAATTCTTTTAAGTGTTGCGAGATTGTCGGTTGTGCTAATGGTAATTCATTCACAATATCATTACAGATACACGCATTCACTTTTAACAAATACTCAATGATTGCTACCCGAGCTGGGTGAGCGATAGCCTTGGCAAGCATTGCTATCTCATTTTGATTTTCGGTGAAAAGGTCAGTTTTCGTAAGCCCCATTGGAAAGTATATTTTTATATTGCAATATTACGATATAGAGTTTATTTTAAAAAGAGAAATCGTAAATTTCTCCTTATATAAGGAAGACTTCTCGTTTAAATTGAAATCTTCCTTTCTGCATCACTTTTAAAAGTCCAAGCTACAATTCGGCTAACTTTTTGCCCCTGTGCCATGTTAATGGTTTTCACTTCGACTGCGTTTACTTTTTTAAGGTAATAATAAATACTTGTTAAATGTTCTTTTTTTGCAATTAGGCTCGTAAACCATGTAATTTGTTGACCGATTTCTTTACTTTCAAAAATCATATTTCTGACAAAAACTTCTTCACCACCTTCACACCAAATCTCGGCATTCTGGCCTCCAAAATTGAGTTGTGCCGTATTCTTTAAACCTAAGTTTTTATTCTTCCGTTGGCTTCCTGTAGCTGCTTCTTCAGCCGAAGCGTGAAACGGTGGATTGCAGATTGAAACATCAAAAAACTCATTGGGTTTTATGACACCCATAAATATTTTATTAGTTGAAGGCTGCAATCTACATTCAATTTTATCGGTTAGAACGCTATTACTTTGAATGATATTTTGAGCAGATTTGATGGCAATTGGGTCGATGTCAGTACCTATAAAATACCAACCGTAAGTTTGCGAGCCAATAATTGGATAAACACAATTTGCTCCTACACCAATATCTAAAACCTTTGTTTTTTTGCCCGTAGGAATTTGGTTTTTATTATCAGCAGCCAGTAAATCTGCAATATAATGAATATAGTCAGCACGCCCAGGAATGGGAGGACAAAGATAATTTCGTGGAATATCCCAAAGCGAAATTTGATAAAAATACTTTAAAATAGCCCGATTGAGTATTTTTACGGCATCAGGATTAGCAAAATCAATACTTTCATCACCGAATTTATTGAGGCTAACAAATTTTTCTAAATCCGAACATGAAGCAATTAGTGCATTAAAATCATAACGAAAACGATGGGGGTTTCGGGGATGAAGTCCAGATTTTTCGGTCGAATCTTTTAGTTTTTGCTCCTTTGGCTTTCCTTTTTTTTGCATACACTCTTTTTTAGGGCAAAGTACGGCTATAAATCTTAGAAACAAAAATAGCACACTCCCTAAAATAGAGGTGTGCTATGCGTTTTTTAACTAACCCTAAACTAATGATTTTTCTAACTTTTTATTTTTCAATTTTTTGAACTTTTCAAGTGTAAGCAGACCTCCAAGAGCTGATTTTGATACTTACTAATTTCATGTTTGCTAAGTGATTACAAAATTAGGGGCTTCTGATGAATCTACATAGCGGTAAAATACGATAATCATTAGGGGTTTTTACTTGATTTTTAGATTTAGTACGAAGTCATGAAAATATTTTTGAAGCAAAACGATATATTCGTATCTTCATCAAATGATTAAAGCAAGTACAACAAACTAACGACTGAAAATGAATATTCAAGGAAAAGCAAAAGAACACATGACCTATGATGCGATTGTGGTAGGTTCGGGAATTTCGGGGGGCTGGTCGGCCAAAGAATTATCAGAAAAAGGATTGAAAGTATTGATGCTTGAGCGTGGCCGAATGATTGAACACGTAAAAGATTATCATACCGCCATGACTGCTCCGTGGGAATTTCCGCATCATAATTTGAAAATGCCAGAGAAAGAGGTAGAAAAATATCCAGTGCAGAATCGCACGGGTTTTACGATAACCGAAGCAACGGCTCATCATTTTGTGAATGATTTGGAAAACCCATACATAGAAGAAAAACCTTTTGATTGGATTCGTGGCTACCATGTAGGTGGGCGTTCGTTGATGTGGGGGAGATATTCATTTCGTTTTTCGGACATAGATTTTGAGGCAAATGCTAAAGAAGGTGTTGGGATAGATTGGCCAATTAGATATAAAGATATTGCACCGTGGTATGACCATGTGGAGCGTTTTGCTGGAATTGCAGGCAATCGTGACGGCTTACCACAATTACCTGATGGTATATTTCAGCCCGCCATTCCTGATAATTGTATAGAAAGCCATTTCAGACAAACAATCAATGGCAAATTTGATGATAGGAAAGTAATTTCGGCAAGAGCGGCCCACTTGACTGTTCCAACCGATGAGCAACTGGCTTTGGGACGAGCCAAATGTCAATACCGAAACCTCTGTATGCGTGGGTGTCCGTTTGGGGCTTATTTCAGTAGTCAATCGGCCACTATTCCTGCAGCTCGTAAGACAGGAAATTTAACGATTCGTCCACATTCCATAGTAAATTCAATCATTTATGATGATACGACAGGGAAAGCTTCGGGTGTTCGAGTGATTGACGAACAAACCAATGAATGGTTAGAATTTAATGCAAAAGTAATTTTCTTGAATGCTTCTGCAATGGGTTCGACTTTTATTTTGATGAATTCAACATCAAATCGTTTTCCGAATGGCATGGATGATAGTGGGCAACTCGGACATAATTTGATGGACCATCATTTTCATGTGGGAGCAAACGGCGATTATGATGGCGATTTAGACAAAGTCTATTATGGCCGTCATCCTGCGGGGCTTTATATTCCACGTTTTAGAAATGTGAATGGCGATAAGCAAAATTTCAAGCGTGGCTATGGATTTGAAGTTTATACTTGGCGAGAAGGTTGGGGAAGTGCCGCCGAAATGGAGGGTTTTGGTGCTAACTTTAAAGAACAAAATACGCAGTTTGGCAATTGGAAGATGATTTTAGATGCTTTCGGCGAATGTTTGCCCTATTATGAAAATAAAGTTTCGCTGACTGATGAGAAAAAAGATAAATGGGGACAACCTGTTTTAAAATTTGATGCCCAGCACCGAGATAACGAACTTGCTATGCGAAAAGATGCCCAAGAACAAGCCATTAAGATGATGGAATCGGCTGGTTTTAAGAATATTGAAGGTTTTGATGCCAAAGCAACGATTGGTTTGAGTATTCACGAAATGGGTACGGCACGCATGGGAAATGACCCCAAAACGTCGGTTTTTAATAAATTCAACCAACATCATGCGGTGAAAAATGTGTTTTGTACGGACGGAGCGGCCATGACCTCTTCGCCTTGCCAAAATCCATCTTTGACTTATATGGCCCTTTCGGCACGGGCTGCCAATTTTGCCGTTGAGGAATTGAAGAAGATGAATTTGTGAGAATAGTTTATGAGAGACAGAAACGAAAGTAGCGTTACGTTTTGTAACGCTACTTTCGTTTTTAATGCTTTACAACTCGGTAGGTTTGTGAAAATGTATCAGTGATAATTTTTATCAGATATACTCCTGAATGGTATTGGCTAAAGTCTAAACTTTGTTTTTGCTGTGTTTGGTCTTGTGTATAGGTAGTAGTATCAACTAATCTGCCCATACTATCAAATGTTTTTATAATCGTAGTTGTAGTTAAACTTGTCAAATCAAGGGTAATCTGATTTGCGGTTGGGTTTGGATAGATTTGAATGAGATTTTGAATTGGATTTTCGTCGGCTAAAATTAAATCAACCGTAAATTCACCCGCTACCACTTTCCCTAAGCTACAAGTTTTGCTTGTAACTTTTAAAACCTTATAGCTGGTCGATTTTTCAGGATTTAGTTCTAACTTCAATTCATTACTATAAATCAACTTGGGCTGATAATTCTTGAAATTCTCACTCGAATCAGCTTTCGTTGGAAGACCATTATAAGCCAATTTTCCATCTTTATCAATCACAGCAATTGACCAAGGGGCATCACCCGTGAGTTTCACAAGGGCATTTACTTTCTCACCAACAATAAACTGGCTATTTCCTGTTAAAGTGGCAGTAGGTAATTCATAAATTTTGATAGGCGTTGTTAGTCCTGCACTCGGAATACTTGCGTCATCTGCCGCTCCTTTAATTTGATAATTAAATCCAAAAGGCAGATTTTCGGGTAATTGGAAACTTAATCTGATGACTTTATAGCTTGTAGAGTCCGTAACAATTTTAGCTTTGGTAGTTGATATAGCCGCAAAGTTTAGTCCGTCTTTATCAGATAGCATTACTTTATATTTATTTACATCAATGTTTTTCTCAGCTGTAAATAGCTTTATATCCAAAGAGTCTCTCCTACCATTGCAAAATGTATTTGTATATTCGTAATTATAGATGGTCGTGCTTTGAGGTGGCGATGTTATGTACTTTCTATAAAAACCAAGTGTTTCAATTCTTTTATCAGCATTGTTAAGCACCGTAACAGTGGAATTACCTGAAGAAATACCTATTCCACAATAATTTTTTATGCTTGAAATGCTATATGTAGTTGTTTTTATTGGAGACACTTTTGGCTGACCTTCAATTGATGAAAACTTACTTCCATCAGTAAACTCATAATAGTAAGTCATGCCATTGATTAAATAAATCGAATCTTTTGAAATGGCAATATTCTGACCGTTATTATTGATGGGTTGTACATTTAAAGCAACACTATTTCCTGCATATATTTCTGGATTTCCACTTAAATTTACCTTCGGAGGGGTGGCAATTCTTAAATATACAGGGTCAGAATCCCAATTCATACGAGCATTTACTAAACTCAGCGAATCGGGATTGGTGTTTCCAGCAAAATAATTTTTGCTTCTACTTTTTTTACGAATCTGAATAAAATAATAGCCCGAATAAATATCATTTGGGAGTTTGAGTTTTATGCTATTTGGTGTGTTTTTAAAGGTTGTAAGTTCTTGGTTATAAGATACTTTAGAGTCAGTATGCAAATACACTCCCATCAAAGTATCTTTCGGAAAGTCTCCAAGATACTTCAGCTCAAGCGATAAGCTATCATTTGCACAAAAAGTATTACTTAAGGTTGAGTTTTTAATATTGGCAACAATGGCAGGATTTACAATGATTTTTATTTCTCCTGTTGTATTAACGTTTCCACATTCATTGTATGCAGATTTTATACTGTAAGTAGTCGTTTGATTTGGTGTGAAATATTTGCCATAATTAAGAATATTTTTTTTGTAGGCTTTAGTACTATCAATATATTCTGTGTAAGAAATAATACCAAAATCATAAAAATTCAAAAATTCACCGTTACTCAAAATGATATTCAGTTTATCTACTTTATCGAAATCAGTGTCTAAAAAAATTTTAGCTCCAGGCGAACCAACCACTTCTGTTTTTCCTGATTCACTCTTTAGTTTTACAAAAGGCTTTTGTTTAATATAATAAGAGAATGGCAGATAATTTGAAACATCAGTACCAAGCAGGTTTTTAATACGATAGACATAATTTCCGAAACAAGAGTCTGGAACGGTGAAAGTTAATTCATTTGCAGCATTCTGAGTTGTTGGAACATCAAAAAAAAGTAGTTTAGAAAATTGAGTGTTTTTGGCTAATTGTACAACTAAAGATGGGTCTTTTGATAAAGACCCAAACCTTATATATCGAATGATATGTTTAGAACCACTACATTCAGAACTTGGCTGAAAATATTTTGAATTAATTTCGCCATTATTATAGACTACACTATTGATTTTAGTTAAACGGATGGTTTTATTGACTTCAACACTGCCACAATAATTTGAAACAGATTTGAAAGCTATTGTTGTGTCTTTATCGAAAACGATAAAATTGTATAAACTTGATGTTCTTTCATTCTGAGAATGACTTTTAAAGGGTTTATCATTCAACACAAAAACATAATTACTTCCATTTCCACCAAATGTTAATCTTGCATTCTCTGGAACATAATTTATTTCAATACCATTCTCAATTTTCTTGCAATTATAATCGGTATAATATTGGATATTATTAGGTTTTTCCTGAATATTGATGATATAATCATTACTTAGAATTGACTTGTCAGTTGGTCCAATAGTTATTTTTATTCTCTTAATCGTTGTTGAATTAGGGATTTTATAAATAAAATATTTATTCGTTAACTCATATTCTTCATTATAGTTGGAGCCATAATAATTTTCAATATTTACAAATGCCTTAAATTTTGTTGAAGTATCCCAGTTGCCAAGTACTTCAAAAGGTACTTTGATTGTTGTATCTTTACAAGCAATCTTAGAAAGATTTACAACCTTAATTATAATTTTTTTAGTATTTAAACCTCGAAATTCAACGTTTGTAGAACCTGAAATTTGAGGATTTATACAATCAGTTTTGATGGATTTTATCTTAAATACCTCATTTTTATCAACGAATACATTAATGCTTTCTTCGGCATTCAAATATTGATGTGTCAGACAGGTAAAACAATAACCGATAGTTTTATTTAAGGTACCTTTATCTCCATTTGATAATTCATACTCAATTTCATTAGTACCTGAGAATACAAGCGGAAGCGGTGTAATACTCAACCCATCGGTGGTTATATTTTGACTTGTCAGAGCGACTCTGGGGTTAAATTTTATTTTTGGGCTATAAAAATACACCCTCGTATTTAATTCATCTTTAAAATTATTCATGAAAACCTGTATCGTAATATCTTCGATATCAATTCTACGATTCCCAAACATCAAATGAATCTGCTTGTCTAAATCATCGGGTATTTTGACCTTAATAGTTTTCGAGGTAGTATCTAAACTATACTGAAGCTTACTGATAATACGATTTTCATTATTTCCCGAATACGTTTTTGTGATTGGGGAATATTCATTTCCATAAGCTTTCAAAAAAAACTCAAAGTTTGTTCGATTCGACTTAGTTTTATTAGTATAATTATATTTAATTGTTATGGTTTCTCCTTGACAGGCAGTTTCAACATTTGATTTGAACTCAAAAAATTGTAATTCATTTGGCTTGATTAAATATTCAGGTTCAATAATATCTAAAGTTCCGCAAGCAGTACGTATTTTCTCAAACTTTACTAATGAATCTTTTTTTGGAAAAGGGACCTTGAATAAACCATTTTGATAATAACC
>JAIYBU010000162.1 GCA_027488335.1 Cytophagaceae bacterium
ATATTCAGAATGCTTATGGCCCGAACGTTCACGACCCACGTAGCGGCGAGATTTTAGAAAGCCACATTGGTTGGTATCACAACGTAATGCGTTTAGTGCGTAACTGGTATATGATTCAGACGGCAGCCGCTGACCCACGCTCACGTAAGAAAAACTTTGATGATGAATTGATGGGACAATTAATCCGTTTTGTATCATCACACGAAGTTGGACACACGATTGGTTTACGCCACAACATGGGAGCAAGTTCGGCAACGCCAGTAGAAAAACTACGTGATAAAGAATGGGTTGCTAAAAACGGACACACTTCATCTATCATGGATTATGCTCGTTTCAATTACGTAGCACAACCAGAAGATGGTGTTACGGATTTCTTCCCACGTATCGGTGACTATGATATTTGGGCAATTCAATGGGCTTATAAATATTTCCCTGATGCCAAAAGTGCTACCGAAGAAAAAGCTATCTTAAACGCATTGACTAAAGAGGCTGTAAAAGACCCACGTAAGCGTTTCGGTACAGAAATTAGTCCTTTCGACCCACGTTATCAGACCGAAGATTTGAGCGATAACGCTATGAAAGCTTCTGATTATGGTATCAAAAACTTGCAAAGAATTCTACCCAACTTGCCAGAATGGAGCAAAGAAAATGGAGAATCGTACAAAGAATTAGCTGAGTTATATGCAAACGTAACGGGACAATACCGTAGATACATTGGTCACGTAACCAAAAACGTGGGTGGTATTTACGATACACCAAAAACTTACGACATGGAAGGTTCGGTTTATGAAGTTGTGCCAAGAGCCACTCAAAAAGAAGCGGTAAATTTCTTGAATCGTCAAGTTTTTGAAACGCCAACTTGGATGCTTGACAAAAACATTTTAAGCAGAATCAATCCAGAAACGGGTGTTGAAGCCGTTAAAGCGATTCAAGAAGCAACATTAAATAACCTTTTGGCAGGCGACCGTGCCGTAAGATTAATGGAAACGGGTTCGGCAAGTGCAGCTAATTATAATTTAGATGAGTTAATGACCGATTTGCGTGGAAGCATTTGGTCAGAATTGAAATCTAAGAAAGTGATTGATATTTATCGCCGTAACTTACAGAAGGTATTTGTTGAGAAAGTGACCTCATTACTTACCCCAGGAATGGCAGCAGTTTCGTACATTCCACAAGGAGCAAGCTATGGTTTTGATACTCGCATGGTTGATTTGAAGAAAACCGATTTACCATCAATCGCAAGAGCTCATTTGGAAGCCTTGAAAGGAGAAATCAAAGCAGCGTTGCCTTTAACAACCGACAAAATGAGCAAATATCACTTACAAGATGTATTACAAAGAATTGATACAGCATTGAATCCAAATAAATAATAAACACAGTTTTTATGAACAAAAGAGCGAGGCGTTTGTCTCGCTCTTTTTTGTTGTAATACTTCTCTCAAAAGCCCGCAAAGAAATTTGTGGGCTTTTTGTATTTTCTCCGTAATTTTACAAAACATATAATTTATCAATCAATGTTTGTAAAGTCCCGTCATTTCGCCTATTTAATCGGTCTTTCATTTTTTGTCAGTTCTTGTATTTCAACAATTACGCCAAAAAGCACTGCCTACATTTCGGGTTTTCCCGAAGGTTTCGAAAATGCTTCAAAAAGTAGTTATACTGCAGGAAATGTAGAACTAACTGGCGGAGTTTGGTATTTTGAAGATGCTCTCATCGGTACAACTGCCAACGACACCAAGAATGAATCTCGTGCCATCAGAATCAGAGAAACGGGTTTTGTACGTATGAATTATGATATTTTTGGCGTAAAAGAAATAAATATCTCTTACGGAGCATACAGCGGTGATGGAGACTCTGAATGGGAATTGTATGTTTCAAAAAATAGCGGTTCATCGTGGTCGAAATTTGGTTCAACCCAAAAAACTTCGGGAAGTAAACTTTCTACTACCGCCTTTACGGTTAATGAATCAGGCAAAGTAAGGGTTGAAATCAGAAAAGTTTCTGGCGGAGCCAATCGCCTCAACATTGATGACATCATTATTACTTCGACAGGTAACTCGCCAACAAATTCGACCACTCCTACTCGTGATGACAATTTGGCAATGGGAAATCCGAGCAATGCCGATACCAAAGACGAAAACAATTACTTAATGATAAAAAAACAATATGTTTTGTCATATAATCGCAGTAAAAGTACTGCTAATTGGGTAAGTTGGCACCTAAGCACGGCATGGAAAGGCACTACGCAGCGTACTGACAATTTCCGACCTGACCCTGCCCTTCCGAATGCTTGGTATAGAGTAATTACTTCAGATTATACCAATTCAGGTTTTGACCGTGGGCATCTTTGTCCATCCGATGACCGTGATGGTAGCTACGAAGACAACGACGAAACTTTTCTGATGACCAACATTGCCCCACAAGCCCCCGCCAATAATCGTGGACTTTGGTCAGATTTAGAAGCATATTGTCGGAAAATTGCTGAGGCAGGCAATGAGCTTTATATCATTGCTGGTGTTTACGGAAAAGGCGGAACGGGAAGTAATGGAGGCAAAACCAGCACACTCGATAATGGCAAAGTGATTGTACCTGAATCGTTTTGGAAAGTTATTTTAATCTTGCCAGTCGGAAGTAATGATATTGCTCGTGTAGATGTACAAACTCGTGTTATTGCAGTAAATATCCCAAACAAAGAAAGTGTTGAAGGTACAAAATGGGGAGAGTATCGACTCAGCATTGATGATTTAGAAGCTTTAACTGGATATGATTTTTTATCGAATGTACCAAGTGCCATTCAAAAATCGTTAGAATCAAGAAAAGATGCTGGCCCAACACTCAAAATATCCAGTTTCAGATAAAGTTCAGCACCGAAGGACAAACATCCCGAAATACTTGAAATATCAACCTTATGAAAAAACTTTACGTTGCTATTTTACTGATTATCAGTACATTCCAACAACTTTCAGCACAATTTCTAACATCATCAAACTTACCGATTGTTGTTATTAATACCAACGGGCTTCCCATTGTCGATGAACCAAAAATAAAGACCGATTTCAAGATTTATTACAACGGTCAAGGAAAAGTCAATAATCTTACGGATAAGCCTCATTATGAGGGTTTCGCAGGAATCGAATACAGAGGTTCATCCTCACAAACGTTTCCTAAAAAAGGTTTAGGTATTGAACTTTGGAACGAAAAATCTGAATCTGTTAATGTCGCCTTACTTGGAATGCCCAAAGAGTCGGACTGGATTCTATTTGCTTCCTACAACGAAAAAAGTTTCATGCACAATATCCTGACAATGCGAGTCGCTCGTGAGATAGGGATGTATGCTTCCCGCACGCAATATGTTGAAGTAATTATCAATGGGGTGTATCAGGGTGTATATGTTTTCATGGAAAAAATAAAACGAGACGAAGGACGAGTAAATATTGCCAATCTGAAAGAAACCGATTTAACGGGCGATGATATAACAGGCGGATACATTTTTAAAGTTGATAAAAACACGGGTTCAAATTTAGGCAGTTGGCGGTCTAAATACCCAAATTATAATACCCCTAATAATTTTACCACTTTTCTTTATGAATCTCCAAAAACCATTACCTCTCAACAGCGTACTTATCTAAAAAGCTATGTAGATAATGCCGAAACTTCGCTACAAAGTGAAAATTATAGAGATAAAACCAATGGTTATCGCAAATATTTTGATACTAAATCATTCATTCAACTTTTCCTACTCAATGAGATTTCTAAAAATGTTGACGGCTACCGAATAAGCACTTATTTTCATAAAGATAAAGACAGTAAAGGCGGAAAAATAAAAGCTGGCCCACCTTGGGACTACGACATTACGTATGGAAATGGCAATTATTGTGGTGCCGATAGTCCTTATGGGTTTTCTTATAGATTTAATTATACTTGTTCGAATGATTTTTTGCAAGTACCTTTTTGGTGGGAACGCATGCTCTCAGACTCTGCTTTTGTGAGAGAACTTGGTCAAGAATATAGTTTTCAACGAAAATTTGGGGCCTTACAAAACGACAGACTCAATAAACACATTGATACGCTGACCAATATTCTGAGAGAACCAATCGTTCGTAATTTTCAGAAATGGCCAATCTTAGGAACTTTCGTTTGGCCACAACCTACTCCTTATGCAAGCACTTGGGAGCAAGAAGTAAAAGAACTCAGAGATTTTCTGACTCAACGCTTACAATGGCTTGATAATAACATACAGACCAATTTTGCAATCACAGCCAACGAGCCTAATTTAGATGAAATACATATAAATGCCTTCCCGAATCCATTTTTGGAGCGAATTAATATAAATATTCAATCACTATTTGAAGAAAAAGCTAAAATAAGACTTACCGATAATCTTGGAAAAACAATCTTTGAAGGTAACGAAACACTGCAAATCGGTAATAACGATTTTTACATCGAACTACCTGAAAACGAAATCGTTAGTGGGGTAAAGTATTTAATAATAGAATCATCTACGAAACGAATTACGAAGAAATTGGTTCATCAGTAAAAAAGCTACCCTTTAGTTAGATGTATCTACGGGAGGCTTTATCATATACGTATGGTCAATGCCATCTTCTACATAATCGTGTCCCGTGGGTTCAAAACCCAACGATTGATAAAACTTAATCAAATAACTTTGGGCTCCAATCTTAATTGGCTCATTTCCAAAAAGTTCTATTGTCTTTTCGATTGATTTTTGCATCAAAAATTTACCAATTCCACCACCACGAGCGTGCGAAGAAGTAACAACCCGACCGATAGAAGTATAACCTTTATAATAAATATCTTTATCAAAAAGGCGAGTATAAGCGACCAATTTATTGTTTTCATCTAAAACCATCAAATGCCAAGCTAATTGGTCTTTTCCATCGGCATCTACAAATGGGCAGTTTTGCTCTAAAACAAAAACTTCCTGACGCAAAACCATAATGGCATAAAGTTCATCAAGACTTAACTCATAAAAAGGCACACACTTAATATTCATATAAAATCTAATTTTGATTGAGTG
This sequence comes from Cytophagaceae bacterium, assembly GCA_027488335.1. Lineage (GTDB taxonomy): Bacteria > Bacteroidota > Bacteroidia > Cytophagales > Spirosomataceae > Emticicia. The sequence goes on from JAIYBU010000162.1 coordinate 5,038, forward strand.
AATGATTAAATCATAGAATATATTTGTATCATTGAATCATTCTCTCATGCTATCATTCATTCATTGCATTTATGCTCATAAATATACACACCCACAATCCTGAAAAACAAGATAACCAGCAAATAATTTATAACCTGATTATTCCTGAAACGGATGAAGCATTGGAAACATTCCCCGATGAAACTATTCCAAAATCTTGGCTTTCGGCAGGTATTCACCCTTGGTATATCAATGAGGATAACCAGAAACAACAACTCGAAAAACTCCGACAACTTGCTCAATATCAAGACATTAAACTCATTGGTGAGTGCGGACTCGACCGTCTCAAAGGTTCTCCCTTAGCACTTCAAGAAGAAATTTTTATTAAGCAAATTCGAGTTGCTGAAGAAATAAAAAAACCGCTCATTATTCATTGCGTAAAATGTTTTAATGAACTAATTTCTATCAAAAAAATCGTTCGCCCAAAAGTACCAATGATTTTACACGGCTTCAATAATAACTTTCATATTGCACAAGCTCTTCTCGAACGTGACTTTTATATTTCTCTCGGTGCTGCAATCTTGAATGAAAATTCTAATGCCGCTCATCTTTTACCACAAATTCCGCTTGAAAAACTTTTTTTTGAAACCGATGATAAAGAAGTAGCTATTCAAGATATTTACGAAAAAGCATCTTTTATTCTAAAAATACCTTTAGATAAGCTCATTGATACTATTTTTGCAAATTATTTAGAAATCTGTTCCTAAAATAGATTCGCTTTTTCAAAATTTAATAAAACAAAAATGCCCGCTTGGCTCTCTCGCTCCGAATTATTAGTTGGTAAAGAAGGAATCGACCAACTACAAAATGCTCACGTCTTAGTTGTCGGACTGGGCGGGGTCGGCTCTTTTGCCGCCGAATATATTTGTCGCTCTGGTGTGGGCGAAATGACAATCGTCGATGGCGATGTCGTTGACCCAACCAACCGAAACCGTCAGTTACCCGCTTTAGCAACCAATCATGGTGTTTCAAAAGCCGAAATTATGGCCGAACGTCTCATGGCAATCAATCCTGAATTGAAATTGCACATCATAAAAGAATTTCTAACTCCTACCAAATGTCGTGAAATCCTCGAAACAAAATTCGATTACGTCATGGATTGCATTGATAGCGTTACACCCAAACTTACCTTATTATCGACGGCCTATGAGAAAGGTCAACGAATTGTAAGCTCCATGGGTGCAGGTGGAAAAATTGACCCAACTAAACTTCGAGTAACCGATTTATTTGATACGTATGAATGCCTTTTTGCTCAATATGTAAGAAAAAGAGGAAAAAAAATGGGTATTGATAAAGGAATTAAGGCAGTTTTTTCAATCGAACCTGTGATGAAAGAATCGTTGATTTTGACCGATGGCTCAAACTTCAAACGCTCCGCTTACGGTACAATATCATATTTACCTGCGGCTTTTGGAGGAGTCTGTGCCTCTGTCGTGATACGTGATTTATTGGGATATCCCATCGAAATCACTAAACGACCAGCCAATATTCGCAAAAAAACGGCCATCAAAACAAAGCCAAAAGAAAAAGAATAATGCAAACGATTTGTGCCAAATCTTCGAGATGTGGCACAAATCATCGAAGATACAAAGTTTATGAATGCAGCCATTGACATTGGAAATACCTACGCAAAAATTGGTTTTTTTGAAGGAAATCAGCTTTTAGAGGTGCATCGTGGCTTAGAATTTTCAAAAATCGAAGAATTGATTTTATTAAATAATGTTAAAAATATCATTATTTCATCGGTTACAAAAAGTCAATCTGAACTTGAGGCTATTTTCAGCAAAATTACCCCAAACAAACTATTCCTTAGCCCTGAAACGCCTATTCCAATAAAAAAACACTACGAAACGCCCCAAACACTCGGTGCAGACCGCTTGGCGGGAGCTGTTGGTGCTAATTTTCTATTTCCAAATCAAAATGTTCTTATCATTGATATGGGGACGGCAATTAAATACGACTACGTTTCGAGCATCGGAGCATTTGAAGGCGGTATAATTTCTCTTGGGATGCGGATACGATTTGAGGCACTTCATACGTTTACTAAAAGACTACCATTGGTTGAAGCCGAAGGGATTCCCGACCTAATCGGCAAAAACACAAAAGCTTGTATTCAAAGTGGTGTTATCAATGCCATTATTGCCGAAGCCAACGGAATAATAGAAAATTACTTAAAACTCGCCGACTGTCAAGTTATATTGTGTGGAGGCGATGCCAGTTTCTTTGAAAGTCAAATAAAAAAACCGACCTTTGTAGTCAATTTAACAAACGATTCAAATCAAGTAGCATCAAACCCTATTTGTTCGATACAAAATATTCCAAATTTGACCCTCATTGGTCTGAACAGAATTTTACAATACAATGTTGAAACAAATTAAACTAACTGCTTACCTATTTATCTGTATTCTGTCAATTACTGAATCTTTCGCACAAAAAGAATCTCGACTTTACGGTAATTCGCCTTATTCAGCTCTCGGAATTGGAGATATTTTCTCAGGCAGTGCGATAGCCAATGATGCAATGGGTGGAACTGGCCTAAGTTTTGGTAATGGTATTACTGTAAACACAATTAATCCTGCCCTTTTGGCGAAAAATCGTTACGTAGCGTTCAATACTGGCTTACGTGGGCAATACAAAACACTATCAAACGGTACGCTTTCGCAATCTGATTTTGGAATGAATTTAAGCCATATTACGCTGGCTTTTCCAGTAAAAACAAATTGGACGACTGCAATCACGATGCAGCCTTATTCGGGCGTTGACCATGAAGCTCGTTTTACTCAAACAATTGCAGGAACAGACAAAAGTGTTAGTCACACTTATAAAGGTTTAGGTGGTCTTTCAAAAGCAGCTTGGGCAAATGGCGTTGTAATTGGTAAAAAGTTATATTTAGGTGCTGAACTTGGATATTATTTCGGAAGTTTCAAACGTGATACTACATCCCGTCTATTAGTAGCTTCCGATGATTTATATCTACGCTTTTCTGACCGTGTATCGGTGAGTGGTTTTGAGCTTAAAACAGGTTTTGCATTCCAACAAAAACTTGCCGAAAAATGGAATTTGAATGTTGGTGGTACTTACGAACTACAAAGTAAACTCAATGGCGAGCGTCTCAGAACTTATACTACATTGTACGACCGAGGAAATGGTCCACAAGTGATTCAAAAACCAGATACACTTGCACTATATAATGGTGGACTAACATTACCTTCAAGATACGCACTCGGATTTAGTATAGAAAGCCCCTATAAATGGACTTTTGCGGCAGAATATAGCCGTCAAGATTGGGCAAATTACCTAAACTTCGATGGCAAAAAAGAAAGTAATCTTACAGGTAGTGAAAAATTATCATTTGGTCTTGAATACCTTCCAAAATATACTTCTACCAAATACTTTAATCAGGTTTTTTATCGTGCGGGTTTCCAGCAAGTCAAGACTCCTTATATAGTAAATGGTACTCAAATTAAAGATAATAGTTTCTCATTGGGGTTATCTACTCCGCTGGCTTACCGCAGTGTAAGTTATATTGACCTCTCGGTTTCGGTCGGAAATCGTGGCGTGATTGGCAATGGACTTGTGAAAGAAAATTACGTTAAAATGTCGCTTGGTTTCTCATTAATGGATACACGTTGGTTCTTGAAACCTAAAATTGATTAAAATCTTTGTGGAGCGAAGTTTTCGAGCATAAGAACAACTTCGCTTAACTAACACAAGTATTTTGTCTTAAAATATGATTAATAGCATCAAATATATAGTAGAATTTACCTGCTTGTTAGTAATTACTTTCTTCCTAACTTCTTGCGAAGAAAAAAAGAAAGTTGAAGTGACAAACAAATACAATGGGCCATTAATGTCCACCGAAAATCTGAATGTAATGTATAGCGATTCGGGGCGAACAACAGTAAAACTCACAACTGCTCGACAATTAAAGTTTCAGAACGAAGATGAGGTTTATCCAAAAGCAGTTTATGTAACTTTCTACGATAAAAATGGTGTCGAATATTCGTCACTCCGTGGTGATTCTGGCCGCTACGAAAAAAGTAATGGACTTTATAAAGTAATGGGCAATGTCTTCTTCTTCAACCGATTACAACAACAAAGCCTTGCAACAGATTTACTAAACTGGAGTCCACTTAGAAAAAAAGTTTATACTGACCGAAAATTTATTATCAAAACTCCAAAAGAAGAATTGCACGGAATAGGAATGGATGCCGACCAAGATTTTACGCATTACACGATGCGTAAAACAAAAGGAACTTTTGCCGTTGATTCGCTCAATTCCCAAACCGATGACGACATAGCTACTGATACGACAAGTTATTAATGATTTAAGAATTAGCTATTAAGACCGCATTACCAGTTTTTGGAGGCATAGGCGACAGGTAATCCAAAAGTAACTCGGAAAACCAAGCCCACTTATAATATTTTTTTAAGTCGTTTACTTCGTAGGAACATACAAACTGAATATTCTTAATCAATGAAAAAATGCCGCAAAAAAATTAGAGCCTAAAAATTTCAACGCAATTGATACGGTTTCCTCTCTAACACACGCTACGAAATTTTAAACCAAAGCTCAATAAAAAAAACACTCAAATCTGCTACCATTCTTAAATTTCCCTCTAAATTTGTCAATCATTTTGAATTTTCCTCCAATCAAGAAAATTTCAAAGCCAAATAAAGTATTCAAAGCCAGATTTTCATGCTTTCACATTTATTAATCAAGAATTACGCTCTCATTGAGCATCTCGAACTAAAGCCTGATGCTCATTTCAATATAGTTACAGGCGAAACAGGTGCGGGTAAATCAATCATGCTTGGTGCAATTGGTTTATTGTTGGGTAATAGAGCCGATACAAAAACGCTATATAACGAGTCAGAGAAATGTATCATTGAAGGTACATTCGATATGGCGGGCTTCTACATAAAAAATATTTTTGAAGAAGAAGAACTTGACTTTGAAAATTCGTGCATTGTACGTCGAGAAATTTCTCCGAGCGGAAAATCAAGGGCATTTATCAATGATACGCCCGTAACGCTCGAAACGCTTCGCAAAATTTCTTCTCAGTTGATGGATATTCATTCGCAACATGATTCTATTTTGCTTGGTTCAAACGAATACCAGCTTCGTATTGTGGATACTTATGCCCAGTGCCACGATAAATTGGTTGAATACCAAGAAAAATATCGTACTTACAAAAAATTGCAAGATGCTTATCAGCAACTTCAAGTTGAAGCAGACCAAAATAAAAAAGAATTCGATTTCAATAATTTCCAGCTTGAAGAACTCGTAAAAGCCAAACTTGACCCCAACGAGCAGGAATTACTCGAACAAGAACTCAATATTTTAGAACATGCCGAGGAAGTAAAACTTCGCCTGAAAACGGTTTATGAATACCTCAATAATTCAGAGCAATCTGTCCTCTCAGTGCTGCAATCTACGGTTAGTTCACTAACTCCAATTGCAAGTTATTCACCTGATTATCAGCAATATAAAGACCGCATTCAGAGTTGTTTATTAGAATTAAAAGATGTATCTCGTGATATCGAATCAGAAGAAGATACTATAGAATTAGATGGACAAAAAATTATCGAGATTCAAGACCGCTTAAATTTACTTTATAAACTTCACCAAAAACATGCCGTAAAATCAAACGGTGAATTGCTCGAAATTCAAGCAATTTTAGAAGAAAAAGTAAGTAAGGTATTAAACCTCAGCGAAAACCTTTCTGCAGCCAAAGAGCGTGTAAACAAGGCTTTTGAGGCTGCAACCAAAGTAGCAGAATCACTTTCAAAAGCTCGTCAAAAAGTTCTACCAGAAATCGAAAAGCGTGTCATTGGCTTATTGATTGAACTCGGTATGCCAAATGCTTCACTCAAAATTCAGCACCAAAGCATCACACTCAATAGCGAAGGCATCGACCAAATTAATTTCTTGTTTAGTGCCAATAAAGGTGTTACCCCCCGACAGTTAAAAGATGTAGCATCAGGCGGAGAGTTTTCACGATTGATGCTGGCCATTAAATACGTTTTAGGCGATAAACGCTCGTTGCCAACTATTATTTTTGACGAAATAGACACGGGTATTTCTGGTGAAGTAGCTATAAAAGTTGGTAGAATGATGCGAGAAATGGCTCAAAGTATTCAGGTAATTGCTATTACGCACCTACACCAAATTGCAGGCAGAGGTTCATCGCATTTCTTTGTTTATAAAGATAATTCATCGACCAAAACAGTTAGCCGTATCAAACAGTTAAGTCAAGACGAACGCATCATTGAAATTGCCAAAATGATTGGTGGTGAACACCCATCAGAAAATGCGATTCATAGTGCCATCGAAATGCTTGGTATAAACATTTAATAATTAAACATTTACATAAAACTATCAATAAAAATGAAGAATTTATTAGCAGCATTTCTTATTATATTTTCATTGGCCTGTACTGATAAAACTGCCGAAGAAGCAGCCAAACTTAAAGAAGAAACTTTTAAGATTCATGATGAAGTAATGCCAATTAGCATGAATTTAGAAGATTTAAAAGCCAATGTAATGAAAAAAGCAGAGGCCGATACAACATTGAAAAAAGCAGCGTTAGATATTTCGTCAGCTCTTGATAAAGCCTACAACGACATGGAAACTTGGATGCCAAAACTCGGTGAAGCAGCCGATATGAAAGACGGTGAAGAAAAAATAAAAGCACTAACAATCCTGAAAGCAGAAGGAGAGCAACTAAAGCAATCAACGCTTGATGCCCAGAAAAAAGCCGAAGAGTTTTTGAAATAAAATTTATAATATTCCCAAATAGAAATTTGAGAAGGTTTGACCTTTAAGCCTTCTCAAATTTTATAATCTGCATGAAAAAAATCATTATTTCTGCATTCATTATCATTGCAGCAACTTCAATATTTTCTTGCGAAAGTTCGTCTCGCAAATTACCAATCATGGGTGAACGAGATTTCATCAATGGTGATTCGGTTTATCACACAATTCCAGATTTTTCGTTTCTTAATCAAGATAACTTGCCTATCACAAATAAAACTTACGAAGGCAAAATATACGTGGCAGATTTCTTTTTTACAACCTGCCCTACTATTTGCCCTGTAATGAAAAAACAAATGTTGAGGGTTTATGAAAAATACAAAGAAAACCCCAAAGTTGGCATTTTATCACACACAATCGACCCTCGCCATGATTCGGTACAGGTTCTGAAAGAATATGCAACTCGACTCGGAGTCAGTGGTAAAATGTGGAATTTTGTGACGGGAGACAAATCAAAGATTTATGAAATTGGCGAAAATTCTTACTACGTAACGGCTGGAGAAGATTCTACTGCTGCGGGTGGAATCATTCATAGTGGAGCATTTATTTTGGTTGATACCAAACGCCGAGTAAGAGGTGTTTATGATGGAACAAAAGAAACCGATGTGACAAAATTGATAAAAGATATAGATGTTTTGTTAAACGAAAAATAAAATGAGACAAGAAATAAGAGATATGCGGTATGACGAAGATAATATACCACTTATCAAAACATTGAAGATTGTCTATAAATTTATCAAACAATTACTTTCAAAGGTACTCTTACTCTTGGTAACGGTCGTATTTTTTACTTCTTGTCAGTCTGAAGAAAAGATAAAACTGGAGCAGTATTATATTGGAGGAAAAGAGCTTTACGAGCAGAATTGTGCTAATTGCCATCAAAAAGATGGGAAAGGATTTCAGAATTTATACCCAGCCATTGCAGGAAGTGATTATTTGAAAGACAAAGAAAAAGTAATTTATGCAATAAAAAATGGGCTTTCGGGCGAAATTTTGGTCAATGGCAAAAAATACAATCAGCCAATGCCCGCCAATAACCAACTCACCAATCTCGATATTGCCGAAATTGTAACCTACATTTATAATGAGTGGAATGGTGAAACTAAAATTACTGAGGTGAAGGTTGTTGAGAAAGTTTTGAACAAGAAATAATAATGACAAAGAAGGAAGGCTTCGTTTAGAGCGAAGACTTCCCTCTTTCAAATAACCCCACGAATCAAACGAATAGCGATTCCATAAAAAATCACCATTCCGATAAAAATTAACCCCCAAGAAGTAAGCGTTGATTCTTTAAAAGAAAGAAAGAAAACAGTTCCAACGATTCCGACCCAAAAAAAAAGCTTGGCCATAAATCGTTGATTTTTCCTATTATTTCTCTCCTCTGCTGCTTGTAAAATTGCTTTATTCGAGAAAATACCGTTTCCTGCAAAAATGCTTGATGGATGAATATTTTGTCTGAAATTGCCACTGGCAAATAAAAAAAGTGAAAGAACAACTCCCAAAAGTCGGGGTTTATCATACTCATATTCATTGAGTAAATAATAAAATAATATCAATCCCAAAGCCGAAAGGTAAGCCGACCAAATCAGTCGAATTCTTTTGGCACTTCTCACCAATAATTCGGCATTTGGTTTTCGACTATCCAAATATTGCATCAACAAAGGGAAAAAGTAGAAAAACAAAACAGCTATTGTATAAAAATAGAGTTTATTTTGGTGAATCAACGAAAACTTTGGCTGCCAGTATAGATAAATATAGGCAAACGGAAGAATCATAATTGCTAAAATCAGCAATTCAAAAGGAATGTTTTTTTTCATCGGTGTAGATTATTTATTCCACAGTCAATGGTTAATAGTCAATAAGTTTTCACATTAATGAATTGAATTTAGCTTATTAACTTAACCTCTATAACTATATGGAAAGTTGTAAACTATTCTACTTGCCAACGTGCAGACGAATTCTTGGTTTTTCAGCCTGTGCTGCATTAGGTTTAAATTGCATAAACCAAACCATAATTTCGTCCATGACTGTCATATTAAGCGAATAAAGTACAAACTGACCTTTCTTCACCGAAGCCACCAAATCAGCTTGACGAAGCAAATC
>JAIYBU010000114.1 GCA_027488335.1 Cytophagaceae bacterium
CACGAATATACAATGTAACAAGCTCACTGTCGTTAACTTGGATTTTTCCCATTTCAGTATTTCAATTTAGTTAACGTAGAGCTTTATGCCATATTGTATATTTTTTGTTTAAATTTTGTAGAATTTTGATTTGATGTCGAAAGATAGATAAAAATAATGATTCGTGTCAAGCATTTCAGATAAAAAAAATAGTTAACGGTTTGTTAATATTCCAAATGAAATTTCGTTTTCATCGTTTTATACAGAATATTCAACAAAAATTGTACCAGTAGTTTTGTTCAATTTTAAAATTGTAAATATCTGATATTCAGATACTTAATGTGCCTTAATAGTGCATTGTTTTTTTCGGTATCATTTTTGCACTATTACACAAGTGAAATAAATATAATCATGGAAAAAATGTTTGACTTTACTCGTAATTTTCATCTGAAAGTTAATAAATCTCTTGCTGTCAATGCTTTAAGAGATAAAAGAATAGATTTTGGAGAAGGTATTTTTGTCTCCGAAAAATCAAGTTTTAATACTAAACTAAACAAAGTAATAATTGTACTTTTTTTAGTTTTTGGCTTTTCTATTTCTCAATCATTTGGCCAGCGTGACCAGATTACTACCCAAGCAGGTGAGAAAATCCGCTGCCGAATCTTAGACGAAACTCCCAATCGTTTTGTATATGCGTACCTTTCGCCAGCGGGTAAAGTTTTAAGAAATGAAATCTTTAAAAATTTGGTTTCAGATTTTAAATATAATTTTTATCCGAGCGACATCGTAACAAAAGGGAACAAATTGCCTGATGGTCTGGGCGGAGCAAGAGAAGAAAATGCCGCCGCTACTCAGCGTGTTGATACTCGAAAGAGCGAACCGAAGAAAAACGATAAAAAGAATGAAGTATCCGAAACCGAAGAAAAATCAGTAGCGAAAGAATCGTCATCGAAAAAAGAAGTTGGGAAAGTAGAAAAAACTACTGAAACTGCTAAAAAAGAAGAAAAAGTAACGACTACGACAAAGGATAAAAAGGCGACCCCTGAAAAGGAGGAGGTAAAACCTAAAAAAGAAGAAGCCGTAGCGAAAAAAGAAGAAAAAACAGTTGCACCAATGGCTGCTCCAAAAGCCGATAATGAATTTAATAATTTTCTGAAATGGAGAGTCGGAGTTAAGGGTGGTTTCGGTAATATGCTGGCCAAGATTCCAACAGAAAATGCCAGTGCTTACAGCTTATACCAAGAAAAACTTCTGCGTGGTTTTACTTTAGGAGCTGATGTGGCGTATTTTCCTGTTGATAACTTAGGTTTTGGGTTGATGTTTACTAATTTTCAAGCCAAAAATAAAGCAGATAAAATTTCTTTCCGTAATGAAATCTTGAATAAATTAGATACGGGAAGCATATCAAATAACCGTTCGATAAAATATGTTGGGCCAGTAATTTATTATCGAAAAAATATTGATTTTAAAACAATGGTTATTTTGGGCGTATCGCCAGGTGTGTATTTTTATAAAGATAAAGGTACTTACAACAATGCTAATTATACGTTTAAAGGAATGGATTTTGGTGCTTCGGCAACGCTTGGTATAGACTTTTTACTCGGAAATGATATTACAGGACGTGACATTATTTTGAGTTTGGAAGCAGGTTATAGCTACGGCAAAATGAGAGCTTTAAGCTTTGCTCAAGGTAGCGAAGCTGTAAACTTGGCTACGCCGCTTGATTTGAGCCGACTTGATTTTACGGTTGGTTTGAGATTTACTCGTTATCCAAAGTATTTTAGATTAACGTCATATTAAAAATGTAGAGTTAAGAGTGTATTATAAAAACTCATTCTATACTTTTAACTCTACATGTTTAGCAAATAATTTTCCCAAGCGTTTGGGTCTTCATCTCGGTTTCGTTCCATTCTTTTTCTGGGTTTGAATCGGCCGTAATGCCGCAACCAGCGTAGAGTGTTGCCATATTTCCTTCGATTTTCATCGTTCGTAGATTTACAAAAATATGGGATTCCGCTTGCCCTTCGCTTGATTGTATATTTACGGGGCCGAGAAATCCACTAAAAAAGTCACGGTCATAGCCTTCGTTTTTTAAGATAAATTCCGTAGCAGGTATTTTGGGCATTCCACAGACGGCTGAGGTTGGGTGCAGTAAATCAAGCATAACGGTTGCCAGTTGTGGAAAATTAATGGCCACCGTATCAATAATAATATCAGTACGTAGGTGCATTAGATTACCCGCAATTACTGTTTTTGGCCCTTCTTCTTCAAACTCCCTGACTCTGATTTTTTTTAGACAATTAATAATATACCTCGTCACGAATGATTGTTCTTCTATTTCTTTTTGTCGCCACAAAGCCTCTGAAGTTTTAATTAAATTTCCATCGGAGTCATAAGCTGATTGCGTACCAGCCAGTGCCATTGTGCGAAAAATTCCTTCCGAATCTTGACTAACCAATACTTCGGGTGAAGCCCCCATCCAGACCACTCCCAGATGTGGCAACGAAACTGCCGAAATAAAAGCTGATGCGTAAGTTTCGCAGAGTTTATCAAATGTCCCGATAATGTCAAAATCAGCGGGTAAAAGTACTTGCTTGGTGCGAGAAAGTACAACTTTTTGGAATACTCCGCTTTCGATTTCGGCAATGCCTTTCTCCACTAAATTAATAAATTCTTGCTTTGTTGTTTGCTTGTTGGTTGTGTTATTGCCCGAAACATAGTTTTTGGATTGATTTTCACCTTTCACTAACTCAACAAAGTACGGATTAAGTGCCGAAGGTGAAATAACTTCTTTAAAATCTTCGTTTTGAGTTGACCCATTGGGGTTGAAAACATAATGAAGGTCAGCTTTTAAGAAAAAAGTTTTATCTCCTTCAGGATTAACAAAAGGCGAAAAAGCGAATCCTGCATTGAGTTCTTCAAAATCTATTTTTGATTGTTGAGGAATTTCTTCAAAAGATGTCAAAAAATGTTTTTCAGCTTGATGGGGTAGTCGCCAAATAGCTGTTGGGAAACCCAAATTTTTAGCTGAGTTCCAAAGGTTTTGACGAGATTTTTTATTTTCTATAATGGATGTTGGCATGAAGTAATGTAAAAATCTTTCAGCAGAAAAAAGAATGTATCTCTGAAATTGGCTTGATTGTCTGCTTCATAGGTGAACAGGATGCGGTCGTCGCTCGGTTCGCCTTATAATGAATAAACAAAATTCAAAAGAAAATATTCCTAAAAATAGTAGAAGTTTTTTGGAATGTAGAAATTCGTATGATTTTTGCTTGAAATTTAATCAGTTCGCAGTAAAATATTGAAAAAAAGAAATTCCTGAAATTTACTCACAACAAAACGATGAATAAAATCTTATACTTCCTGATAATGCTGTCTTTTTCATCGTACACCACTGATGATAAGGGTATTAAGTTTACGCAAGGCTCATGGTCTGAAATTTTGAACGAAGCAAAAAAGCAAAATAAACTCATCTTTATTGATATTTATACTACTTGGTGCGGGCCTTGTAAAATGATGTCGGCAAGGGTCTTTACTGAAAATAACGTTGGAGAAAAATTTAATGAATCGTTTATCAATTATAAGATTGATGCCGAAAAAGGTGAAGGCATTGAGCTGGCTAAAACCTATGCTATTATGGCATATCCGACCTATTTATTTGTAAATAGTAGTGGTGAATTGGTCTATCGGGCCATCGGAGTAATGCCTGCCGACAAGTTTATAGCTGAAGCCGATAAAGCACTTTTGGCAGGAAAAGGTTATAAATCATCGGATGAACTGGAGAAAGAATTTAAGGCTGGTAAACGTGATGCCGATTTTTTATACGAATACATGAGACGAAAAAGTCTGAATGGCGGTGAAAATGCTGCTTTATTAGAAGAGTATTTACAGGCCATTCCTGTATCGCAGTATAAAACCGAAAAAGTATTGGCCTTGATTGCCGAAAACATCGGAACGATAGAATCGAAGGCATTTATTATTTTGCGAGATGCCTTGGATAGGTATTTGAATATGACGACTTCGCAGCAAAGATATGTACTGAATGGGCTTTCAAAAGCTAAACGTAATACATTTAAAAAAGCAGTTGATAGCCGAGATAAAGCATTGCTTGAAAGACTGATTGATGCCGTGCGAGCAACTTCATATAGCGAGGTTGGTTTTGAGGCCGAAGAGAAACAGTTTCGCTTAGAATATGCCAAAATTACGCGTGATAGCGATAATTTTAAGAAGATTGCTACCAAAGAAACGGCTAAATTAATGGCTAAAACTTCAGAAGAGTTAGTAGCCGAAACTCAACTGAAAATCATGAATTTTAAGGAAGGGGCAAAAGCAAAAAATTTGGATGAATCGACTCCACAATTTAAAATGATTTTGGATAATCTGACCGATAATGCTCAAAAAACAACTTCATTTCAACTCAACGAATATGCCTGGGGGTATGTGCATATGATTAAAAACGAAAAAGATTTGGAGGACGCCATAAAATGGTCGGAAAGAGCCATTGAATTGGTAGAATCGCCCGCTAATTTGGATACCTATGCTATGTTGTTAAGTAAACTCGGAAGGAAAAAAGAAGCGATAAAAGCCGAGAAAAAAGCCATTAAACTTGCCCAAAAAGAAGGCGGCGACACCAAAGATTTACAGCAAACATTGAAAGATATTAAGCGAAATTGAGTTTTTAAGTTGTAAATTTTACTAAAAAATGCCTTATCGAATAAAAAGGCAAGGATTTTGTAATGGATATTATGAAAAAAATAGCTGTATTTATGAAAAAGATGATTTTGGCAATGAGCATTGTATGTCTTGTTGTATTGGTGTATGCCTGCGGTAGAGGAAACGTAAAGCAGATAAGTTTCATAAAAAATAACGACAAAACAATGGAACAAATGCTTGCACAAGCAAAAAGCCAAAAAAAGATAGTATTTGTTGATGTTTACACAACGTGGTGTGGGCCATGTAAATGGATGGATGAAAATACCTTCAAAGATGCTCGTGTGAGCGAGAAGTTTAATAAAACCTTTCTGAACTATAAAGTAGATGGCGATTCGTTTGAAGGTGTAAATGTGGGTATTATCTATCGAGTAGATTCTTATCCTACTTATTTATTTATTGGCCCAGATGGCAAGGTTATTCACCGAATAGAAGGAACGATGTCGGCCGAAGGATTGGTGAAAGAGGCTGATTTTGTGGTCAATCGTGCTTCAAAATAGTTTTATAAGTAATTCAAAACTTAAAACTGCGTAAAAACACCTGATAGAATACGTATTTTTACGCTATCATTGAATATAGTCAATCACTATATTTGCAAATGCTTTGTAAAGCCATGAAAAAAATATCTAAATCCAACTTTTGCAAAGCCTCTGGTGAACCTAAAATAACTCTTGCTGATGTAAAAATCAGCCGTGAAACTAAAAATAATATAGGATAGCTGAAATAAAATAGCTTTTTCCGTTACCTCGTCCATACATCAAAGAAATAAAGGCTATGAAACAAAAAAAGCCCAGTTTTCGCTAAGAAAGTTGGGCTAATTTTTTTATAATATTCAATCAAAGTTTTGGAAGTACGTTTTTAAACACTTCTTTATAAGTGCCAACTTTATACTGCTCGAAAGGCTCTTTTTTGTTATAATCTCCGCCCAAATACGTCACAATCTCGTGAAATGCCTTTGCATTCAAGTAACCAGGCAAAGGCTGAATCATATTATACTGTGCATCCAAGAAAACAGTTGTTGGGTAGCTCATTTTTCCTTGCAGGAGTGCTATTGCTGCCTGGTTTGCTCCACTATTGGCATCAAATGAATATTTTGTAGTTCCGATGATAATATCTTGTTTCGATTCAGCATCGAGTTTCACCATATAGAAGTTCTTGTTTAAATAATCAATCACTTCAGGGTTTGTGTAGGTTTCTCTGTCCATTACTTTACACCAGCCACACCAAGCCGTATAAACATCAACAATGGTTTTACGGGGCTCTTTTTGGGTGCGAGTATAGGCTTCTTGAATCGTGAGCCATTCAACCTCTTTTTTTGCTGAAGCGGCCTTTTGTTGGGCAAAAATAAGATTCGATAAGCTAATTAATGCTATAAAAAGAAATACTTTCTTCATTTCTGTAATTTTTTATGATAAAACGTTTGTGCTCAAAGGTTTATTATTATAGTACTAAATTGCAAAAACTATACCGAAAAATCAAAAGTTATTTACGAGTTCAAATCGGGTATTTAGCCGAAACCAATAGTCCAAGCGTTGTGTGATATTGACGATTCTTATACACTTATTGGAGTAGCTCTTTCAGATTTTGTTTGGCAGAATACTCGCCATGAAGTATTTATACAGGTTTTACTTAAATGCTTACTTTTGAGTTGAATATACATTGATATTAATCATAAATACTCAAAGACCAATAGGTAAGTTGCTGAGGATTTCTTGATTTATAACCAAGATAGTATATATATTTGGGAAACAATGAAACGATTTCTATAATGGCGGAATATCTTGACCTAATGCTGCGAGCAGGAGCAGTTTATATTTTTATTGTGGTGGCAATTAAGCTCTTTGGCAAAAAAGAGCTTTCGCAACTGTCGGTGGTCGATTTGGTATTTATCTTGCTGATTAGCAATGCCGTGCAAAATGCAATGGTGGGACCAAATACTTCATTGGTTGGTGGTATTGTGGCAGCAAGTACACTTTTTGTGATAAATTATGTGTTGAAAAGACTTATTTTTAAATTCAAGCCGATTGAAAAATTTATTGAAGGTGAACCAATAATGCTGATTTATGAAGGGAAAATTCAGAAGCAAAATGTCGCACAAGCGGGTTTTACAGTACAAGAACTACAAGCTGCTGTGCGAGAGCATGGAGTTGATGCTATCGAAAAAGTAAATTTAGCGATGCTCGAAATTGATGGAAATATCAGTGTCTTATCTGAAAACTATCAGTCGAAAACTCGCAAGAGACGGGTTCATAAAACGTTGGGCGATGTGCAGTAATTATCACAAAAATAGTTTTTGTGCTTCTTCTTTTAGCATTTTTAGGGCGTTGGCAGTGGGTTGTTGATTTTCGTTGATTACTTTTTCAAAGATTTTTTTAGAAAGATTTATCGCCGTTGCATCTGGCGAAATTTCGGAGGCTGAGGTATTAATCAAAGCAACCACATCATTCATGGCAGTTCGGGTTTTCTCCCAAGTTTCGTGCGAAATATACACCTGTTGGACAAGGTTATGGTTGAATTCTTCACGGATTTCATTCAACAAAACTCGGTGGAAATCAATGGCTTGTATGTCGGGACTGCCGAGTCTGATGAGTAAATTTGCGGGTGTGATTCGCTCCAAAAAAAGCGTCATACGCTCGTAGGCTTGTAGGCGAATAGGCGTAGTGATTTCGATAGTTTTGGCTTTGATTTCCAATTCTTTCTGTTCAAATTGTCTTTGTAGGAAAGTCTGAATCGTGAGATACATTCCGTATAAAACAGCGGCGGCTGGAATCAATATTTTAAGTAATTCAACGAGAGATTGCATCATTATTTATTTTATTCTTCACAAAAGTAAGGTAAGTGAGTTCGGCTTCAAAATCTTTATTCGGTATTTTTCAAGGAAGCTTTTGCTTCAAACTAATCCTATAATCTTAAAATCCCTTAAATCGTATCTATATTTGCAGTATGGTAACTTTTTCAGAAATAGCACGCACAGAAATATTAAAAAGTCTCAATTCTTCACAAATTCCTAAAGGCTATGCGTTGCGGGTGGGTTTGAAGGGCGGAGCTTGTTCGGCCACTTATCTTTTAGGACTTGATAAAGCCGCAGAAAACGATGAACTTTATGAAGTTGAAGGAGTAAAAGTGTTGATAGATAAGCGACATTTGATGTATTTGATAGGCGTAAAAATTGATTATGCCGAAACCGAATCAGGAATGGGTTTTACGATTGAGAAAGGTTAATTTATTAGCTTGAAACTTGAAGACTAACAAATGATAATTCAATGTTGTTGAAGTAATAAAATTAACGATTGACAATCATTTTTGGCATGGTTTTCGATGAATGGGTATGGTAATATTTATTTATCAGAAAAGGCATTGAAGTTTCTTAAAAAACATATTTTTTTAATTCTTTCGGTAGTTTTATTTGGAGTTGCAGCATTAAACTTTTTCATTTTTGAGAAAGATGCTCCAGGTGCTTCGGAGCAACATTACGTATCTTCGATTAGAAGTAGGGTGAAATCGAAAATATTGGTCTCGAAAAATGAACTGGTCAATGTGGCTACACAATACCAGAAATCTTCGAGAAATACTTTTTTGAGCCTTGAAACCTCTTCGGTGTATCCCTATTATGTTTATCGAAATGGGCAGTTGATTTATTGGTCTGACCATCGTTATGTGCCTAATTATCAACAACTTTATAAAGGCGAACAAGCCAGTTTATTAAATGCAGACAACGGGAAGTATATCACAAACTCGATTACATTTAATTTTAGAGGGAGTAAAATTGAGATTTTTTCGCTCATAAATCTTTATCGGAAGTTTAGAAATGAAAATGATTATCTCAGAAATGGCTATAATCATGAGGTCTTCATTACCGAACCTAAAGACATTACTAATACGCCGAGTAACAAAGGTCTTTATAATATTAACGATGAAAATGGTAAATTTTTGTTTACCATTGTTCCGCCTCAAATCGAAAAAATCAATTCGCCGAATATTCCAACCAATACGCTCTTTTTGTCGGCTATCAGTATTCTGCTTTTTGGTATTTATATCATCATCTGGATTTCTCGACTACGAAAAAAGCATCAATTTGGCCGAGCCTTCATTTTATTGATGTTTTATTTGTTTTTTGTGCGTTTGGTGATGCTCGCTAATAGCATTCCGTTTATTTTCTACGAATCGAGCTTGTTTAATCCTAAGTTTTTAGCTGTCAATGAGTTAGCTCCTTCTTTGGGCGATGTACTGCTCAACTCGATTGTTATTTTTATACTGGTCGTTTATTTGGTACAAAGTTTTTATCGCTCAACGCTTTACTATAAATTATTTAAAGCTCCGAAAGTCGTTCAGGATATTCTTTCCGTTGCTTTGGTGGTATTATCAATTTTATACACCTTTGTTTCATACCGAAACTTATGCAATATCTACGAAAAATCGCAGTTTAGCCTTGACCTTTCACTGAGTATTTCGTTTTCTGCTCTGAAAATCGCCACTTTATCGTTTTACTTACTTTTGTCAGTGATATTCTTTTTGGTGATTCATTTGCTAAGTAGTTTGTTTTTGAGAATCAATAAAAAAACAAAAAATGGTGTCATAAAATGGTTTTTGGGTTTAGTAATTGGCTTAATTCTAATCACGATTTTAGACCAATTTAGATGGGTTTATGTACTCACTGGTGGGTATTTCTTGTTGGTTTATCTCTATAAATATCCACGTTTTTTGTATAGTTTTAAATATAAGACCACGATTTATTTCTTTACGGGTGCGTTTGTTTTTGCTTTGATTGCGATGTGTGTAATTCGGACAGAAGAACAGAAAAAGGACTATTTCGATAAGCAGAATTTTGGACAAAAGTACTTGGCCGAGAATGATTTATTGGGCGAAGGATTATTGACAAGAGTGATTCAGACCGTAGAGCAAGATACTGCGATTAAACAAGCCATTAACCGCCAAACCCTCGCACGGGAACAAACGCAGCAGTTGGTAAAAAGCAAACATCTTGATTTGTATTTCGACCGCTACGATACTGAAGTATTGGCTTTTGACCGCAACGGAAACTCATTGGATATTACGGAAGGCTCAAAGAATCTTTCTTTTTATGAAGAAAATTTTAAGAAACCAGCCTATAAAACAGCTAATCCATCGGTATTTTTTATCAATGATGTTGGTAATAATTTTATTAAGCAATACCTAACTTTTATTCCGATTCAAGAAAATGCGAGTTTGGTGGGTTATGTTGTGCTTGACCTGAAACTTCGGGATGAATTTGCTCAAAGTGTTTATCCAGAATTATTGCTGGATAAAAAATTTACGCAAACACCTGACACAAAGAATTATAGTTATGCCATTTATGATAAAGCTAATCGCCTGATATTCAGTTCGGGAAGCTATAATTACGTCAGAAAATTACCCGTAAGTATTTTATCAGATTCGACGCTCTATGAAAAAGGAATAGAGGTAAGTGATTTTAAGCATGTTGGCAAAATAGGTCAAAATGGACGAAAAATCGTGATTTCGGCCAAATACCAAGCATGGCGAAATCTGTTTTCTAATTTCTCGTTTTTATTCTTGCTTTCGGTGCTTTTCATCATTATCGTTATGATTTTGTATGCAATTCGCTACGGTTTAAAGAACCTGAATGTCAATTTTGCTACCAAAATCCAGCTTTATATCAATGCCGCATTTTTGTTGCCTTTATTGTTGGTAATTATTATCACCTTGAGTGTTATTGACTCTACTTTTATCAGCAATCAAGAAAAAGGTTACCTCGATAACACCAAAAATATTACTTCTACGGTGCAGCTTCAACTCGAAAGTTTTACTCAAAAACGCATGAGTAGGGCATTTTTGGAGCAGGAAATCAATGATTTAGCTCGTGATACAAAACTTGATATTAATTTTTATAGCCTTGATGGAAAACTCGATTTGACTACCCGCCCATTGGTTTATGATTATGGTTTGCTCTCAAATTTTATCAATCCTGAGGCATATCGACGAATTATCGAAGAAAAAGAAAACGAGGCCTTATTGGCAGAATCGCTCGGAAGTTTGCATTATAAAACTGCCTACATGAGTATCAAAGGACATGATAG
This sequence comes from Cytophagaceae bacterium, assembly GCA_027488335.1. GTDB lineage: Bacteria > Bacteroidota > Bacteroidia > Cytophagales > Spirosomataceae > Emticicia. Next base: position 10,764 of record JAIYBU010000114.1, read on the forward strand.
TAAGCCAATTGGGGTTATCGGAATTCCGTTTTTTGATGCTAAACCCACACTCGACCGCCAAGTAACTGATGTGGTAGCTTCGATTTTGAGTGTATTTGCATGGCTATTCTTAATTTTATTGATTTTATCATATTTCGCATCAAATATACTGACAAATCCGCTTCGTATGGTAGCTCAGAAATTGAAAAAGACTAATTTAGATAAACTCAATGACCGCTTAGAGTGGAACTCTGATGATGAGATTGGTATTTTGATGCGTGAGTATAATAAAATGTTGAAGAAATTGGAAGAGAGTAAAGTGGCACTTTCGATGAGTGAAAAACAAACTGCATGGCGAGAAATGGCCAAGCAAGTGGCTCACGAAATCAAGAATCCGTTGACACCAATGAAACTTTCGATTCAGCAATTACAACGAACGATTGTGGTTGATAATCCAAAAACCAAAGAACGCATTGCTCGTGCCTTAAATTCATTGACCGAACAAATTGATAATATCAGCGAAATTGCCAATTCATTCTCCGAATTTGCCAAAATGCCTGTGCCTCGAAACGAAGTTTTCGACCTCGTGCCATTGATTCAGAAATCGGCCGATTTGTATGCCGAAGACGAAAGAATTTCGCTCAATGCTTACATCAAAGAAAAAGAAGCATGGGTAGTGGGCGACCGCCAATTTATGAGTCGAGTAATTACAAACCTGATTATCAACGGAATACAGTCAGTGCCGAAAGAAAAACGTGCCATCATTAATCTTCGATTGTATAGAAACGAAGACGATAATATTGCCATCATCGAAATTCAAGATAATGGCTCAGGTATTCCAGAAAACATTCGTCAACGAGTATTTATTCCAAACTTTACTACGAAAGTTGGCGGTTCGGGGCTTGGTTTGGCAATGGCTCGTAGGGGCGTAGAACACGCAGGCGGAAATATTTGGTTTGAAACCGAAACCAACCGAGGAACGACTTTCTTCATAGATTTACCGCTGGCAATTAGATAAGAATTGTTAATGATGGAGGCTTAATGTTGAATGGTTAGTTTGTTTATAGTCAATGGTTTGTATTTGAAAGCTTATTCGAGAATTAAATCAAATAAATAAAAAAGTGTCACTGAGAAAAATCTTGGTGACACTTTTTTGTTGTTTAAAAGAATATTATGCAGTGACCGTATTCACTTTCGACATATAAAAATTAGAAACAAGCACTATTACTAACATCACAAGTGGTGTAATTATGTTAGGTGTAGGGTCGCCAGCGTTAATGTGTGTAATAGCTGCCGAAATTAAAGTAATAATAAAGCCCGCATACGCCCATTCTTTGATTTTGGTCGGAAACTGAGGAATAAGCAATACCAATGCTCCAATTATTTTAGCAACGCCCAATTCAACACGAAAGAAATCAGGGAAGCCCATGTGCTTAAAACCTTCTACCATTTGTGGATTTGCAAAATAACTATAACCGCTAAAGAGCATGATTGCTCCGAAAAGCCCCGTAGTTACCCAATAAATAATTTTGTCTTTTTTCATTTCAGAATTTAGTTTAGAATATGTCTGCAAACTTATCTATATTTGCTATACATCTGATAGTAATATACTTTTGTATAGTGCTATCATGTAGGAAAGTAATTCAAAAAGGATACACTTATGAAAGAATGTAAGCAAGAACACAACCCCGAAGAATGTACAAAAATGATTGTACCTGTGCGTGATGCGTTAGAAATATTGAATGGGAAATGGAAGTTGCCAATTATTCTTTCATTAACTTTCGGAGCGAAACGATTTAGACAAATATCGAAAGACATCAACGGCATTACCGATAAAATGCTTTCTAAAGAATTGAAAGATTTAGAAATGAATCAATTGGTAAAGCGAACGGTTCACGATACTTTTCCGCCGACGGTTGAGTATGCAATTACCGAACATGGGCAATCGCTCGAAAAATTAGTCACCGAACTACGAAATTGGGGAATGGAACACCGTAAACAGATAATGGGAAAATAAATGAACTTTTTCGACATAAACAATATACTTTTTGAGTTTTTAGGGGTAAAAATGAGTTATCTCGAATTCTACGCAACACTTACGGGCTTAGTGGCCGTTATTTTGTCGGTGCGAGAAAACGTGTGGAGTTGGATACTGGGCTTGATAAATGTCGTGTTGGCATTTATTATGTTTTATCAAATTCAGCTTTACCCTGATATGTTTTTGCAGGTGTTCTTTTTCATTACAAACATCATCGGTTTTTGGCACTGGAAATTTCCAAAAGAACAAGAAGCAAACCTCAAAAATGAATTGAAAATTAGCCAATTATCCTTACAACAGTTTGCTATCTATTCAGCAGTTGGTTTAGTTTGTACTTATTTGCTCGGTACATTTGCCAAGAATCTGAGCGAGTTAATTCCGCAGCTTTTCAGTAAGCCAAGTGCTTTTCCATACATGGATTCGTTCACGACAGTCATGAGTATTTTTGCGACATTTTTACTCATCAGAAAAAAAGTTGAAGCATGGTGGATGTGGCTGGCTATTGACATCATTAGCACTTATATGTATTTTGTGAAAGAAGTGAAGCTTTATTCGTTGCTTTATGCGGTATTTTGTATAATTGCACTTTTCGGAGCAGTTAATTGGACGAAAGAGTATAGAAAAAACCTAACCGCAACGGCGGACCGTCCCTAAAGGGGAATAAGGACTAAATACACAGGCAAGTACAGGATAGTTTTATAATTTTTTAAATAGAAAATTGCAACTGTTTTTTTGAAAAACAGTTAGTGAAACCTTACATTGCATTAATCATTCAACATTTATCATCAATTAAGATGCTCAGTAACGATATTATTCAACAGCATAACGAAAAATTACAGGCTGACCACCAGTTCAGATTGGCATATTTGACCGAACTTCTCGACCGTAAAGGCATTGATATTCAGACAATTATTGATAAAATAAAGGATTTTCAAGTGGCTATTCCAAGTTGGGCTTTGGGTACTGGTGGAACTCGCTTTGGGCGTTTTCCGAATGGTGGAGAACCAAGAAATTTAGAAGAAAAAATCGAAGATGTCGGTCTTATTCATCAATTAAATCGCTCATCAAACTCGATTTCGTTGCACATTCCGTGGGATATTCCATCAGATGCCAATGCCATCAAACAATTACTGAAAGCTAATGATTTAACGATTGACTCGGTCAATTCTAATACCTTTCAAGACCAAAAAGACCAACCCTATTCGTATAAATTTGGCTCACTTTCGCATACAAAAAGCGAAGTACGTGATTTAGCGATTCAGCACAACATTCAGTGCGTTGAATATGGTAAAATGCTTGATTCTAACGTACTTACTGTTTGGTTGGCTGATGGCTCAAACTTCCCTGGGCAATCGCATTTGAGAAGTGCCTATCAACGAACAAGTGATTCATTATCAAGTATTTATAAATCAATGCCTGATGATTGGACGATGTTGATTGAATATAAACCCTATGAGCCTCATTTCTACTCAATGGTGATTCCTGATTGGGGAACTTCATATTCGCTTTGCCAAACGGTAGGAAAAAATGCTCAAGTTTTGGTAGATTTAGGCCACCATTTGCCAAACACTAACATCGAACAAATTGTTGGACGCTTGATGCACTTCGGCCGCCTCGGTGGTTTCCATTTTAATGGTTCAATGTATGGCGATGATGACCTCACAACGGGAAGCATTAAACCTTACCAGTTTTTCTTGATTTTCAATGAATTGGTTGATGGAATGCAAGACGCAAGCATAAAAAATCCGCCATTGGCATGGATGATTGATGCAAGCCACAACACCAAAGACCCAATCGAAGACTTATTACAGTCGGTAAATGCAATTCTGACAACTTACGCAAAAGCACTTTTGGTTGATAGAGTAGCATTGGCTGAGGCCCAAGAAAATAACGACGTGCTACGTGCCGAAGAATTATTGCGTGATACTTTCTTGACCGATGCAAGAGCGTTGGTGGCGGAGGCAAGTCGTCAAGCAGGTGGAGCAATCGACCCAATTGCTACTTTCCGTGGAGCAAAAATCAGAAGTGGCTTGGTTGATAAAAGAGGCTTTAGTGTGGCTACGGGGCTGTAAAAATGATAAATTAAGAACAAATGCAAACATTCAAAATACATGAGCCATCTCAAATTTCTTCAAGACCTTTCTGGGATGTTAGATTTGAGGATTTAGATTTTGATAAAGATAAAGCCTTTATCATCGAAAAAGTCATAAATCATGGCGTAATGAGCGATTTTGTGAGTGCCTTAAAATATTATGGTAAAGATACCATTCGTCAAGAAATTGTGAAAGCCGCTTATTTAAAAAAAGATGTTCTTAATTTTGTATGTTTCTATTTTGACCTCAATCCAAATCATTTTCAATGCTACACACAGAGACAGTTGCACCCTCAATTTGGAAGCTTTTAATAGATTTGATGAAACTTCCTTCTCTTCAAAATTTTGGTTTAGTTGGAGGAACAAATCTGTCATTGAGGTATGGACATCGTATAAGTATTGACTTAGATTTATTCACAGACAAACCCTTCGATAATGATATAATTTTAACAGAAATAGAAAGAAATTTTCGTAATGTTGAAGTTGTTGATGAGAGCCAAAATATGCTCTATCTATTTATCGAGGGAGTTAAAATTGATATTGTTTTGGTGCCGTTTCCAAATATTGCACCTTTTGATATTTATGGCGAAGTACGATTAACTTCGTGTCCAGATGTAATTGCAATGAAATTAAATGCACTTGCAAGAAGAGGAAGTAAAAAAGATTTTTGGGATTTATACGAAATTTTCGATTACTATTCAGTTGAAGAAATTCTCAATTTTTTCAGGCAAAAATATACATCAAAAGATGTAATGTATATTCTTCGTTCGATGGTCTATTTCGAAGATGCTGAAAAGCAAATAGACCCAGACCCATTAAAAAATGTTACTTGGGAACAAGTAAAAACCAAAATACGATTAACTGTAAAGGAATATTTTGACGGTTTATAAAATCCAGCATGAAAGTAGCCTTATTTATACCTTGTTATATCGACCAGTTTTATCCGAATGTGGGTATTGCTACACTTCAATTACTTGAAAAATTGGGGGTAGAAGTCGCATTTCCGATGAAACAAACTTGTTGTGGGCAACCAATGGCCAATAGCGGTTGTGAGCAAGATTCCAAAGGCGTTTATGCACACTTTGTTGATACCTTTGCCGAGTTCGATTACATCGTTACGCCTTCGGGAAGTTGTACGTATCACATCAAGAAACATTACGATATTATCGAACAAACGCCAGCCGTTCAGAAAGTCAGAAAATCGGTTTATGAATTAGTCGATTTTATTGAGAATGTGCTAAAAATAGAAGAAATTCCTGTCGATTTTCCGCATAAAGTTGGTTTGCATTTGAGTTGCCACGGTCAGCGTGGACTCCGCCAAGCCAATGCTTCAGAAATCACTGGCGTGCGAGATGGGCAAATCTCAAAATTATTACGTAAACTAAAAGGAATCGAACTCACAGAACTCGACCGAAACGACGAATGTTGTGGCTTTGGTGGAACATTTTGTGTAGCCGAAGAAGCCGTTTCAGCACGCATGGGAAAAGACCGAATTGCTGACCATTTACGCAATGGTACAAAGGTTTTGACAGGAGGAGATGTATCATGTTTAATGCACCTCGAAGGCATTGTAAAACGCCAAAACGCACCAATAAAAGTAATGCACATTGCCGAAATTTTGAACGGAAATCAACCATGAACCACCAAAATCACCCAGAATTAGCCGAAGCCTTTAATAAAGATTTTGAGCGAACTACTTGGCACGATGAAACGCTTTGGTTTGTGCGTCAGAAACGAGACAAAGCGGTTTACCCCATTCCCGAATTTCAGGATTTACGCACACTTGCGTCCGAAATCAAAGACCATACACTCAGCAATCTTGATAATTATCTCATCGAATTTGAGCAAAATGCCATAAAAAATGGTGTAAAAGTGCATTGGGCAGCCGATGCCGCCGAGCATAACCAAATTGTGATGGATATTATCAAAAGTTCATGTAAAGTTGATGGACGAAATACTCGAATGGTAAAAAGCAAGTCAATGCTTACGGAAGAATGTCATTTGAATGGTTTCTTGCAAAAAAATAACATTGATGTAGTAGATACCGACTTGGGAGAACGCATCATTCAGTTTCGGGATGAGCCACCGAGTCATATCGTAATGCCCGCCATTCACCTCAAAAAAGAAGATGTGGGCGAAACTTTCCACGAACATTTGGGTACTACCAAAGGCGAAAAAGACCCGCAAATTCTGACCGAAGCGGCTCGCCAGCACCTAAGAGAAAAATTTATAGCAGCCGATGTGGCTCTTACGGGCGTAAACTTTGCAATTGCCGAAACAGGTAGTTTTGTAGTTTGTACCAACGAAGGCAATGCCGATTTGGGTGTAAATTTGGCTAAAGTACACATTGCAAGTATGGGTATCGAAAAAATAATCCCGAAACTCCATCATTTGTCAGTTTATACCCGATTACTCGCCAGAAGTGCTACTGGTCAGCCAATTACAACTTATACTTCGCATTTTACAAAGCCAGCCGAAGGTAAAGAAATGCATATTGTAATTGTAGATAATGGTCGAACGCAACAACTCGGCAGAGCCGATTTCAGGAACTCATTGAAGTGTATTCGTTGCGGGGCTTGTATGAATACTTGTCCAGTTTACCGTCGAAGTGGTGGGCATAGTTATGATTTTACAGTGCCAGGCCCCATTGGTGCGATTCTTTCGCCAAATATAGATTTGCATAAGCATAAAAGTCTGCCTTTTGCAAGTACGCTTTGTGGTTCATGTTCGGATGTTTGCCCTGTAAAGATTGATATTCATGTACAACTTTATAAATGGCGACAAATAGTTGGACAACAAAACGAATTGCCCGCGACAAAAAAATGGGGAATGAAAGGCTTAGCAAAAGTGCTTTCGATGCCAAAAGTGTATGATTTGGGTGGGAAATTGGCTCGTGGAGCTTTGCGAGTACTTCCGCACGGACTTACCCACAACCAAAGCATGAATCCGTGGGCGAAAGCAAGAGAATTACCCGATGCTCCGAAACAGAGTTTTAAAGAATGGTATGAGGAAAATCGGAAATAAAACCGTATAAAATAGTAACTAATACCCAATAATTAATAATTACTTGTGACCAGCAGAGAGAAAATATTAAATAGTATAGCCAGCAATAAACCTGCCTTAACAACGCTGCCTAATGTGCCAATTTTTGAAGGTGATGGAAGCATTGAGCGATTCAAAACCGTGTTAGAAGGCATCGGAGGTAGAGCTATTGAGGTAGCTTCAAAAGCCGATTGTCAAGCCGCGATTGATGAGTATTACAGCGATTTAAAAAATGTTGCCTCTGATATTGTCAAAGCAAACGTTGTGGTAAATCTTGATACAATTAAAGAAGTTTTAGAACAAGTCGATTTGGCCGTAATTCAAGGAGAAATCGGTGTTGCAGAAAACGGTACTATTTGGGTCCCTGAAATCAATATGCTCAATCGTGCTTTGCCCTTTATTACCCAACATTTGGTTTTGGTACTTGATAAAAAGAATATTGTAGCCAATATGCAGCAAGCTTATGATAAACTCGAAAACGTAGGAAGTTATGGCGTTTTTATAGCTGGGCCATCAAAGACAGCCGATATTGAACAATCTTTGGTTATTGGAGCCCATGGAGCCAGAAGTATGATGGTGTTAATTTATTAGCTTCATCTCTCCCCGATAGGGTAGGTACAAAAAAACTATTTCACCATCCAGATTTTTTTCAAAACTTCCATTAAATCCTCACGGTAATTGGCGGCAATTGGAACTGCTTCTGCACCGACCCAAACCTGATGACGTTCAATTTTCTTGACGTGTCTGAGATTAATCATGAACGACTTGTGAACCCTGAAAAAATCAGTTTTTGGTAGCATTTCGATGGCTTCAGTCATAGTCATGCGAGTAACAGTCTTTTTATCAGATTCCTTAAAAGTCAGGTAATTACCTTCGGATTCTACAAAAAGCAGATTTTCGATGCTAATTCTGACCAAATCATAGCCATCTTTTACGAATAGATATGGCACTTTAGGGGTTTCTTGGTTGATATTTTCATAAGCTTTCTGGCAAGCTTTCATAAATCTACTAAAATCAATGGGCTTTAGCAGATAATCGAGTGCATTGATATTGAAAGCATCAACTGCGTATTGAGAATAGGCCGTTGTGAAAATAACAGCTGTATTTTGTGGTAAGAGTTGCGAGAAATCGAGCCCCGTAATATCGGGCATATTGATGTCGAGAAATACCAAATCCGTGGAGTTCTTTTTCAAAAAATCAAGTGCTTCCATTGCACTAACGAAGGTTTCTTGTAAATCAAGAAAGGTAACTTTTTGGGCGTGGGCTTTGATTACTTCCAGAGCCATTGGCTCGTCGTCTATGGCAATTGCTTTGAGCATTGAGTGGTTACGGTTACAGATTTTTCAATTTACTTTAAATTTACTTCCAGCGAGACTTCAAAGATATTATTTTCATTCGATATTCTCAGTGAATGTTTGTGTGGGTAGTTGAGGGCAAGGCGGCGTTGCGTATTTTCGATGCCTGTTGAAGTGCCAACTTCGAGTTTATCAAATTGTTTGATAATGCTATTTCGGCACAAAAAATTGAGTTGTTGGTCGTGTATCTTAAAATTTAGGTCGATAAAACTTTCCTGTGTAATGCTAATGCCATATTTAAAAGCATTTTCGATGTACGGAATCACTAAAAGAGGTGCAATTTGCGTTGGTTGTTCGTCCCAATCAATGTTGATATTGATTCTGATATTGTTTCGCTTCGGAATCCTCATTTTGTTTAATTCCATAAAATCGTGTAAGAATTGTACTTCTTTTTCGACTGAAATTCGTTCGTTTTTTGTGCCTTCAACTACGTGCCGCATGATGCTTGATAATTGTTGAATACCTTCGGCAGTTTTAGGACTTTCTTCCACGATGGCTGTTCCGTAGAGATTATTTAGCACATTAAACAAAAAGTGTGGGTTTATTTGAGCTTTTAAGGCCGAAAGTTCAACTTTTGTTTTCTGAATGGCCAATTCTCGTAATCTTTTATGTGATTCAGAAACGTATTGAATGACCGAATAAATGACTGAGTAGCCTATCCAAATATTTGTTATGAAAGTATGTAAGCCAAGTGGCTCAGCTTTTATTCCAAATATACTGAGTAAGATTATTAGAATAAATAAATAGAAAAATAACAATACAATGAAATAAAAAAATTTGCCTTTGCGACCTTCGTCAACGAAAAGATTTTTGAAAAGAAATTGAAAATTAAATTCAGCAATGAGGATTGTTGTGCCTACCAAACTGAAAATAAAACTTTTAGAACCCAAAAGAGTAGCGGCTAAGTAGCCTAATTTATACCAGCGAGAATAATTTCGTAAGCCTCCTTTGACTTTCGTAGCCTTCATGATGTTATCAATAACCGTCGAAAACGGGTGAGAAACGCTGAAATACCAAATTGTATGAGCTACGCTTATTGCCGTTAATACCGCCAGAATCAACACCCAATGTTTTTTTGCGAAAGGAATAATTATCTCTTTCCAGTATGTTTTGGTGAATATATTTCCAAACGAAAACTCCATTGATTTGTTAATTGGTTTTGAAGCGAAATTAAGGCTTTTTTCCATGATTTTGTGTGAATTTCATAGCTTATTTATCAGACTTTTTGAAAAAAACTACCCAATTAATGATGGCAATGAAGGTGAATAATGCGGCAATAACCCAGTCGGACTTATCTTTATTGAAATATTTTACCCATTTCATTACTGCCAAAGTACTCCAAATCATACTTGGAATGAAGTTCGGATTAGTACTTTTATACTTTTCAGAAATTTTGTCGAAATCAAATTTTAACAACGTAGTGATGCCTGCTATTAGAGCTGCTAAGAGAAAAATGTGTTCCACACCAAATCCTACAATCGGATTTACATAATTGATAATAAATATAAAGGCTGCTAAAGCGGCAAATATAATTCCGAAGAAAAGTAATTTATCTTGTTTTGTAACAGTATCCATATTTTTAATTTGAAATTTATGCAACCAACAATGTAAGGGTATCTACTGTGTTTTCTTCGGCAATAGGCTTGAAAATATACCAGCAAATAGCTAATAGATAAGGCTTTATAGGGTTTTCGACAAGTGCTTCCTCTAACTTGATTACTGTTTCTGTCATACCTTTTTTATCAGGTTTTAAGCTATAAGAAAGTAGTAGATTTTCTTCGGTTTCAGTAAAAAAAACTATTTCAGCTAATGGATTATTGCGATATTTAAACTTGATTTTTTGTTCATTTATTTCTAAAGTACTAATGCTACTATACCATTTTTCAGTCGTGGTTTTGGCAATGATGATTTCATTTTCTTTGATGAGAATATTGCTTTTCCAAAAACTTTCAGTTTCTATGAGAAATATTTTAGAACTGCTTTGACACGTAGCTTTTACTCCTTTGTTGTTATAGTCAAAGTGCATTTTTAGTATTACTTCATCATTGTGTTTTAGTACATAATTTGTTTCTGAATTGTCTTTAATCCATTTCATGGCATATTTAGTTTAAAAGGATTGCTTGGTTATTTCTAAAAATATTGAAGGTGACACCCCTAAAGATATTCAATCCGATGCGAACTTCGTACTTGACAATTTCACCATTTTCGGACTTTTCAAAGTTGTGAACTGAGCCAAAAACGGAACTTTTCTCCGAAACTATCTCATCATTATATTTGATAGTTTCTTTTCCCCACACACTATTATCAATATCTATTCGGGTGTTTGGGTTGATGTTTAGTGTTAAATATCTCATTGTTGTAAATGTTTTTCATGATTCAAATTTGTATAAAATAGCTTTTTCATAAAAATTGTTGTGACGAACTCCCCCAAATCTGTGATGAAGTTCGTCAGTTACGTGAAATTACTTTACTTCATCGCTATCAATTTGCATGATATTGATTGGTAGTGTAGATTTTGGTTGATTATACCTTGGTTTGGCTGTATTGGTATTCTCTGAAATTGGTTGAGAAGCCTCATTCCCGTCCATAATTGCTTCTTTTTCGTCAATTATTACTGTTGTGTCGGTGTTTTTGTTATTTGAGTAATAGCCCAAGCCCACATTAGGTGTAATATTTTCTTCTTTTTGGCAAGAAGTAGTGGCCAATGAGATTGAAACTAAAGCTGCGAATAAGATTGATTTCGTTTTCATAATTTTGTGTTGATTGATAATTGTTTCTGTTTTGATGATTCAAAAGTAGTGTATCAGAAACAACTCAGAAAACAGATGTGATGAACTCTTAGAAGCTTGTGATGAAGTATTGAAACAGTGGGAAATAAAAAAACTCATGACTGAAAATCATGAGTTTTTTTTAAGAAGATATTCCGTGAAATTTACAAGAAGGCAATGCTTTCGTCGTCTTCGGGCTGTTGCCATTCAATGGTTTTGGTTTGTTTCTTTATGTATAATAAGCCAGCTATAATGATAACTATAGATGCCAGTAAACCCAAATAATAGACTGTGTTGTTCTGTACAAAATCAAATTTAATATAATTTTTGGTCACGATATGATTGCCAAGATAAATCTTAAGAATGTATTCAACAACACTAAGGACGATAGACATTATAATTGGTAGAAGAAATGAAGCCGTACGGTAATAAATGTAAAACATGATTGTAGTTTGAAAAAATAGGCCGATAACTGCTTGTGGAATAACCATCACTATACTTACGGCAGCAACCGTGAAAATAACTTGTTTGAAAAGATAATTTTTCAGCAAACCATGCCCAATAATACCAATTTGTAGAAAAGTGAATAGAGTTGAACTCAAAACGCTCAGGAACAAATCTATTCCGAGCCGTTCAATATTATCAGATTCTTTTTCATTAAAAGGAAGAAATTCAACAATAATAGGGCTAATATAGCTCCAAGCCAGAGAAATAATAATACAAACAAGTGTAATCGAAACCGAGGGCTTATTAAAAAATGGTAATTGTTTTTTATTGATATAAAACCCCCATAGACTTGAAAGGATTAGAATCAAGGTCATTAGAATAAAAATGCCGTTTTCCATAAATTCTTGGGGGTCAGCATTCTGATATCCTAAAACTCCACCAATTATTAATGCTCCAAACATAAAAACGATTACACAAGTGACCATGACCATCCAAGCTTTGGCTATTGTCATACCTGTTTTTTTGCGTAGTAAATTTAATTCATCCATAAAATTAATAGGTATTTGTTTTGTGTGATTTCGGTCAAATTTACCACAAGAGTTTGTCAAAACAAAAACCCCTACCAAAATAGTAGAGGAATTTTCATGTAAGGTTTAACAAATCTTTTAACTATAATTTGTGATAAAATCAATAATTCCAAATCCCCAAGTGGAACGATAAGGTTGTTTTATATTTTTTCGGGCGTAGTCGCCTTTGTTTGAAGTATTCCAAAATGAAAAAAACATAGTCGATTCAAAATATTTAACCCGCTGTTAAACAAACAAGACCAACATACTGCTATCAAAAACGTAATGTATCGGTTCTAAGTTTTAATATTCACGCTGATAATTATTTAGGGTAATAGCACAAATCTAAAAAACTTAGCCAGTACGTAAATGCTGCGTTCATACTTTTGTAATATTTAGGAATGATTGAAATATGTTTGATTTTGTGTTATTTGCCTTGTTTGAGAAGGTTTTTCTTTAGGAAAAAACCAATGTGATGAACTCCACCAGCTTTGTGACCAATTATTCAATCCATGTGATTTGCTTTGGCATAATAATTGGCATTTAAACTTAAAAGATGATGATTTATTGCAAGGATTTTTACACTTTTACGTTGTAAAAAGTAGCTCTTTTTAAAAATTAATTAATAATAATTTAAAAACTGTTGACTGTCGTGCGGAACGCCGCCTGCTATCGACTGTGGACTTCAAAATATGCAATTTCTTTTTCCGACTTTTCTTTGGGGTTTAGCGGCACTTTTGGTGCCTTTAATTATTCATTTATTCAATTTTCGTCGAACCAAGCGAGTATTCTTTACTAATGTTGCCTTCTTGAAGGCCGTCGAAACTCAAACTTCTTCGTTTCGTCGCATCAAGCAATGGCTTATTTTGGCTGCACGATTGTTATTTTTGTTGTTTTTGGTTTTGGCCTTTGCACAGCCTTTTTTACCTGCCAAAAATGCTTCAACAAATCGTAGTTCGGGTTTGGGTGTCAATAGCCTTTACCTCGACAATTCGTTGAGTATGCAAAACACCACCGAAAACAAACGTTACCTCGATTTAGCCATTACGAAAATTGATGAATTGCTTACGCTGTTTCGTCAATCGCCTAATATTCAGCTTATTACCAACGATTTTTCGGGCGAAGACCAAGCCGTTACTAACGCCACTAAAGTAAAAGACCGCCTTACATCGGTAGGTTTTTCGTCTAATCCACGTACGTTCGAAAGTATCTATAAACGCCAAAATAACCTCGCTCAAAAGCATAACCCAAGTGCCAATAATCAATTCTTTTGGTTTTCTGATTTTCAAAAAAGCACGGCAGGAGATTTGGAAAAAATCAAGACTGATAGCCTCAATAAATTGTTTTTAGTGCCAGTTCAAGGTAAGAAAAACCAAAATGTTTTCACCGATTCGGTTTGGTTGGCCTCACCATTCATTCGTGAAATGCAGAATAATATTTTGTATGTAAAAGTGTTCAATTCGGGAAGTGAAGAAGTTGAAAAACTACCCGTAAAACTATTCATTGACAACGCCCAAGCCTCAACTGCTTCGGTTGATATTGCTCCGAATGGTTCGGCAACGGCAACGTTTAATTTCACGGTCAAAGACAAAGGCTTTCATCGTGGAAAAGTTTCGTTTGATGACCAACCGATTACTTTCGACAACGATTATTTTTTTGTGCTAAATGCTTCGCCAACAATTCAGGTTTTACATCTTTACCAAGAACGCAGTGCAGCCGATTATATCGGAAAAGTGTTTGATAATGATAGCCTTTTCCATTACCGAGCATATAGTGCCTCAAATGTGGACGTTGGACAATTTAAAAATGCGAATTTGATAGTTTTAGAGGGTGTGGAAACCGTATCAGGAACATTCCGTGCGAGCCTCGACGAATTTGTGAGAAATGGCGGAAATCTCTTGATTTTCCCTGCGGCCAGACCCGACGTTACGTCATATAGTCAGTTTTTGGGCGGATTTGGTATTCAAGGTATAAACCTTAATAACCAACCAGTTTTGGCACAAAGCCAACAAGCGATTGCCGAACCTAACCGACAAAATCCGTTTTATATTGATGTGTTTGAACGCACAACTTCGCAAGGTGTAGTAAACACGCCCACTATGCAACCCGCATGGACGTGGAGTGGAGTAGGCGAAAAGATTCTGACCTTCAAGAATATGCAAAATTTCATAACCTCTACGCAGGCTTCGCAGGGACGTGTGTATGTGTGTGCATCGCCACTCGAAAAAACGTATGGAAATTTTGCTGAACACGCATTTTTTGTGCCAACGATGTTTAAAATTGCCTCGATGAGCACTAAACAAGAGCGTGCCGCCTATAATTTCAGCGAAGGGAGTATTAACTTAGATTTGCCAAATGCCAAGAAGAACGCTACCTATAAACTTAAGAATGTTTCGGCTCCTAACAATAAAATTGAGATAATTCCAGTACAACGAATCGTAGGAAATACGCTTACGTTAGAATTACCGAAGTCTTCGCAACTATCAGATAATCAAGTGCTTGAATCGGGTTATTATGAATTGCAGTTAGATGGAAAAACTGAAAAACTCTTAGCTCTCAACCACGATAATGAAGAATCGAAAATGGATTTTTATACGCCCGAAGAACTAAGAACGTTCTTTGCAGGACAAAAGAATATCACCATTTTCGATAACCTACTCGACGGAGATTTTGTAAAAACCTTCCAAGAAAGCAATGTAGGCACGCCACTCTGGAAATACTGTGTGATGCTCGCTTTGGCATTTTTATTAATTGAAATTTTGTTGATTCGATTTATGAAGGGGTGAGTTAAGTAAGCTAATTTCATTGCCGTTGGTTTTAACCAACGGATAGCAAAAGTAATCAAAACTCGGCTTTATCTCGACATTTTGGTGTGGCTAAAGCTGATTTTTGAAATTTTACATCAGTATCCGTCAGCTAAAGCAGACGGCAATGATTTTTTTGAGTATCTATTCAAATTTGTTTCTTAGTCTAATTTTCGGTATTTTCGCTAACAAACAAAACTACACCTATGAAGAAACTACTCGCCTTACTATTCGTCTCGAATTTGCTTTTTGCCCAAAACGGAACCGAAATTTTTCTATTAGACATTTCAGAATCGGGTGGAAATATCACACTTTCAAACCCTAAAAATATCACCAATCGTCGAGGCTACGATAATCAACCGTTTTTTCATCCAAATCAACCATTGCTTTATTACACGGCCATGCAAGATGGCCAGACTGACATTTGGTCGTATAATCTCAAAACTGGCGTTGGACTACAAATAACCAATACCATTGATTCGGAATATTCGCCAACCGTTACGCCCGATAAAAAATATTTATCGTGCATTGTTCAGCGAAAATCAAACGGCGACCAAGACTTGGTAAAATACAATATTAAGAATACGACTGAAACGCAGCTAATTTTTGAGTCTCAGAAAACGGGTAAAATTGGTTATCAAGCATGGTTGAACTCGAATGAACTCATTACTTTCGTACTGGGCGAACCACAAACGCTTCATTATCAAAATCTTACTACAAATAAGGACGTTGCCGTTGCTCCAAATATCGGGCGTTCGCTACACCTTATTCCCAAACAAAAAGCGTTTAGTTTTGTGCAGCAAATTGATAAAAAATGGTTGATTCGCTCATTCAATCCTCAAAAAAATACCATTATTGATATTGCAGAAAGCCACCCCAACTCGGAGCATTACAATGCTTGGTTATCAGAAAGTATCGTCTTTGAAAGCCGCAATACCGATATTTTTAGCTACAATTTAACGACTAAAGAATGGAAAGCTGTTACTTTGCCAGATATGCTTCCGAAGCGAAAAATTAGTCGAATGGCCATAAAGGGCAATAAAATTGCCATTGTTATTGAAGAATAAAACAGTCCAGCAACTTAGTTTTTGTTATGAAAAAAATATTTCTTTTTGTTATTTGTATCAGCCTTTTCTATCAAGTAAACGCCCAAAAAAGCCAACAAACCGATGTTTTGATAATCGGAGGAAGCACCTCTGGCACAATGGCGGGCATACAATCGGCACGCATGGGTGTAAAAACCATCATTGTAGAAGAAACTCCGTGGCTGGGCGGAATGCTCACTTCGGCGGGCGTTTCTGCCATTGACGGCAATCATAATATGCCATCGGGTTTGTGGGGTGAATTTCGTGAGCAGGTAAGAAATTATTACGGCGGTGCAGATAAAGTTTCTACGGGTTGGGTGAGTAATACACTTTTCGAACCATCAGTCGGGCAGAACATTCTACGAAAAATGTGCGATGTTGAAAAGAATCTTTCATTGACTTTTGATGCTAAACTTATTGATATTAAGCAAGTTAAAACAGGTTGGCAAGTGAAATTTTCGGATGAAAAAACAATCCAAACAAAAATCTTGATTGATGCCACCGAATTGGGAGATGTGGCAGCCAAAGTGGGCATCAAATACAACTTAGGAATGGATGCCCAATCGACTTATAATGAATCCATTGCTCCCGAAAAAGCTAACAATGTGATACAAGACCTTACGTATGGAGCAATTTTGAAAGATTACGGCCCAAATGCTGATAAAACTTTGCCCAAACCAGCCAATTATTCGGTTTCAGAGTTTAATTGTGCTTGCAAAGAATTTTGTGATAACCCAAATGCTAAAAGACAGAATCCGTGTGCGAGTTTGATGACTTATGCTAAACTGCCAAATGGCAAAGTTTTAATCAATTGGCCAATCAATGGCAATGATTATTACGCAAATATGGTAGTAATGTCGGAAAATGAAAGGCAAGAAGCCATCAAAGCAGCCAAAGCTGTCACGCTTCGTTTTGTGTATTTTCTGCAAACCGAATTGGGTTTTAAAAACTTTGGGTTGGCCGATGATGAATATCCAACTGCTGATAAACTGCCATTGATTCCGTATCATAGAGAGAGCCGCCGAATTGATGGTTTGGTAAGAATGAATGTTAACCATATCGAAAAACCTTTTGTGCAAGCTCAACCACTTTATCGAACTGGTATTGCTGTGGGCGATTACGCCATTGACCATCATCACGATAAGAATCCTGCTGCCCCTGACTTACATTTTGTACCAGTACCGTCGTTTAATATTCCTTTGGGTAGCATTATTCCGAAGCAAAAATCTAACTTTGTAGTAGCCGAAAAGTCGATTTCGGTGAGTAATTTGGTCAATGGAGCTTCTCGTTTGCAGCCAGTTGTGATGCAAATTGGGCAAGCGGCGGGTGCTTTGGCCGCTTATAGTGTTTTAAATAAAATTTCTCCAGAAAAGGCTTCGGTTCGAGCAATTCAAAAAATATTATTACAATCAAAAGTGTATCTGATGCCCTATTTTGATGTGCCACCTACGCACCCAAATTGGGAGGCAATCCAGCGAGTGGGAGCAACGGGAATCTTGAAAGGAGTTGGTCAATCTGTCAATTGGTCGAATCGAACTTGGTTCTATCCCGATTCTACAATTTCGACTCATGAATTTTTAGTAGGCTTAAACGATTTTGAGCCAAAATTTATATGTAAAGGTGTTTCTGAACAAAAAAAGATGACTTTCGCTGAATTTGAAGCGATTTTGAGTCAGTTTAAACAATTTCTAAGTTCAATCAAAAGCCCATTAGCTCAGAATATTTTAGTAAAAAGTAATAGTTCAGATAAGCAAATTTTGCCCATTACTCGAAGCGAAATTGCCGTTCGATTAGCAGGGTTAATGGAGAAAGAAGTTGATTTTGAAGGGAAGTGTAAATAATTCAGTGAACTAACGCTGGCAAGGTTCAAAACCTTGCCAGCGTTCATCTCTGCATGAGTTAAAGTTGAACCAAGAAATTTTACTTCACCGCAACCTCAAAAGGCAACTGTAAATTGCTCACAGTTTGTTCTAAGTTGGTAAGTTCTTCCTTCATTTCTTCAATGTATCGTTCAGTTTCGTTTTTGAAAGATGAAACCAACGATTTGTAGTAATCAATTCCAGATAATAGGTTCGTATGAAACGCTTTAAGTGTCCGTACTTGTGCCGTTGAAAGATTTTCAACTTGTTTGTTAAGTTGGTTTTTGTAATAATCTACATACAAAGCCAATTCATTCACAAACATATTTGGGCGTTTCAACGAATTGAGAATATTGGTTCGGCCGTAAATGTGGTCAACCATTTGTTTTAATGAGAAAACGCCTGAAAAATAAGCCAAGTTAGGGCCTGGGCAAATCGTTACGGCCGTCAGTTTATGAGCAGGATTTATGTCGTGTTTCAATAAAGCACTTACTCCCAAACCTTCACACAAACAATCTCTTTGATTCAGAAAATTGATTTTCTCTGCCTTCTGCTCAGCGGTCATTTCGCTTGTTTCAATCTGCTTTATTTTGGCGTGTAAATATTCACGAGAAGACTCACAAATTGGTTCTTTTGTAAATTCTGTATTGGTAGAAAGGAATTTTTTATAGCACGGACTTCCCGCACGATTTTTATTGATACGCATCAGTCGTTGTTCTTCGCCACTTGTATGTCTGAAATTATTAAACGGAACGCCCAAAGGAGAGGCATTACTTAGAAAATAATCCTCTTTTTGTGCATTGGCCATTTTATTGAGCGTAGCATCATCGACATTGGTCGCTTCTGGAACTAACAAAAACGGGCTCGCCCAACCAGTGCCATCGGCATCATAATATTCGAGCAAGAAATTGTCTTCGTTGGCTGTTCCGATACCACCTTGCACGGTGATTTTCATAGCTGGAATTGATGGAAACGGTGATATTTCTCTACCAATCAATGCTTGATTACAAATATCAAATACTTCTTTTTGCAAAGTTGCCCGATTTTGCTTGAATTCTTCCATGATTGGGCCAAGCAAAAGTCCATCAGTAGCAAAGGCATGACCGCCACAGTTTAGTCCCGACTCAATTCTGAATTCTGAAACCCACAGACCTTTTTTTGCCAAGATTTTTCCTTGCGTAAGGGCCGAACGATAATCGCTTACTTTCAGGATGATTTTCTTTTTCAAGAAACCTTTTTCATCAGGGAAAAAGTCGTTGAAAGCATCAATATAGCCATACAAACGTGGGTTATAACCCGCCGAAAAAACAATACTCGAGGTCAGATTACTTTGTGCATAGCCACGAAACGACGAAAGAGCATCTGAAAATTCTTTAGGTAATATTTCACCGTTTTCATCATAATGCGTTCTATCAACTTTCGACATCACGTTTACATCTATTGAGCCAGCTACAATTTTTGTGCGAAGTTCGTCTTGTAGTTGTTTTTTTACTGAACTGTCCTCCAATTGAAGCATGCCAATATAGGTCTGCTTGATAGGGGAGGTATTGGGTAAAAGCTCAAAGTATTTTGTAATTTCTGAACCTTCTATGAAAGGTTCTAAGCGTAGTTTTTCTACTTGTTTACTTATCAATTTGTCCAAAAGGTTCAGATATTCTGTAATTCTTTTGGCTCTGTAATCTTCCACTTTTTCGGTAATTGGCTCATAAACTTCACCATTTTCTTGGCAGTGAAATTTTCTCATTTTTTCAATGAGTTCGTGTTCGATAATCGAAATTACCGAGGAAATACCAAATCGAGCTACTTTTAATGGCGTATCAATCGTGAAACCTAAGCCCATTACGGGAATATGGAAGGTATGTGCAGGTGTTTGTATCATTGCTTCGTAAGAAAATTTGACAAAGCAACGCAAAATCTGATAATCGAAACATGACGTTTGTCATGGAATGAATTTTTAGCTGGTGTAAGGGTTAAGCGAAGCATCACTTGTACATTTGAAGGAATTGCAGTCTTAGACTACTTGCGATAAATTTTGTACAAGTCAAAGACCTGCACTATTGTAGATGTCTTGTTTACACATTAATAAGCCATCCTGCAAATGGTTTTACTGTCGCACAATTCGGACTACCATCTTTCCCTGTACCTGGCACAGAAGTTTCTAAAATCGCATCAGGATTATTGTATAATTGCTCTACTTGTTCCCAAGTAATTCCTGTCAAAGGAACTTTAAGCCTCCTTGACCAGATTGAATCGAATTGCCCAACAAAAGCTCCGATACCGATGTAAATGAATTTATCACTTGAACCTTGAACAAATTCACCCGAAAGCTTTGGTGATTGCTTTTTCTCGCTATCTTCTTTTACCAGAATTGAAAACTCAAAAATCAAGTCATTAGCAGTAGCACGTTGTTTTTGGGCAATTGTGTAATTGTTTCCAGAACCTTTTTGTAAGCCAAAATCTACCCCAACAGGTGGATTTAATAGATTAATCCGAAGGTTCAGAGCTTTTTTCATTTGGTTAATTTGTAATTAATTATGAGTCTCGTTTTGCTAAATTATAAAAAACGCTCAAGAGACCAAAATTTCCTGAGCGTTTTCGTTTTCAACTTATCTTAAATATTTCTTATCGCAAACTCTGATTCAAAGCCTCCAACGCATCAATGCCCGGACAAAGCAGGTCTTCTTTGAGGGTGTTCAAAGGAGTTTTTGTTGTTTGAAGCACATCGTGCAAGGCATTTGTATTTGGCTCTATGTAAATCAGACCTGTCAAGATTTCTCCTTTTTCTTTCGAGGTTTGTATAGCATTCATGGCTGAAAGTTTATCTTCTGGATTCCACCCTTGATGCAGTTTTTGTAAATGCAAAGCCGAACCATCGTGAAGCGTTACTTCTTTGGCATCATCGTAGCTCGCCGTGATTTCTTCCATTACTGGCACAAAATCTACAGTTGAAGTAGCTTCGATATGTTCACGCACATAATCGTAAGATTTTGTAGAGCCTACGTTATTGTTGAAAGTTACGCAAGGAGAAATGACATCAATCAAGGCAAAACCTGGGTGAGAAATAGCGGCTTTGATGAGCGGAATCAACTGAGTTTTATCGCCCGAGAAACTACGAGCCACAAAAGTTGCTCCCAGTTCAAGTCCTAAACCCACTAAATCAATAGCGTTGAAAAGGTTTGTTGAGCCAGCCTTACTTTTCGAGCCATTATCTGCCGTGGCAGAATCTTGCCCCTTTGTAAGACCGTAACAACCGTTATTCATTACGACATAAACCATGTTAAGGTTACGGCGAATGGCATGAACAAACTGACCCATTCCGATGGAAGCAGAGTCGCCATCGCCCGAAACACCGAAGTAAACCAAGTCACGATTGGCCAAGTACGCACCCGTTGCCACCGAAGGCATACGTCCGTGTACAGAGTTAAAACCGTGCGAGTTTCCGAGGAAATAAGCTGGAGTCTTTGATGAACAACCGATACCCGAAAGTTTGGCGATTCGATGAGGCTCAACCGACAGCTCAAAACAAGCTTGGGCAATTGCTCCACTGATAGAATCGTGTCCGCAACCCGCACAAAGCGTTGATAAAGCTCCTTCGTAGTCTTTTTTAGTAAAATTTATTTTGTTTTTTGGCAAATCTGGATGCCTAAAGGTCGGACGAACGTATGTCATATTTTTGATTTACGATTTACGAATGACGATTTACGAATTTTATTACGTTAATAGTCAATTCTTTATGTAAAATTTAGACGCTTTAATGAATGTTTGATAAACTGTTTTTAGACTCAATCCAAAACTAAGCAACAGCCAAACTTTTACTAATTTCTTTCACAATTTTATCAGCCGTAATTGGCATTCCGTCATAATTCAAGACACGAATCAATTTCTTAGGATTTATCTCTAATTCATTGATAAGCAACGAACGCATTTGGGCATCACGGTTTTGTTCGATAACAAAAACAACTTCGTGGTCTTCGATGAATTGTTCTACATCTTTATTGAACGGAAACGCTTTCAATTGCATGGCATCAAGCACAACGTCTTGTTCACGTAACAAGTCGATTGCTTCTTCTGAAGAATAAGTGGAAGTTCCGAAGAAAATCACGCCCAGCGGACTCATGTTTTTTTCTTGGTAGAAATGTGGTTTTGGCACAAGGTCTTTAGCTGTTTCCCATTTTTTCTCCAAACGCTGCATATTTCTCACATAAACAGCACTATCTTCGGTATAAACTGCATATTCGTCACGAGAAGTACCACGAGTAAAGTACGAACCTTTGGTTGGGTGCGTACCTGGGTAAGTTCGGTACGGAATACCATCGCCATCAGAATCTAAATAACGGCCAAAACGCCCCATATTTTCTAAATCTTCGGCTGTATAAACTTTACCACGGTCATATTTACGGTCAGGATTCCACTCGAAAGGCTCACTCATGTGGTCGTTCATTCCTAAATCTAAGTCAGTAAGAACGATAATTGGCGTTTGTAATCTTTCTGCCAAATCAAAAGCATCGGTTGTTAGTTCAAAACAATCTTTTGGATTGCTCGGAAAAAGCAAAACATGCTTGGTATCGCCATGCGAAGCATAGGCTGAAATCGTAATATCTGATTGCTGTGTACGAGTTGGCATACCCGTTGATGGGCCAGTTCGTTGTACATCAATCAAAACTGCTGGAATTTCAGCAAAATATCCTAAGCCTAAAAACTCGTTCATCAACGAAACCCCAGGGCCAGATGTGGCTGTAAAAGACCTCGCACCGTTCCAGTTTGCACCGATAACCATACCGATGGCGGCCAGTTCATCTTCTGCCTGTACGATTGCGTAGTTTTTCTCGCCAGTTTCTTTATCGGTACGGAATTTCTTGGCATATTTTTCAAACTTCTCTACTACCGAAGTCGATGGCGTGATTGGGTACCAAGCGGCTACGGTTGCTCCTGCATAAACCGCACCGAGTCCGCATGCACCATTTCCGTCAAACATGATTCTGTTTCCAACTAAATCACGTCTTTCTACTCGAATATCAAGTGGGTAGCTGAAGTTTTCTTGAACATATTTTACGCCCAGTTGCAAAGCTTGAACGTTGGCAGGAATGAGTTTTTCTTTGCCTTTGAATTGCTCGGCTAAAAGTTGCTCTAAAACACCAAATTCAATATCGAGCAAAGCTGATAATGCTCCTACATAAATGATATTTTTGAATAGTTGGCGTTGACGTGGGTCGGTGTATTGTTCCATACAAATACCCATCAACGGAATACCCAAGTATGTGATGTCTTCACGAATATATTCTTTATGTAATGGTTTGGTACTATCGTACATGAAATATCCACCTGAACTTACGCTTTGTACGTCTTTCAACATACTTTGTGGATTGACCGAAACCATCAAATCAATACCTTCTCGGCGGCCGAGATAGCCTTTTTCGCTTATCCTTACTTCATACCAAGTAGGTAAGCCTTGAATATTCGATGGGAAAATGTTTTTTGGCGTAACAGGAATTCCCATTCTAAATATAGCTTTGGCAAACATCCCATTGGCACTGGCCGAACCAGTACCGTTGACATTCGCAAAGCGTACTACAAAATCGTTGACTTTTGACATATAAATATTCTCAAAAAAGAGGAAATTTCAATTAGTTTACTGCTTCGGTACAAGTCAGAGACTTGTGCTACTAAGCGTGACTTCCACATCCATGATGTGCTTTGGTGGTATTATAGAAAAACTTCTGCATATCCCAAGCCGATGTTGGGCAACGCTCGGCACACAAACCACAGTGCAAGCAAACATCTTCATCTTTTACCATTACTCGACCTGTTGCAGCCAAAGTATTGGATACAAGAAGCGATTGGTCTAAGTGTAAAGATGGTGCTTTGAGGCGTGTACGAAGGTCTTCTTCTGTGCCATTGACCGTAAATGTGATACAGTCAGTTGGACAAATATCCATACAGGCATCGCACTCGATACAGCGGTTTTCGGTGAAAACAGTTTGTACATCGCAGTTTAAGCAACGTTGTGCTTCTTTGAAACCAACATTTTTATCGAACCCAAGCTCTACCTCTTTTTTGCGGTCGATAAGGGTTACTTTCTTTTCAGCTTGCGGCACTACATAACGGTCGTCATTAGCTACAATACTATCATAACTCCACTCATGGATTCCCATTTTCTGAGAAACCAAGTTTGTCATAGGGTCAGGACGCACATCAAGTGGTTTTCCTTGACAATATAAGTCAATTGAAACGGCTGCCGAATGGCCTTGTGCAACAGCCGTAATGACATTTTTAGGGCCAAGAGCTGCATCTCCGCCAAAGAAAACCTTCGGATTTGTCGATTGGAAAGTGGTGCTATCAACTTTTGGCATATCCCATTTATCGAATTCGATGCCTAAATCACGCTCAATCCAAGGAAAATAGTTTTCTTGGCCAATTGCTACTAAAACATCGTCAGCTTCGATGAAAACGTGCGGTTCGCCCGTTGGAACGAGTGAACGCTTGCCTTTTTCATCATAAACTGCATGTACTTTCTCAAAAGTCATGCCTTTTAGTTTGCCATTTTCTGAAACAAACGAAACAGGAACATGATTATCGAGAATCGGAATATCTTCGTGTTGAGCATCTTCTTTTTCCCAAGGCGAAGCTTTCATTTCTGAGTATGGACTACGAACTACTACTTTCACATCTTCTCCACCTAAACGGCGTGATGTACGGCAGCAGTCCATGGCAGTATTTCCACCTCCTAAAACAATTACTTTTTTGCCGATTGATTTTGTATGTTCAAAAGCTACACTTGCCAACCACTCGATACCAACGTGAATATTTGCTCCACCTTCAGCACGACCTGGGAGATTTGTTAAATCACGTCCACGAGGAGCACCAGTTCCGATGAAAACCGCATCATAACCATCGTTTATTACGCTTTTTAAGCTCGAAACGTAGGTTTTGAAATGCTGATGAATGCCTAAATTCAAGATGTTGTTTACTTCTTCATCTAATACAGATTCGGGTAAGCGGAATGAAGGAATCTGACTACGCATCATACCACCACCTTTGATTTGCTCATCAAAAACGTGAATTTCGTAGCCTAAAGGAGCTAAATCACGAGCAACGGTGAGCGAAGCTGGACCAGCACCAATCAATGCGATGCGTTTGCCATTTCCTTTTGTTGGAATTTTCGGAAGCAAATGTGTTATATCGCCTTTGTTATCGGCAGCTACACGCTTCAAACGGCAAATAGCAACAGGTTCTTCATCAACACGACCACGGCGACACGCTGGTTCGCAAGGTCTATCACAAGTTCGGCCTAAAACACCTGGGAAAACATTCGATTCCCAATTGACCATGTATGCCTCAGTGTATTTTTCGGCAGCAATGAGTCTGATATACTCAGGTACGGGTGTATGAGCTGGGCAAGCATACTGACAATCTACGACCTTATGGTAATATTCAGGGTCGTGTACATTAGTTGGTTCCAATGGTTGAATAGTTTTAAATTGAAATCGGTAGGTAAAACTACTTAATTTTAAAAAGTATTGCCAAATATTATTTTGTTAAATATTAAAAGTGGCAATTATTATATAGTTTTTTGTTAATTTAATACAAGTTTATTGGCAAGTTGTTGGTCGGGAAGCAAGTTGTCGGGAGGCAAGTTGTTGGTCGGGATGTTCCGAAGGACATCTTCGACCTTTATAACTGCCGATTTGTAATTGGCGGATAGAATTATCCTATTAAATCCATGTATTCTACATTAATAAGGCATTTTACCTTATCCCAATAGTCAATGGCAGAACTATATTTAGAGTGCCACGCTTCCCAAACTAAGCCTACTTCTACTGGATTTTTATGTACATAATCCAGTTTTTGTTTGAAAAACTTTTCACTATATAGTTCAATTGGATTTAATGCGTCTTGCCAAAACTTATAATCTTTGATTTTTGGGTTATACCTTCCTGCAAATTCAAATCTATTTGGCATCCAAATCTCTTCGGCTTTCAGGTATTTCTTTGATGGCTTCAACGACTTGTTTTGAGGTGAATTTCTTTAAACCTCGCATGATATTCGATACGTTGCCATTTAGTCCAGCCGAAGCGATTAGATGAATATGACTCGGCATTAAACACCATGCAAAAATGTGTAATCCTTTTTCTTTTTACATCTGCTTCAACTCAGTCACTAACTTGGCCAAAACGCCTTTGGCATCGCCAAAAAGCATACTTGTTTTTGGTTGGTAGAAAAGAAGATTATCAATACCAGCGTAGCCAGCATTCATGCTTCGCTTATTGACGATGATATTTGTGGCATTTTCGACGTCAAGAATTGGCATTCCAAAAATTGGCGAAGAAGGGTCTGTTTTAGCGGCTGGATTTACCACATCGTTTGCACCTACAACTAATACCACATCGGTTGTGGCAAATTGTGGGTTAATGTCTTCCATTTCGACTAATTTATCGTAGGATACATTACTTTCTGCCAATAATACATTCATGTGGCCAGGCATACGTCCAGCAACAGGGTGAATGGCATAGACAACTTCCACACCACGTTCTTCAAGTAATAATTCTAATTCGTGAATGACATGTTGGGCTTGAGCAACTGCCAAACCATAGCCTGGAACAATTACTACTTTCTTAGCATAATTCATCAAGATAGCGGTATCTGAAATGGAGATATCTTTGATACTTCCATTCACTTCTGCCCCTGAACCTGCGGCAGAACCTCCTCCAAATGCTCCAAAGATTACATTGCTCAGTGGGCGATTCATGGCTTTACACATGGCCAAAGTCAAGATTGTTCCTGCCGAGCCTACCAAAATTCCGCCCGTGAGCATGACTTGATTTTGGTAGAGGAATCCGCCAAAAGCAGCGGCTAAACCTGTGAATGAATTGAGTAATGAAATAACTACGGGCATATCAGCACCACCAATCGGAATCACAAACAAAACGCCATAGACCAATGCAAAAACAAATAATAGAACTACTAAAAACAGATGCTCAGGTTGTGCGTAAACGATGTATGCTCCGAACAAAACAAGAGCAATCATCACGACGGTATTTAGGATATTGTACTTAGGAATTCTGATTGGTTTTTTCATGGTTTCGTTGAGTTTCAAGAAAGCAATGATGCTTCCGCTGAACGAAACCGAACCAATGATTAGGCCCGCAATTATAGTGGTTAATGCACCCGTTTGGCCAAGATTATGCTCATATTCCATCAAACCGATGATAGCGGCACAAGCTCCCCCCATACCATTGAAAAGAGAAACTAACTCAGGCATTTTGGTCATTTGTACACGCATGGCCGTAAACCAACCAGCTACTGTTCCGACACCA
Source organism: Cytophagaceae bacterium (assembly GCA_027488335.1). Taxonomy (GTDB): domain Bacteria; phylum Bacteroidota; class Bacteroidia; order Cytophagales; family Spirosomataceae; genus Emticicia. The sequence goes on from JAIYBU010000114.1 coordinate 38,113, forward strand.
ATTGCGGCTAAAATCAAGATAATTTTTATTGGCTCACGAGTAGTATGTCCGTCGGAATGATTGTATAGGAAAATTGTTCCTATAATGGCCAAAGTCATACCAAAAGCAGCATAAATATTGCCTTTACGTGCCGTATCGGGGTGACTCAGCATTTTCAAACCAAGTACAAATGTTACCGAAGCAATTAAATAGATAATGTCGAGTATATATTTTATTTCCATGTGTTTCGAGAAGACAGTACATTAGTTCCCTGAGCGTAGCCGAAGGGAGGGAAAGATTATTTTTTCTTTTTAAACATTTCTAACATTCTATCGGTAACGGCAAACCCTCCGACTACATTTAGTGTACCCAGTACAACCGCCACAAAGCCAAGAGCCAGTGCCAGTATATTATCGGTAGGAGTATTGAGCATAACAATTATTGCCCCAACAATCACGACTCCGTGAATGGCGTTTGCACCGCTCATTAAGGGTGTATGAAGTACGGCGGGTACTTTTCCGATAACCTCAACGCCTACAAAAACAGATAATATAATAATGTATATCATCTGAATATTTTCGCCGAGAAAATTTAGTAGTTGATTCATTGTTTGGTAATTTGTTACTTAGAAACTGGTTATTATGCTATTAGCTACTGGGGAATTTATTACAGGTTACTTGAGTATTAGTTGATTGAGTAATTAGTTATTGCCACCAGTAAGCAGTTATCTAATAACCAGTTACTGCTTTCCCAATAATTAATCAACGAGTAATCACCTTTCCATTATGCACAACCAATGAGCCTTTCGTGATTTCTTCCTCCATTTCCCATTTGAAGCCATCTTTAGTGGCAAGGTGCAGCAAGAAAGTGGCGATATTCTTGGCGTATAGTTCGCTGGCATTGAGAGGAAGTGTTGAAGGGATATTGGCTTCACCAACAATCGTTACTCCGTGTTTTTCGACGGTTTTGCCAAATTCACTGCAAGCACAGTTTCCGCCTTGTTCAACCGCCATATCGACTATAACAGCACCAAATTTCATGTTTTTAACGACTTCTTCTGGAATCAACATTGGGGCTTTTTTGCCAGGAATTAGTGCCGTTGTGATAACTAAATCGGCTTCGCAGATGTGTTTGGAAATTACTTCTTGTTGTCTTTTCAAGAAATCTTCTGAAACTCCTTTTACATAACCTCCCTCAATTTTTACAGAATCATCACCTTTTACCTCGATGAATCTTCCACCCAAAGATTCGACTTGCTCTTTTGTTTCGGGACGAATATCGCTTACTTCAACTACCGCACCAAGACGTTTTGCCGTTGCAATTGCTTGTAAACCTGCCACACCCGCACCCATAATGACCACTTTGGCGGGTTTGATTGTACCTGCGGCTGTCATGAGTAGAGGAAAGATTTTGCCTAAATGATATGCCCCAATAATGACCGATTTGTAGCCAGCTAAGTTGGCTTGGGAACTCAACGCATCCATTTTCTGAGCTCGTGAAATACGAGGAATAGCATCGACCGAAAATGCCGAAATTCCTTGCTTGGCAGCGGCTTCAACCATTTCGGGGTTAGTGGCGGCATACATGAACGAAATAGCAATTGCTCCTTTTTTCATGAAGGCGATTTCGTCGGTGCTGAGAGGGTTTACTTTCAGAACTACATCGGCAGTAGTGAGCAATGCAGATTTATCATTTTGAATGTTAACCCCAACTGCCATATAGGCCGCGTCGTCGAAGAAAGATGTTTTTCCTGCGTCGTGTTCGAGGTGGCATTCAAATCCTGCTTGGATTAATTGTTTGCAGACTTCTGGCGTGAGAGCTACTCGGCGTTCAAATGGTTTGGTTTCCCTAATTACGGCTAATTTCACAATGCTTTTGGTCAAAAGATGTTTGATAAAGCAATATAGAAATATTTCAATTATTTGTCAAAATATTTATAAAAATATTTTTCAAAGAAAGCATAAAATCAGAATGATTCAGGCTCATAATCAATTGGAAGAAATTCTCCCATTTTTTCAATTCCCCAACGACCTTCAAACAAAACCGCCAAGGGATTAACCAAATGCCCTGTTGATTCAATCAAAGTTTTGGGTTCTAAAAGTGTTAAAATAGAAACTTGTGGGGCATTTCTTTTTCCTAAGTCGGCAAATTGAGGTTCTTCAAATTCACGTTCGTAGAAAACATAGAGATAGTTTTCAAAATTTAATAATGGAAGATTTTGTCTGACTTCAAAAACACAATTTTCATCTAAAGGCAAGCGATGAAGGTACTGTACATAAGGCGAACGCTTTGGATTTGGAACTTTATGCAGCCATTTGTTTCTACTTAAAATAATATCTGTCGAATCGACTTCTTTTTTTGCTTTTGCGGCGTGTTGAATAATATTTCCTAAACTATCTTTGATTTCAGGAAAAAGAGGAACCATGAAAAAACGTTTTTCCTCACGAAGCATGGTATAAACTTTATATCCAGCATTTGCCCAATCGTGGTTAATGGTTGATTTTAAGAAGTGTTGGGGCGAACCAAAATAGGCTTTTTCTCGATTTTCGTGCCATTTTTGCTGTTTTTTTTCGTTTTTGGTAGTCATTTCCTGAAAAAATGGGAAACCATAATACGTTACATAACTCTGCGAAAAACTATATTTGAATTCTTCAAGTTCGTATTTTATTGTATAGCCTAAAGCTCGGTTTTCAATCTCCAAAGGTTCATTTGCTTTGATGGTCAATTCCGATTCATCATCGCTCAACGAAAACCAAAGAGCTTTCGGGTTTTTTAAAATACACGATTCAGAAAAAGTAGTTCGACCTAAAAAATGTTCTTTGAAAAGCGGGTAATATCTCTCAAAACCATTTCTGAGTCTTTTCACGGTTACGCCTTGTAAAGCAATAGCATCGGGCGAAAGCATAATTAGTAAGGGTTTTCGGAGGGTATCGGCTTTGATTTTGATAGAAATAGTTTCGTAGCCAATAAAACTCACCACCAAGTCAAGCACACCCGTAGGAACATTGGTTAGTTTAAATCGACCTTTATCGTCAGCTTGCTGACCTTTGGTTGAGTTGCTGATAAACACATTGGCAAATGAAAGAGGTTTTCGGTCGTCGCCACTAATCACTCTGCCTTCGATGTTTCGTTGGCAAAAACTAAGTGAAGAGACACTCACAAATAGGCAATATAAAACGAAGCTTCGGAAACGCATTGAATAACTAAATATAATAAGGGTACAAATTAATCACTAATAAATGATATTTTTATAGTTGATAGATTAAAATTATGTGGAAACTCTTTTTTTGAAATCGACAGAATTTTCCTCAACTTTGATTATTAACTAATCAATCATGGAAGAGCAAAAGAAAATTATAAAGCATTATAAAAACGATGATATTACGGTCGTTTGGCAGCCACATATCTGTATCCACTCGGCTATTTGTTTCAGAGGTTTATCAAAAGTTTTTAATCCACAAAAACGCCCGTGGATAAACTTAGAAGGTGCTGAAAGTGCAGCGATTATGAAGCAAATTGATGATTGCCCATCGGGAGCGTTATCGTATATCAAGCACGCCGAAGAACCACAAAATTTGGAAGTAGAAACTATCGTTGAGCCGCTCCAAAATGGACCGTTATTGGTCTATGGAAATATCTCAATCAAAGACATCGAAGGAAATCTGACCAAGAAATTCAAAACAACTGCACTTTGCCGTTGCGGTGCATCTAACAATAAACCTTATTGTGATGGCTCGCATGTGAAGGTGGGATTTGAGGGATAACGTTGTAGTGTAGGTTTTCAACCTGTTAAAAGCCATTTACAAAGCTTCCTAAACAAAAAAGCGTAGAACTGATTAAATTCTACGCTTTTTATGTTTTATTAATCAAGGAAATCAATCTTTAATTCCCGCCGCTTTCTCTTCTGCCAATTTTCGTTTTTCTTCTCTTGCCGAAATAATAATACTTACTTCGTAAAGAATATAGAGTGGGAAGGCCACCAAAATCTGACTTGTTACGTCAGGCGATGGCGTAATGATAGCCGCCACAATCAAGATTACGACTACTGCGTGTTTGCGGTATGTACGCATAAAGTCTGGCCCGATTACCCCTATTTTTGTTAGAACAAAGATGGCTACTGGTAATTGGAAGGCCACACCACAAGCCAATGTGAGGGTTGCCAAGATTGAGATATACGAACCAATATCAAATTGGTTTTTGATACTTGGGTCAATTTGGAAATTAACTAAGAAGTTAATCGCCAAAGGCGAAACAATAAAATAACCGAACGAAACTCCCGAAAAGAATAAGAAGGTTACATAAAAAACAGCCCCACGTGCCGATTTGCTTTCAGAAGGTTTTAAGCCTGGTTTGACGAAACGCCAGATTTCCCAAAAAACATAGGGAAAAGCGAAAACTAAACCAATAATAGCCGCTGAAGTAAGAGCCATTACAAATTGCCCTGACACTTCACGACTCATTAATTCAAAGTTGAGTTTATCTACACACAGCCCAGGAGCTCCAACCAAATTACCCAACTTACACATCATGCGGTAAGTCCAGAAATCGGTTTTTGCGGGGCCTAAAATTACTTTATTGTAGATTTCTTCAATGAAAACAAATGCAAAAACCATGAAGAAAACTATCGAAATAGCTGCACGAATTAAATGCCAACGAAGTTCTTCGAGGTGGTCAAGAAACCCCATTTCTTTGCCTTCCGATTCTTTTTCGTCGTCGTCGTAATCAAAATAAGGTGTTTGGTCTAAAGCCATTTTACTTAAAATTTGTAGGACGGGTTTTGAACCCGTCTCGTCTATCAGTGACGGGTTTAAAACCCGTCCTACAATATAATTAATAATTATTTACTTGCAGTAGTATCAGCTTTTACTTTACCTGATTTCTTATCTTCTGCGTATTTTTTGTTTAAACCTTCTAAAACGGCTTTTGTGATATCTAAATCTTCTTTGGCAAATAATACACCACCACCTTTCGAGTAGCCGATTACCATATCATATTTATCGCCAGCGTTAAATTCTTTCAAAAATGCTTGAATGTTATTCAATACATCTTCGGTTTTCTTACCATCTTCTTTCGCTAAGTCTTGAGCGGCTTTATCACGATATGCCATGATTGATTGCTCTTCTTGTTGGAGTTGAGCCTGAGCGGTTTGTCCTTGCTCTTGTGTCATGCCACCTTGTTGTACTTTTTGCTGGAAGAAAGCAACTTTATTTTGGAAATTTTTTGCCTTGTTAGCAATATCAGTTTCAAGACGGAAACGTTTATTTTCAGAAGATTTTACGATGTCTTTATAGTAATCGTATTGATTTAAAAGTGTATCTGTATTTACATACACAATACGACCAGCCACTTGCTTGCCACCAGTTGTTGCTGTAGAAGCAGATTTGTCACAACCCCAGATAATTACTGAAAGTAAAAGAACTACAATAGAAAAATTTTTCATGAGAAATTAAATTAGTAAACAAGCTAAGGAGTAAATGACAAATAAATCTTCCACTCAGAAAGCTATTTCGATGATTTTTTAATGGTTTTTGAATAAATAAAGTTCGCAAATATAAAAAAATCCCCCCGAAAAGGAGGGATTGTAGATAGTTTTATTTAAAAAGCTGCCTAAAATGATAACCAGCCGTAGCCGATAACCCTGCAACCTGTGAGCCAATAATAGTCATAATTGTAAAAAAAGTTGGAGTAACGGGCAGATTTTTCAAGAATTTGATATTTTCTGTAAACAAACCACCGATTTTTTGCACCATGATTCCTTCGTTAACCGAATTTAAAAAAGTAGCATAGCCCACCCAAAGTGTGGCGATAGCTCCAGCGGCAGCGGCATACGCTCCGAGAGCGGTTTCTGATTTCCAAGCACCAATGGCAAATGCGATAGGGGCTATCACCCACCATGGTAAAAAATATTGTGCAACTGCACTGACGATTAATATGATAATGTAGTTCATCTCTTTGATAGTTCTGAATTCTGAGTGCTGAATTCTGAGTTAATTTGAGTCAAAAACTACTCAGCACTCAAAACGAATGTATTACTTTTTGCTTATTTTTAATGTTCCCGAAATACGGCTACTTTTTTCATCTTTCGATTTCATGAAAAGTAGCTCGTTGAGCTCGCCTTTCGCCCATTTATCAATCATGTTATCGTAGAATGGACTCGCAGGGTTACCCGACTGTCCGCCTGGATAAAGACCATACGCCTTTGGCCAACCTTTATCAAGCTGTACAACCATTCTCCACGATGGGCCGTTAAGTTCGGTCGTGGCATTTACAATTCCAGCCCCACCACCATTCGTAATATCTTGACGGCCAAAACCTGGCAAACGCCCCAAATGATTAATATCCGTGCTTTTTACTTTATTCCATGCCCAAGTGTCTGGATTCATTGGTCCGTGTTTCATAGTCAAAGAATCAATGCTGGCTTTGAAGCTGTGTTTTACTACATCCTGTAATGTTTCTTGTTTATTTTTGGTCGAAACATTATCAAACCATTTAGCCGTTGGTTCTTTCACAATCATATCCCACATTCTATTGCGTGAAGGATAAGCCATTGGAGCTTTGAGGTCTGTCATCGGAAACTCATCTTCAAAAACTGTGTAACGAAGTTCTTTTATCCAACGCTCAAAAATAGTTGCACCCACTTCGTTGGCATCGTTTTTCATATTCCATTTAGCCAAAGTCTGATACGCAGGGTTTTTGTTTTCTGAAGAATCAGCATTCAAAATTTTCATCAAAACTGGTAAGATTCTACGAGCTTCTACATTAAAGTTATCGTTTTGAAGCATTCTTAGGCTATCGACAGTGGCTTTTTGCATTTTTTCGAGGCGTTCGTTGATTCTAATTGCACGTTCGCTCGGAGCAAACCTCCAACCTAAATAATAGGGATAAGTTGGGTCAGCCGAAAACTGATTCGCCGAACTCACAAAACCTCTTGGAGGGTTTTTTACAGTTGGATTTTGGTCAACGGGAATCCACCCTTGCCAATCGTGAGCAGGATTTGAGCCGTCCATGATAAACTTGCCTTGTTCTTTCCATTTCAAAGGTAATTTGCCGTTTGGCGTAATCGAAATATCGTTTTGGTTGCTTGCAAACACAAAGTTTTGGGCAGGAGCAACATAATAGGTAAGTGCCTTGCGATAGTCATCGTAGTTTTTTGCACGATTTAGGTAATAAAATGCCATCAAATCAGTTCCTTCTTTTTCGTGAGCCACCCAACGCATAGCATGTCCGACAGGTACATTTTGATTGAAATTTTTATCCGAAGCTATATTATATACAATTGGCCCGTGATGCGTACTAAAAACTGTGTCTTTCAACGATTCGGGGCGACCTTTCACCACAAATTCTTCGATTCGCATCGTAGTTGGTTTCCAAGCACCATTGTACCAGTATTCTTTTTTTGTCTTGTCTTTAAATTTAATCTGGTAAAAATCCATTACATCAGAGCCAACGTTGGTTACACCCCAAGCTACATCTTTATTGAAACCAATGACAACCCCAGGAGCTCCAGGTAGGCAAGCACCATAGACATTCATGGTTGGCGTGCAGAGTTGCATCTGATACCAAATTGAAGGCAAAGTAAGCTGTAAGTGCGGGTCATTGGCTAAAATTGGTAAACCCGTAGCCGATTTTTCGCCACTAACTGCCCAGTTATTACTGCCAATTTCGGGCGAATGTTGTGGCACATCAAAGGCAACACTTTCGCTGGTAGATAAAGTGGCGGTTGTTTGAGCGGGTACTGCTGGTACTGGTACAGGCGTAAAATTCCATTTTGTACCGACAGGAATTATCGGCGATTCATTGCTCGGATAATTCGGGAATAAATCTTTTACAACCTCCATTCCATATTTAGAAAGAGCATTCGACATACGGAAATCGTCGCTGCCACCGTTTAGCACATTACGCATATTCATCATCATGAGAATGGTTTTGTAAGGCGACCATTCTTCGGGTTGATACCCAATGATTTTGTATTCGACAGGAAGATTCTTATATTTAAGTTGCTTGATGTAGGTATTCACGCCTGCTGAATAAGCGTTTAGCACTTCATCAAAAATTTTGTTGGTTTTGCCGTTTTCATAGACTTTTTTTGCGGCATCGGCCATGCCTATTCGGCGGCTATAACGGTCGAGTTCTAAGGCACGTTCGCCTACAACTTCGGCTAATCGACCAGAGGCGGCGAGTGTATAAAACTCCATTTGCCAGAGGCGGTCACGAGCCATGAGGTAGCCTTGTGTAAAGTAAACATCGTGGTCATTTTTGGCAAAAACGTGCGGCACTCGGTTATCGTCGAATACGACATTTACTTCGTCCTGTACGCCTTCAAGCTGCAGGTTGGTCGGGGGGAGGTCGAGTTTTGATTCTCCGTTTTGCCAAAAGCCCTCGAATGGGCTAAAGAGTCGTCCGAGAGCAGGAACTGGCCCGAGTGGACGGTTCAAGGCATAAGTCAAACCTGCCGCAGCCAAGAGACTTATGATAAATTTTACGAATTTCATTGATTTGGGTAAGAGTGTTTAGAAGTTTAATGATTACGAAAGTAGAAAAAAAGCATGAATATTTTATTTTTTAATGAGTTTTTAGGACTTTTTTGTGAGAAAAAGCTGTTGTGTATCAAAATATTTATACGAATGAACCGATTCTTTTTCTTAATTTTCCTTATGTTTTTATCGAAAACAACCCATGCACAAGTAAAAAGTAAAGCTTTTGACAGCCTATTGAATGTAATGGTCACAAAAACAGTTCCGATGGTTGGTTGTGAAGACATAAAAAAAATGAAAAACCTTGTGCTGCTTGATACTCGTGAAAAACGAGAATTTGAGGTAAGTCACTTGAAAGATGCTCGTTGGGTGGGTTTCGAGAAGTTTGATATGAAAAATGTTTCTTCAATACCGAAAGATGCCAATATTGTGGTTTATTGCTCGATTGGAGTGCGAAGTGGCAAAATTGGCGAAAAATTAATGGCAGCAGGCTATAAGAATGTCCATAATTTTTACGGAAGTATTTTCGAGTGGGTCAATCAGGGAAACCCAGTTTATGATATGACAGGAAAACCTACCAACAAAATTCACGGTTATAACTGGAAGTGGGGCGTTTGGTGCAACAAGGGCGAGAAAGTTTATGAGTAAATTTTCTAAATAACATTACACAAGTAAATGCTTCAAAATGGAGCAAAAGAAGTTTTTCTGCAAAATATTTAGTTGTTTTGCAGAAAAATTGAAAAATATATGCTCAACGACCAATATTGGAGCGAACGCTATGCAAAATCTCAAACAGGTTGGGATGTTGGAAATGTTAGCCCAGCTCTAAAAGGTTACTTCGACCAGCTCATCGACAAATCAATTTCAATTTTGATTCCAGGGTGTGGAAATGCCTACGAAGCTGAATACCTGCTTCAACAAGGTTTCTCGGATATAACTTTAATTGACATTTCAGGTGTTTTAGTGCAGAATTTGCAAGAAAAACTCAAAAATTATATCGAAAAAGGGGTTTGTCGAGTTATCCATCAAGATTTTTTTGAACATTCGGGTAGCTATGATTTAATCATTGAACAAACATTTTTTTGTGCTATTGACCCAATTTTACGACATCAATACGCCAAAAAAATGAGCGAGTTACTCAAACCGACTGGACGATTAGTTGGTTTACTATTCGACCGTGAATTTGTGGGTGGCCCTCCGTTTGGTGGCTCAAAGACCGAATATATCCCGTATTTTAGCCCATATTTCGATTTGAAAATTATCGAAAAGTGTACCAATTCAATACCGCCACGGGCTGGTAATGAACTATTTATAAATTTTCTAAGCAAATAAGAAACTTTCCAACAAACTTTACAAATGCCAAAACCAAAGAAAGCAAATGAATCGTTAACGGTAATGACCGAAATGATTTTTCCGAATGATACCAATACGCTTGGAAACTTGATGGGGGGAAATTTAATGCGTTTACTCGATATTGCGGGGGCAATTGCTGCTCAAAAACATTGTAATCGAATTGTAGTAACCGCTTCGGTTGATAATGTTCAGTTTAAAGAAGCCATTCCGCTCGGAAGCGTGGTTACGCTTCAAGCAAAAGTAACACGAGCGTTTAATTCGTCACTTGAAGTGGTGGTTGAGGTGTGGGCCGAAAATATTCCTGCGGGAACAAAAATCCATACGAACAAAGCCTTTTTGACATTCGTAGCCGTTGACCAAACGGGTCGCCCAATTGAGGTTCCACCCGTTGAGCCAGAAACCGATGAAGAAAAAGAACTTTATGCTGGTGCGTTGCGTCGTCGGCAGTTAAGGCTTGTGCTTGCGGGTAGAATGAAGCCTGAAGAAGCCGTAGAGTTGAAAGAAATATTTATGGTATAATTACATCAAGTTTTTTATAACTTTGCAAAAGTAATGTTCCCGTAGTTCAATGGATAGAATGTCAGACAGTGCGACTGCCGTTCCGGTTCTGATGATATGGGTTCGATGAAAAAGTAATATCCTCGTAGTTCAATGGATAGAATTTTAGATTCCGGTTCTAACGATGGGGGTTCGAATCCCTTCGAGGATACAAAAAAAGATGGCCATTATGACCATCTTTTTTGTTTTTGATTGATTCCGAAATCTACTTTCTGTTTCCGTCAATATCTAATTCGATAATCTCATAGCCGAGTTTTTGTAAGCCAGGTAAGATTTTGGCTTTGTCGCCTACCAACAAAATATTCATTTTATCAGTGTTAATCCATTTTTTCGCCAAGGCATCTGCCTCTTTTTTGGTGAGCGATGCTAATATTTTATTTTGTGTTTCTACAAAATTAGCTGGTAAATCATACGTCAGAATTCGACCAATGAAGCCTGCTTTTTGGTTGCCAGTTTCGTAGCGTAAGGCATCTTGTTGGCCAATGGCACTTTTCATAAAGGCCAATTCTTCGCCCGTGATACCGTTGGCTGCATAGTTTTTCAACTCTTTCATTACTTCTACCAATGCACTATCGGTAGCATTAGCACGGATTCCTGAGCTAAACTGGTATTCGCCCGTGTATTTATCGCCAGCAAAACCTGCACGAGCCCCGTAAGTCCAACCTTTATCTTCACGTAAATTGAGGTTCACACGGCTATTAAAGGCCCCACCAAGAGCGAAGTTCATCAAACTTGCTTTGTAGTATTCGCCAGTGGCATCGTATTTCAAGCCCGTCACATTTCCTACTCTAAATTCAGTTTGTGCTGCTTTTGGTACATCAATCAAATAAATTTTAGTTTTTTCAATAGCAGGTGCTGGTGCTGGCGTTGGTAAATTGATTTTTTTGTTGGGTAATTTATTCAAAAATGCCAATTTTGGTAATATTTCGCCTTCGGTAATATCGCCTACAACAACTACTTTCGTGCCTTGCGATGTCATGTAATTGTTGTAATAATCTTGAACATCTTTTAAACTCAAACGTTTTACGGTACTTTCGGTGCCATTATCGCTTAAACCTAAGATATTTCCTGTACCGTAGTTCAGTTTGTCGATTACGTTGGTAGCAATCGCCGCAGGTTGAGATTTTAACTGCTTAAAGCCTTCCAAAGATTGTTTTTGTAAACGATTAAAAGCCTCAGCCGTGAAATTTGGACTAAACATTTTTTCATCTAATAATTCTAATGTTTTATCTACATTTTTCTTCAAACACTGAACCGTGAAGCTAATGCCATCTAATGTTTGCGATACGCTGATGAAACTACCAAGTTTTTGGAGTTCAACTGCCATTTGCTCGGCTGTATACTTTCTCGTGTCTTCGTTGAGCATATCGGCAACCATACCTGCCAAACCAATTTTAGAGGTATCAGCCGCTTGAGCTAAATGTCCTCCTGGTATCGAAATCGAAATCGTAACAGTTGGAAGTTCTGTATTGGCAGTTCCGATGATTTTGATGCCACTTGGTAAATCTTTTTTCCAGAAAGGAGGTACTTTCACTACTGGATTTGCTCCATTACCAGGCGTTTTGCTTCTATCAAAATTATCTTTGGCTTTTTTGTATGTCAAGCCATCATAACCATAATTTGGTGCCGTATAGTTTTGGGTATCAATCGTATAATTATCAGGTGCGGCTGGTTTTACAGGTTGTCCTTTAGTAAGTACGCTGATAGTTACACTTGGTTTATCTTTAATATATTGATTATAAACTCTCCAAACATCTTCCTTAGTTACCGAACGATACATATCTAATAATCTACCAATCATATTCGGATTACCAGCAAAAGTATTAAAAGCTGCCAGTTGACTTACTTTTCCTGATACACTTTGCAAACCGTTGATGTATTGTGCTTCGATGCCTCCTTTAAATTTCTCGATGTCTTCATCGGTTACACCACGTTTTTCAAAAACCAATAATGATTGTTTGAATAAACTATCCATTGTTGCGAGCGAGTTGCCAGGAAAAGGTGTCAGTTGGAATGAAAACTCACCTGCTAACTCATTGAAACGGCTAAAACCACTGGCCGAAATAGCTTTTTGGTTTTTTACCATTTGTTGATAAAGAATAGAGTTTTTGCCTTGACCTAAAATTTGAGCAAGACACGATAAAGCTCCCATATCTTTATCATAATTCGGAACAGTTGGGTAAGTTTTCGATAAAATCGGCAAACGAGCGTAATTATCAGTGAAAGAAGCGTATCTATCGCCCGATAATTTTACGGCTGGCAATACAGTTTTTTCAACTGCAGGCCCAGCAGGAATACTACCGAAATATTTATCTACTAATTTTACTACATCGGCTGTTTTTACATCGCCACCAATAGTCAAAGTGGCGTTGTTTGGGCCGTACCAACGCAAGAAGAATTTTTTCAAGTCGTTCACATCCACTCTGTCTAAATCTTCCAAATAGCCGATTGTCAACCAGCTATATGGGTGGCCATAAGGATAAAGATTTTTGCTTGTAAATTCGCCCACTAAACCATACGGACGGTTATCATAATTTTGTCCTCTTTCGTTTTTTACGGTGCTACGTTGTACTTCAAATTTTTTCTGCGTAACGGCATCTAACAAAAATCCCATGCGGTCGGCTTCGAGCCAAAGCATTTTTTCGAGTTGATTGTTGGGAACAGTTTCGTAATAATTCGTACGGTCGAGATTGGTGCTACCGTTGAGTGTTCCGCCCGCAGCCGTTACGATTTTGAAATGTTGCTCATCGCCTACGTTATCGCTTCCTTGAAACATCATGTGTTCAAAGAAGTGAGCAAAACCACTCTTTTTGATTTCTTCTCTGGCACTACCTACGTGGTAAGTTACATCGACGTGTACGATGGGGTCGCTGTTGTCTTCATGCACAACGAGCGTGAGGCCGTTAGGGAAAACATATTTTTCGTAAGGAATGACCAATTCACTCCCCTTTTTTTCAACTTTTTCGACCAAGCGAGCTTGGCTAAATCCGAGATTAGTAAACAAACAAATAGCCGCAGCGGCTAATAGATTTTTTTTCATAGTAAATGTGTTGATGTTTTTGATGCCAAAAAAACGAATAAAAAGTTAGTATGCCAAACGGTCTATCCGATAAACCCGAAATTGTGATAGATGTTTGAAGAATGTCGTATTTAGGAAAGATTATTTACTCAGTTTTCTCACACAAAAAGTATAGATGGCCGTAACGTCTTGCTCAGAAAGCTGATTTGTTCAACAAAATGTGATTGTCTGATTACTCGCCCAGTAGCTATTATTTTTTTGAATTTAGGATTGTCAATCAAACATTCCAAAGTTCGAAATCTAAAGCCGCCAGTTGCCCCGTAAGCAGAATTTTTATTGGCTAAATTCTTTTAAAATGAAGTACAAAACTCGATTTTATCGTTCTTCCAAGTACTTCTCTATAACTGTCTTCACTGATTGGTGGTTTATACCTAAAAATACCTATTAATTTATTGCTTGTAAGGACTTTTTCTCGAAAATAATCCAAAAATAGCTATGAATCCTCAAACTATTTTTTGTAAATTAGTGTTGTTGTTCATGGAAAAAGACTATTTTTCCTTTAAATTATATTAGATTATCTTGCGTTACATTTGAAATAGCTATGGAAAATCTACTAAAACTCCGCTTGATAGCTATCTTACTGATAATCAGTCAGTTTACTTTTGCTCAAAAAGAAAGAAAAAAAGATGACCGCTACGGCTATCATTTTCGGGGAAGACATCAGAAAGTTGCTAAATTTGATTTTGACCTGCACGCCAATCTTATCGTTATAAAAGCTCAACTTGATGGCTCGGACACCCTTCGTTTTATTCTTGATACTGGCGTTAGCTCAACCATCGTGACCGACCCCAAGCGTGCGTTGTCATTAGGAGTTAGATACGTGCGTCGGGTGAAAATTGCAGGTGCGGGTGAAGGCGAAGCTCTCATGGCCAATGTATCGGTTGGGCATACGATTCGTATTGGCGATGTGATTGCCCGTCAGCAAAGTTTAGTAGTGTTAGATGAGGATGTGCTTCAATTATCAGAGTTTTTGGGTGTGCCGATTCACGGTATTTTCGGACATGATATTTTCAGTAATTTCGTCGTAACGATAGATTTTGAGAATAAAAAACTTACACTCACCGACCCTAAGAAATTTAAGTACAAAAAATCAATGGGTACACAGTATCCGATTGTGCTGACGCAATCAAAGCCCTATACTGATGCAATTGCGATGGTAAGCAACGACCAAAAATTAATTCCGATGCGATTAGTCATTGACACGGGTGCTGGTCATGCTCTTTTGCTGAATGCAGGTGAAAAAGAGCCAATTCGTTTGCCCGATAGAGTGATGCGTGCCAATTTGGGTCGTGGGCTAAATGGTGAAATTAACGGTAACATTGGGCGAGTAGATAAAATTAAGATGGGTAGTATAGAAATGAAGAATATTTTGGCTTCGTTTCCTGATAGTTTATCATTTAGTATGAAATTTACGCCTGACGATACCAAACGCCAAGGCAGTATTGGTTGTGAATTATTACGTCGTTTCACCGTGACGCTTAATTATCGGGATGGTTACATGATTATGAAGCCTTTGCGAAACCGAATGAAAGAATCATTTGAGCATGACATGAGTGGTTTGGATGTACGAGCCAAAGGAACCAATTTTAACCAATATGTAGTCAATAGAGTTATTGAAGGCTCTCCAGCTGGTGCCGCAGGTTTACAAGAAGGCGATGAATTGATTTTTGTCAATGGACAAAATGTAAAAGACATGACCATTAGCGAAATATATAAAGTATTATCTCGTAAGGAAGGCAAAGAAGTTGAATTTTTCTTCAGAAGGAACGGAGAGTTGAAAGTAGCAACGTTTTACTTAAAGCGTATGATTTAACAAGTGAAAGGAAGCCTTCGTGGGCGTTCCCCTCAAAGCGAAGTCTTCCTTAAAGTAAGATATATCACTGAATCTTCGTCCAGTCATTCCAACTACTATTTGCTTCGAGCTTGTTTTGAATATCGGCAGGAAGTTTCGCAAAAAAATCTAAACCCGTGGTTTTTTCTACTTCATCAACCGAAACTACGAAACTATTCATTCTTTTTCCCAAAAGTGCTTCATTAGGTAATAGAAAGGCTATCATACGAGGATTTTTTCCAGATTTTGGTTGATAAAATAAAACAATTTTATAAAAAAACTCGGGTACAGCCACATTATTATACCGCCCGATTGTTGGCAACCCTTTTCTTAAAACAGGGCCAGTAACAATAAATAATTCTTCATCTCTCATTGCCCAACCCCTGATTCGGCTTTCAATATTTTCCCAAATACCACGATTAAAGTCAGGTACTTGTGGGGCGATATTACTCATATAAAAAGTTTCGGTCATTAGCTCTTGGCAACATTTAAAATCGCCGGCAGGCACCATATGCCCACGGTCATAGCCTGTGCTGCTATAATCGCCCGAAAGAGCCGAATTATCCTTCACTTTTCGGTCGGGCATAAACTGGTTATCACCTCGGCTGGCTGTTCCGCGAGTATATTCTCCACGAAGTTTATGCACTACCCAAGCAGGCACTTCGTAGTCTTCTTCGTAGCGAAGCGTGTAGTTCTTGTGTTGGATAATTTCATCTCCTTTACGAATGGCAGGAAGTGCAAAATCGGGTATTTCGCCACTATTGCTACTTTCTTCTTGGGTGTCGGTATTTAAAACTTTGTTTTTTATTTTATCAAAAATCGAAGTTTCTTCTTCTTTGTCCTCGCCTTTTTTATTTGTTGCCGTTGCTACGTCTTCATAGGTTTTATCATCTTTGGTAGCGGTTGCTTCGGTGTCGGGTTCAGGGGCTTTGTATGGGTTTTTCTGTTCTGATGTTGAGCTTTTCGGTTCAAAAACACCAGTGATAACTTTCCAAAGATTTCCAATTGGTCCTGATTTATCTTTGAAATAAAGAAAATATCCAATACCAAAAAATAATAAAATAAGAATAATACGATTAGATTTCATGTATGATAATTTGAGTGTTTGTAGCACAATTCTCCGAATTGTGATTAACGCAGATATGATTAGTAGCATTGTGCTACTTCAATACAAGTTTACGACAAAAGGTAAGATAAAATTATAAATCTTGAAATATTAAAATTTTTTAAAAACTCTGTTTCATGTCATTTTTTGCTTCTATCTTTGTTATCTTAACCTTAATATCTCAATAATGACGAAAAACCTCATTAAAAACATCATTTTTTGTTGCCTTTGGGCGAGTACAACTTACGCCCAACAAGTGCTTCCGCTTAATGATATGTCGGCGTTTCGACCAATCAAAGAAAACTGGAGTATTGTGGGTGGCATTACGGCAAGCATTGACCAAACCAATAATACTACTACCGAAGCAGGTACAGGAATTTTATCGTGCAAACACGAAATAGGGAAATATGGCATCGACAAAGATATTCTGACTGTAATGGAACACGGAGATTTAGACCTTGACCTTGATTTTATGATGGCAAAAGGCTCTAATTCGGGTATTTATCTACAAGGTCGCTACGAAATTCAGTTGAATGATAGTTGGGGAAAGAAAAACCCTAAATTTGGGGATGTGGGTGGAATTTACGAACGTTGGGACGAATCAAAACCCGAAGGTTCAAAAGGTTATCAAGGTATTGCACCACGCTTAAATGTAGCCAAAGCTCCAGGTTTGTGGCAAAATATCAAAATTTCGTTTCAAGCCCCACGTTTTGATGTCGCAGGAAAGAAAATCAGTAATGCAAAAATCTTATCAATTATCTTAAATGGTGTGCTGATTCACGAAAACGTCGAACTCACAGGCCCAACTCGTGGAGCTTTAGTTGATAACGAGGTTTCGCAAGGTCCGTTGCGTTTTCAAGGCGACCACGGCAATGTGGCTTTCCGCAATATCAACTACAAAAGTTTCAATCAAAAATCGCTTACGTTCAAAGATTTGAAATTTGGTGTTTATAAAGGGAACTTTCGGACGGTGGCCGATATTGAGAAAATCAAACCCGAAACCAGTGGAAACGTAGCTCTCCTAAACTGGAATGTGAGTAATGCCGAAAACGAATTTGCCGTAAAATATATTGGTAAAATCAATGTGCCAGACGCTGGGAAATACACTTTTACGGCAGTTCATGGTGGAAATACACAAATGAAAATCAACGGAGTAGATGCTTTCAAGAATGGTTGGTTAAATTCGGGGGAAAGTCGTCAAGCAACGATTGACCTGCCAGCGGGTGATGTTGACTTTGAAATGTATTATTGGAAAGCCGATGGTTGGTTGCCGCCAGCTTTGGGACTTTATGCCGAATCAGCAACGATTCGTAAACAGGCACTTCACTACTCAAATTCTACGTTAGTGGCTAATCCAACTTCACCAATCATGCTCAATCCAACCGCCGAACCAGTAGTTTTTCGTTCGTTCATGGATATTCGTGAAGGTGAAAAAAGCAAACGAATTGTTCACGCAGTTTCGGTCGGAAATAAAGAAAACATCCATTATACGTACGATTTAGATAACGCTGCCTTATTCCAAATTTGGAAAGGTGGTTTCTTGAATACAACCCCAATGTGGAATGACCGTGGTGATGGTAGTTCAAAACCAATGGGAAGTTTGACTGCCCTCGGCGATACCCCACTTCTGAATGTATTGCCTTCTGCAACCGCTGCATGGGGAGGTTTAGACGCATCTTATCGCCCACGTGGCTATGAGTTAGATGAAGCTGGCCAGCCAACATTTAAGTATGATTATGCAGGCGTAAACATATCAGATAAAACTACACCAAGCGAAGACGGTAAAATGTTTAAGCGTGAGATTACGGTAAAGGGTTCAGCCACCAATCTTTATGCAAGATTAGCAATGGCAAAAAATATCACAAAAGCAAATGATGGTTTGTTTATTATCGGAGAAAACAGTTATTATATAAAAGTAATCGAAGGCACACCGAGCATCCGTGAGTCGGCAGGAATGAAAGAATTGGTACTTCCCGTGGGCGGCACCCCGCTGGGCGAGAAAATTACTTATTCGATTATTTGGTAAAATTGAGGCGTCTCTAAAAACTTAAAAAGAATTCAAATGAAAAACGTCATAAAAATACTTATTTCACTATTTGCCTTTTCGAGTGTATTTGCCCAAAATACGGCCGAAAATGAATATTATCGTATCATTACGCTGCCCGTTCCCGAAGGAATGCTTTTGGAAGTGGGTGGTATCACCACCATGCCGTCGGGCGATGTAGCGTTGGCTACACGTCGTGGGGATATTTGGATTATCAATAACGCTTACATGAATGTAGGCACAGCTCCTTATTACCGAAAATTTGCGAGTGGTTTGCACGAAATTTTGGGTTTAGTTTATAAAAATGGGTCATTTTATTGTGCTCAACGTGGCGAACTGACAAAATTGACTGATAAAAACGGTGATGGTCGTGCAGATTCTTACGAAACGGTGGCAAACTTACCAATTTCGGGTCATTACCACGAATATACGTTCGGGCCTAAATTGATGCCAGACGGCTCAATGATTATTACTGGGAACGTAGCTTTCGGTGATGAAGAATGGTGGAGAGGCGAAAGCCGCCGACCAGGTAGAGGTTGGGCAATGAAGATTTCGGAAGATGGGAAAGTCGAGCCTTATGCAACGGGTATGCGTTCGCCGTGCGGAATCGGTGCAATTGATGGCGAATTTTGGTATGGCGATAATCAAGGCGACTGGATGGGTTCGGGTTTTATTACTCAAGTAAATAAAGGTGATTTTATGGGGCATCCAGCGGGTTTGCGTTGGACTGGTGAGCCTAATTCACCAGTAAAATTGACTACTGAACAACTTTATGCTAAAATTGACCCTCGTAAAACAAAAGATGCTAATGGTTATTATATAAAACCTGAAAATATCGAAACTGAGCGTGGAAAGTATCTTTTTGAAATGAAAAAAGATATTCCCGAACTAAAATTACCAGCGGTTTGGTTGCCTCACGGAGTTTTGGGTATTTCTACTTCTGAAATTATCAAAGACGAAACTAATGGTGCTTTTGGCCCATTTTCAGGGCAACTTTTTGTGGGCGACCAAGGGAAAAGCAACCTTACACGTGTCTTTATCGAAAAAGTAAACGGTGAGTATCAAGGTGCAGCATTTCCTTTCAAAGATGGTTTTCAGTCAGGGACATTACGTATGGTTTTCGGTAATGACGGCTCTATGTTTGTGGGTGAAACCAATCGTGGATGGGGTTCGGCAGGTACAACAACTGCTGGTATCGAACGCTTGGTTTGGACAGGAAAAATGCCTTTTGAAATGAAAACCATGAAAGCCACACCCGATGGTTTTGAAGTTGAATTTACAAAACCTGTCAATAAAGCAACGGCCGCTGATTTCAAGAATTACCAAATCCGTAGTTTCATTTACAAATACCAACCCGTTTATGGTAGCCCAACCGTTGATGAGAAGTTTTTGACTATAAAAGGTTTAAAAATATCAGACGACGGCTTGAAAGTAAGATTATTGGTAGATGGTTTACGTGAGCATTATATTCACGAATTAAAAGCCGATGGTGTAAAAGATACGGATGGAAAGGCACTTTTGCACGGTTTAGCATTCTATACCCTCAACAATATTCCGAATGGAGAAAAAATGAGTAGTTACACGCCACGTCCAGCTAATTTGAAAGTAGATACCAAAGCAACTGCCGAAGTAAAACTAACAACTCCTGATGATGTAAATGCTAAGAAAACAGCCGCAGCCAAAGTACCAACTTTTGAAGAAGTAAAACCACTATTGCAGAAACACACATGTGTGGCTTGCCACCAAGCTGATAAACGCATGGTTGGCCCAGCATTTAAAGATGTAGCAAAACGAAAATATTCAGACGAAAAAATCGTAGAACTTATCTATAAGCCCCAACCAAAAAATTGGCCAGAATATGCCACTGAAATGGCTCCAATGCCGCAAGTGCCAAAGGCTGATGCCTTGAAGATTGCTGCTTGGATAAATTCATTGAAATAAGAATTTTTGTGAATAAAAAAGCTCTTTCGAGAAATCGGAAGAGCTTTTTTTCTGATTAGTACTAATTTTTGCCTTAAATAGGTTTGAAAATCAAATCACGGTAATCCATCATTGATTTACGGATAACTTCATGGGCATCTTCACGGCCATACACGTTCGAGATTTCGATGGCGTTTTTCTCATCGGGCAAACTCTTATAAGTCAAAAAATAGTGTTTCAAACGAGTAATGATGGCTTCTGGAAGTTCGCTAATATCGGTATATTTTTGATAAATCGGGTCAGCAACCAACACCGCAATGATTTTATCATCGGCTTCGCCTTTATCGAGCAAACAAAGTCCACCAATCGGAATAGCTTGCAATAAAATATCACCATGCGGAATATGGTGGCTCGAAAGCACACAAATATCCAATGGGTCACCATCGCCTTCGAGTACTTTGTCTGCTCCACGTTCACGAGCCAATTTGGCTACTTCTTCACCGCAATATGTCTGCGGAATAAATCCATATAGTGATGGAATAATGTTTGAATATTTTTGTGGACGGTCAATTTTCAAATACCCCGATTCTTTATCTACTTCATATTTAATGGTATCTGACGGTACAATTTCGACAAATACAGTAACTCTTTCTGGTGCATTTTCACCTACCGAAATGCCATGCCACGGGTGTGCTTTGTAAACTGGTTTCATAATCTAAGAATTCAAATTTTCAGCAAAGAAACGCAATAAACAAGGATTTGGCAAATAAGATGTGTGATATTAACACATTGACAACAAACATAAAGGCTGAGTTTGAGTAGTTTTACTTAGTTGATTACTATTGCAACTTCATGTCCTGAATAAATATTGAGAAGAAGTTTTAAAGAAATCAAAGAATGGTTAAGTTTGAGGAATAAACACACCGTGTGTGAAGAATTTTTTACCTAAATTAAAATATCTAATGAAAAAACTCCTAACTCTGGCTCTTTCATTTTTAGCTATTTGTTCGTTCGGACAAAGCTCCCTGAAAGCAAAAATAAATGCAAAAGCCGATGCCATCGACTCAAAAGTAGTCACTTGGCGAAGAGACATTCACCAAAATCCCGAACTCGGAAATCGTGAATTTAAGACTGCCGCAAAAATTGCTGCTCACCTAAAATCACTTGGAATAGACGTGCAAGAAAAAGTAGCCTACACAGGCGTGGTGGGAGTTCTGAAAGGCGGAAAACCTGGCCCAGTAGTATTATTAAGAGCCGATATGGATGCTCTACCAGTAACCGAAAGAGCGGATATTCCGTTCAAATCAAATGTTGTGACAGAGTATAACAACCAAAAAACTGGCGTGATGCACGCTTGCGGACACGACACGCACGTGGCGATTTTAATGGGTGTGGCCGAAGTGCTTTCGTCGATGAAAAATGATTTAGCAGGAACGGTGAAGTTTTGTTTTCAACCCGCCGAAGAAGGAGCTCCAGCAGGCGAAGAAGGTGGAGCAGATTTGATGATAAAACAAGGTGTGATGGAAAACCCGAAAGTGGATGTGGCTTTTGGATTGCACATTAATTCTCAGACAAATGTCGGTCAAATCAGGTACCGTTCTGGCCCAGAAATGGCTGCTGCTGACACTTATACACTTAAAATTAAAGGAAAACAAACGCACGGAGCAAGTCCGTGGAGTGGTATTGACCCGATTGTAGCTGGCTCGCAAATCGTGATGGCTTATCAAACCATCATCAGCCGAAATGTGGATATTACCGAAAACCCTGCTATTGTAACGGTTGGGGCTTTTAATGCAGGAATCAGAAGCAATATTATTCCCGAAGAAGCAACGATGATTGGTACAATCAGAACTTTCAGCGAAGCACAACAAAAACTTATTCATAGAAGAATGCAAGAAATTGCCACAAACATTGCCGAAAGTGCTGGTGCTACGGCCGATTTAAAAATCAATATTGGCGTGCCTGTGACGTACAACGACCCAACATTAACCGAAAAGATGGTGCCTACTCTAACGGCTTTAGCGGGGAAAGAAAACTTATTGCAAGCACCATTGGCTACTGGTGCCGAAGATTTTAGTTTCTTTGGCAAAAAAGTACCTGCATTTTTCTTCTTTTTGGGCGGAAAACCAATCGGAAGCACGGCGGCAGCTCCGCACCATACACCCGATTTCTTTATTGATGATAGCGGTTTAGGCCTCGGCGTAAAAGCCCTTTGCCATTTGACAGTTGATTATTTTGAGAAGAAGTAGATATCTGAACATTTTCCTCCGAGTCCCTTAAATGAGACTTGGAGGAAAATAAAAGTTACTTAAAATCTCTACCTCAACCCCACTACCAAAGTCACCACAGCCTCAGCAGGTATTTCAATACTCGCACCTTTGATTTGACTATGAGCCAAATTCTTATCTTTTGATGTGGTGTAGGCATCAATTACTTGATTTTTGGTAAGATTTGGCAGTTCAATTCGCTGATTTTGGGTAGGATTCACAATTACTACCACCAACTCTTTTACACTTTTATAGGCCGAAACCATCAAATCTTTAGTATCGGTTTCTATTTTTATTCGCTGCATTTGTGGTCTGACGAATCTTGAAAAATTACCAAATGCCCAAAGGAGTTTTGAATCAAAGACTTCTGCATCAAATTTATTGCTGTCGTTTTCGCCTTTTACACCATTATTGGCCACGTAAATCAAGCCATCTTTATAATCGTTGGCACTGACCGAAAGCCACCAATGCCACGCCGAAGCATTGGCATAAGTCAAATCGGCATGAATAACTTTGGCAACATACAAAGCGGTTTTCATGCCTAAATCTTGTCCGCCACCTTCAATTTCGCCAGCGTTATCGCCCAAAATACAATATTCTGACTGCCAATAATTGATTTTTTGTTGCTGAATTTTAGCCGATAGTTCTTGACGTTTACCGATTAGTTCACTACTCGGCGAGGTTGTGAAATAGCTATGTCCGCAAATCAGTTTTTCGACCGAATTTAAGTTACCAACGTAGTTTTTACTCGACTCCGAAAAGAAACTTTCAATCTGATTATCTTGCCCTACTTCGCTTCGATTACTCTTCGATTTGTACAAATAATCAATCTGTGCAGCATCCGTAATTACAACCTTTGTGTTTAGTTTTTGTTCGGTCATCTTTGTATCGAGTTTCCGCACCGCCCAAGCCAAATCTTCATTGTTGATGGGCGTTCCTTCCTGCGAGCCAAACCCTGATTTCGATTTTGGACCCCAATCCCACTGCGGTTCATTGAATGGACTTATATAATCGAATTTCAATTTTGCCGAAACTTCCGCCAGAAAACCAGTAAAATCATCAATTTTGGTTTTATCGAAATTCCAGTCGCCCAGTTTGCCGCTACCAATGGCCAAGCCATTTTTGGTCATCGAAACTGGGGCAGAATTCAGGAAACCCAGCGTAAAATCTACGCCTTTACGTTTGGCTGCTTCCAAAAACCATTGTTGGCCACGCTGTTTGTTCCAATTATATTTTCCATTTTCCAAAAAGCATTCAGCTCTACGCCATTCGTTCGTAATTTTACTATCAATTCCTTGCTCGGTGCTGCCCGCACCAATATTAAATCGCCACATCGAAAGCCCAATTCCTTTCGGGTTGCCTGCTTTGTCGAGTTCTTTGCTAAATAATAGATTGGCTATTTTTTCTCGTTTTTCAAGAGGATAATGTTCTCCTACCATTTGCATCGACCAACAATCCGACGCCCCAAAGCTGTGGATAGTTTGGTAGGTGGTTTTGGTATCTATTTTTAGTTTTTGAGAAAAACAGACTTGGGAAATAAGTAAGAGGGCGACGAATAATTGCTTCATTGACTTTGGTGAATTGAATAAGATAAAATGAGACTGCAATTATAAGTAAAATCTCATTACCAATTCTTATTCATCCAAACACTTCTAAAAACAACTGCGGTTTCAGCTTTAAACTTCGTAGAGCGAAATTAAGGCAAGTATTTCAATCTAATGGATTTACACAGCCATTAATTCTTGCTTTAAAAACACTTCCATTTTCTACTTTAAAACCAGGATTTAATAAAATTGATTTTCCTGCATCAAATTTTACGTGACTGTTGACTTTGATTGTACTTGTTGATATAATATTTTCACTCACTTCATATTTTTTTACTTCATTAACGGCCCCAATGTCATTTGTCAAGGTATACGTATTTTTACAAATAGGTAAAACATAAAGTTCTGTACCCAACAAGCCATCGCCTGCAACGAAGTAGAGTTTTCCATTATTATGAAAAAAATTATTCACCTCCTCTTGATAACCCGAATTATAGCTTGTTAATTTAATTGTGGAGGCATCATCTCCATCGGTTTTCCAAAGTTCTATTCCATTTATGTCGTCATATCCCTGAAAATAGAGAGAATTGTATAAAAATAAGCCTTTTGAGCTTGGGAAATTTGAAGGTGTAAAACCTCCATTATCTGAAACTTTCACAGATGAAGTTATATTCCCATCAGTTTTGTAAAGCTTCATTCCACTATTTTCCAAAACTTTACGAGCATAGAAGTAAAGAAAATTATCTGATACAACAAAATTGGCTGGGCTTGAATTGGAATCGGAGTTATCAATATTATGATTTAGCCTTGTTCCATTTATAGTTCCATCACTTTCCCAAAGTTCATAGCCCGAACCGCTCTGAAAAGCACTAAAGTAAACTTTATTTTTAAAAGTTATTCTTTCCTTTCCTACCGCATAGCTTGATAAATAATCTTTGAGAATATACGTTGATGCTTCCTTTCCTTCCGAAATCCATAATTTTTGTCCATTATCAGTCGTAAAAAACAATTTACCAAGTGCTTCATTCATTATATCCAGCGTTTCATTCATAAGATTCGCAAATCCGAAATCTTTTACTATTACAGTGCCAAGTTCAGTTCCATCACTTTTCCAAAGACTTCTTCCTGAAGCATTATCAATCGTAAAGTAAAGCGTATTTCCTACTTTTGTTAATCGAGATGGTTTAGCAGTAAATGATTTAATCTGAAATGTCCCTGCCGTTGTTCCATCTGTACGCCAGAGAGTGCTATATTTTGAAAACAATACAAATTCTTCGAAAACCGTAAAATCGTATTTAGGTTGATAATCATACATATTATCTACTACAACGGTTTTTGAAGTACCATCTGTTTTCCAAAGTATTTTGTCAGTACCAACATAAAGGTTATTTTTAAAAATAAAGATTCCACCAAACCAAGTATGACTACTTTTATTGAATGCTTCGGGAAGATTAGTAATTGGAAGAGGAGTGAAATTATGAAAAAGTTCAGTATTTGTAGAACTACCATCTGTTCTCCAAAGCTGTTTTCCATGTTTTATATCATTGGCTACGAAATAAGTGTATTCACCTAAATTTGTAAAATTAGAAGGTTTTGAAGAAGTAATATTTGTATTTACATCTTTCAGAAATGTTGTTTGAGGAGCTGTGCCATTTGTTTTCCATAATTCAAAACCATGCTCATCATCGTATGCTGTAAAAAATACTTGATTTGTATTTGCCGCTATTGGCTCGCCATTATCATATACAGGAGCATTTGGGGTATTTTTTGACATAATAGTATTTGCCAAAGTACCATCTGTTTGCCACATATCTCTACTTCCATTATCACCATCAGCCCAAAAGAAAAGAAGATTGTTGGCTTTAAAAAATACTTTTTTGTAGAAATAATTATTTTGATTAGTAGAAATATCTTTAATTTTTGATGTTGTTTCTGTGGTCAAATCAATTTTTCCTAATTCTCGATAATAATAATCTGTGTAAAAAATAACATTTCCAATATGCTCTTGAAATCTTATTTGTTGGTTGGTATTACCTATTACAACTGTTCCGTTTTCAGTACCGTCACTTTTCCAAATAAAGCCAATTGGAGATGAAAAATAAAGCAAATTATTCAAACTATATGTTTCTTCAACACCTATATTGTTTTTTACAAGTGTTGTTCCGTTTTCTGTGCCATCGCTTTTCCAAAGGCTATTATAACCAACTGAAAAATATATCATACCATTAACATTGGTAAGGTTTGTAGGGGCAAATGACGTTACAGAAAAAGTTTTAACCAAAAAAGGAGAAGAACCATCAGTTCGCCAAAGTTGTCCAGCAGAACCATTAGAAAACCCGAAATATAAATAGTTGCCCACAATACAAAATGCGTCAATGTTATATCCACATTGATTTCCAACAACCATCAATGAAAAAGTCCCACTTTCAGTACCATCACTTCTCCAAAGCTCTAAATTACCGTTTGTGGCACAATGTAAAAAGTAAAGCATATTTCCTCCTCCAATCATGTACGGGATATAATTTAGACCATATTTTATATTAAAAGTCCCATTTTCAGTCCCATCCGATTTCCACAATTGTGTCCAACCCCATCCACCTGCTGTAAAGAATAGATTGTTACTTGTAGGTGTTAATAGATTTGCTCCTCTTGTTATTTGGTTTTGTTCCAAACTTTTTAACCTAACAGTCCCGCTTTCAGTCCCATCCGATTTCCATAAATCATAGTTTTCTACTGCCGAATTCGATTCGTTTTGGGTAGAATTTGCTAAAAAGTAAAGATTATTTTGCCAAGTTGTAGCACGGCTAATATCAGAGTTCATATTTGCCAATGAAATGTTTTTTAGGAGTGTTGGGCTTTGGCCGACAGAAAAAGTTTGATAAAACAAAAAAAAGAGAGTTATTAATAAGTTTTTCATTGCTTAATTTAGTGAATTATCTAATAAAACTATATTGAACACACTTATTTTCCAATGAATAGTTATTTTACGGCAATATCTTTTGCTGGGTTTGCTTAGAATTTTTTAAGAAAGTCTGTGTACAGGAAAAATGTCTTAAATCTCACCTTTATTTTTCTTTAAACAAAAGAAACTCTCTACCAATATTTTATGTTATAATTGGATAACTACAAAGCAATTATGGCATACAAACTCGTATCCGATTATAAACCCACTGGCGACCAACCGCAGGCAATTGCCAAGCTCGTGGAGGGCATTAAAAAAGGTGAACGCTCGCAGGTACTACTGGGTGTAACTGGCTCTGGTAAAACTTTTACGATAGCCAATATGATTGCTCAGCTCGACCGCCCAATCTTGATTTTGAGTCATAACAAAACGCTGGCGGCTCAACTCTATGGCGAGTTTAAAGGCTTTTTTCCCGAAAATGCCGTCGAATATTTTATTTCTTATTACGATTATTACCAGCCCGAAGCTTACATTGCCACCACCAATACTTATATAGAAAAAGACCTTTTGGTCAATGAAGAAATCGACAAACTTCGACTTTCGGCGGTTTCGTCGTTGATGTCGGGGCGTCGAGATGTCATTGTTATCGCATCGGTTTCGTGTATCTATGGTGCAGGAAATCCGACTGAAATGAAACGCAGTATTATTCAGATTGGGGTCGGACAAATCATTTCTCGCAATCAATTCTTGTTTCGTTTGGTCGAAATTCTTTATTCTCGTACCGAAGGTGAATTTATGCGTGGGAACTTCCGTGTCAAAGGCGACACCGTTGACCTTTACCCAAGCTATGCCGACTTTGCGTTTAGATTTATATTTTTCGGCGATGAAATCGAAGAAATTCAACGAATCGACCCATCAAATGGCAAAAAACTAAGTTCTGAAAAGCAAATTGCTATTTTTCCAGCCAATTTGTTCGTCACGGGTCGAGATGTAATGGCCAACGCCATGCACCAAATTCAAGATGAAATGGTGAAACAAGTCAAATATTTTGAGTCAGACGGCCGATTATTGGAAGCTCAACGCATCCAAGAGCGTACCGAATTTGACCTTGAAATGATGCGAGAACTCGGCTACTGCTCAGGTATAGAAAACTATTCTCGTTATTTCGATAATCGTCAGGCGGGGCAACGACCTTTCTGTTTGCTCGATTATTTCCCCGAAGACTATGTAATGGTTGTTGACGAAAGTCACGCTTCGATGCCACAAATCAGAGCCATGTGGGGCGGCGACCGCTCACGCAAAGAGTCGTTGGTAGAATATGGTTTCCGACTACCTTCGGCAATGGATAATCGACCATTGAAATTTCAAGAATTTGAAGAAATGGTCGGACAAACCGTTTTTGTAAGTGCCACGCCAGCCGATTATGAAATTCGCTTGACCGATGGTGTAGTTGTGGAGCAAATCATTCGTCCAACGGGCTTACTCGACCCCGAAATTGAAGTTCGCCCAAGCATCAACCAAATTGATGATTTATTGGAAGAAATCAACGTAAGAGTGCAGCGAAAAGAGCGAGTTTTGATTACAACTCTTACGAAACGCATGGCCGAAGAATTGAGCAAATATCTCGATAAAGTAGGCATTAAAGGCCGATATATTCACTCAGAAGTAAAAACTTTTGACCGTGTAGAAATCTTACGTGAATTGCGTTTGGGCGTATTCGATGTATTGGTTGGCGTAAACTTATTGCGTGAAGGACTCGATTTGCCTGAGGTATCGCTCGTGGCCATTATGGATGCTGATAAAGAAGGTTTCCTGCGAGATATTCGCTCATTGATTCAGACCATCGGCCGTGCCGCTCGTAATGAAAATGGAAAAGTTTTGATGTATGCCGATAGAATAACTGGCTCAATGCAAAAAGCTATCGACGAAACCAATCGTCGCCGAGCAATTCAGATGGAATACAATGCCGATAATGGAATTACGCCAAAAACTATTCTAAAATCGAGAGAAGCCATTATGGAACAAACTTCGATTGCCGATAGCAAAGCCACCACAAAAATGTATTACAACGAACCTGAGGAAATTTCGATTGCGGCCGACCCAATTGTGGGCTATATGACCAAACCTCAACTCGAAAAACTCATAGAAGAAACCCAAAGAAAAATGGAGCGTGCCGCCAAAGATTTGGATTTCTTAGAAGCAGCCCGATTTAGAGATGAAATTGGACAGTTAAGGGCGAAAATTGCAAAACTTAATTAGAATGTCGTCAATTCAATCAACAGCTACATTCAATCACGGCAGTTTAGTCCGTTAGGACTGCATAACAACGAACAAGTATAAAAAGAATGCCGTAGGTATTCAACAAATAAGCGAAAATAGTACGGCATTCTGAACTGTGACCCAAACCATAATTCCTACCGATATAGAAGTCCTACGGACTAAAAATAATAGAAAAGTAAAAAACAATAGGAGGCAAAATTTTGTCTCCTATTGTTTTTTTAAAACGGCAAATCATCGCTATTTCCACCAGCTAAATCGGGTGGTGGTGGCATAGGTACTGGAGCAGCTTTTGGTGCATAATTGTTCGAACTACTGCTGTTTCCGCCATAAGACGATTGTCCACCCGATTCGGCAGCATCGCCACCACCACGGCGTCCGCCAACCAACTGCAATGTATTTGCTCTGATTTTCACGGTCGTACGTTCGATATTATCTTTGTCGGTCCATTTTTCAGTTCTGATACGTCCCTCAATATAAGCCGTATCACCTTTTTTTAGGTATTGTTCGGCAATATTTGCCAAATTATCCCATAGCTCAATTCTGTGCCATTCTGTTTGTTCTACACGCACTCCTTCTTTGTTATTATAACTTTCAGAAGTAGCAATGCTAAAAGTTACCACTTTACCACCACTCGGCAGCGTTCTGACTTCGGGGTCTGAGCCAAGATTTCCCAACAAAATCACTTTATTTACTCCAGCCATTTTATATAAATTGTTTTAAGATTGTTACGTAAATTTAATAAAAATCAAGAACTAATTAACTACTTTTCGGACGAAAAAGCTGAACTTTTTATGTATTTTTCTATCAAAATAGGTTTGGGCAAATTCTCTACTTCATCTAATGAGTAAAACGCGTAACCCGCAGGAATAGCTACTTCATCATTCAAAACAACGTGCCAAAATCTTGCTTCAATTCGTTGATGACTTAAAATGTGTTTTATTGATTCTGATGAATTTTTAATTATTGCTTTCGACAGCACTTCTGCCAAAAAGTCATTATTTATTTCATCAAGTTCCGAAAGCCTTTCTTCGTTTTCTATCAGATAAAAATCATTTAGCCCCGTCCAAATATCGCCTTCGGGGCGTTGGTGCATCAGAAAACTACCGTTTTGTTCGATGACAAAATAATCAAAGAAACGATTCCGAACTTTCGTTTTTTTAGATTTTATTGGTAAAATTGCTTGCATTCCCTTCGCTTTTGCTACGCACAAATCAGCAAACACACAAAACATACAATCAGGATTTGCGGGTGTGCAGTGAATCGCTCCAAATTCCATAATCGCCTGATTATAAATACTTGGCGATTCTTCCGAAATCAATTTATTCGCTAATTCTCCGAAAACTTTTTTTGCTTCGTGGCTCGAAATATCGGTTTCTACGCCCAAAAATCTCGCCAAAACTCTAAAAACATTACCATCAACAACCGCTACTTTTTCATCAAACGCAAATGAGGCAATCGCTGCCGCCGTATAAGGCCCAATACCTTTCAATTTCAGTAAACCTTCATAAGTATCAGGAAATTTCCCGCCAAAATCTTGCACTACAATTTTGGCTGTAGTGTGCATATTTCTCGCCCTTGAATAATAACCCAAACCTTGCCAAAGACGCAGCACTTCTTGTTCATCGGCACTCGCCAGAGTCTTTACAGTTGGATAATTTTCTACGAATTTTTCATAATATGGCAAGCCTTGTGCCACACGGGTTTGTTGTAAAATAACCTCCGAGAGCCAAATCTTATAAGGGTCCTTGGTTTTTCGCCACGGAAGGTCTCTTTTATTTGTGTGATACCAACGAATTAATACTTCGGAAAAAGCCTTTGTTTCCAATTTTTATAGATGTTTGATACAGGTTTGTCAGAAAAAAAATGTTTTAAACGGCCTTTTTTGTGGCAATATATTTTGTAACTAACTAATTATGAAGTAATTACAAAAAAAAAGTTTAAAACTTTTTGGGAGAGTCTTTATAAATCCCCTATCTTTGCAAACCCAAAAACAAACCAAAGAGTTTGAATGTATCAAAGTGAAGTTTTCAAGACTGAAAAATTTTGGTGTAAAAATTGTTGTATTTCACTTTGGTATTTTTTGAAAGTTAATTGATAATCTAAATAAACGTTTTTACTCGTGACTAAAGCAGAA
>JAIYBU010000009.1 GCA_027488335.1 Cytophagaceae bacterium
CAAAAAATGCTACGACTGCGAAAAATTGATTACAAGAAATTCTTACTAATCAAAGGATGTCAATCGTGCTAATTTCGTAAATCTTTTTAATCTTAAGTACAGGTTCGATAGATTGAGTTATCTTTGGCTCTAAAATTACTAATATTAGAGTTAAAAGGAATAAACTCCTTTATACTTGCAAAACTATAAAACTTCGGCTCTATAAACAAATGGCATTTATAAGTATCAATCAGAAACACAGCTCAAATGGGCCAGTAATTGGTCAAAAACTCATGGATTTATCGAACCCTACTGTTATGGGGATTCTGAATATTACACCTGATTCTTTTTTTTCGGGCAGCAGATATACACCCAATAGTAATCAATTAACTGACCAAGTTGGTAAAATGATTGCCGATGGAGCGACATTTATTGATATTGGTGGTTATTCGACCCGTCCTGATGCCGATGACGTGAGTGTTTCAGAAGAAATCGACCGAGTAACGCCCGTAATTGAGGAGATTTCTAAAAATTTTGGTGATAAAGTGGCAATTTCGATAGATACTTTCCGAAGTAAAGTTGCCCGTGAGGCTGTGAATGCTGGAGCAACAATCATCAACGATATTGCGGGGGGGAATTTGGATGAAGAAATGTTTCAGACTGTGGCCGACTTGGATGTGTCGTATATTTTGATGCACAGCCGTGGGAACCCTCAGACGATGAATAAACTTAATGATTATCAAAACCTTACGCTTGATGTCATTACTGAATTACAAGAAAAAGTTGCTCAACTGAGAGCTTTAGCCGTGAAAGATATTATCATAGACCCAGGTTTCGGATTTGCCAAAAATGCCAAACAAGGTTTTGAAATGATGCGAAATTTGGAAGCTTTTAAAGTTATGAATTTACCACTTTTAGTAGGGATTTCAAGAAAATCAATGATTTGGCGAACCCTCAACATCACTGCCAACGAAGCACTCAATGGCACAACCGTACTGAATATATATGCTCTCATGCAAGGGGCAAAAATCTTGCGGGTACACGATGTGAAAGAAGCTATGCAAACCGTGAGGCTGTTTGAGGAGTTGGGCTATTAAAGTTTACAACATAAAGCTGTGAAATCAATGAAAGAATACAAAAACAAACTGGTGATAATTGTAAATGGGTTCGACTTAGCTCACGGGTTGCCGACGAGTTATGGACATTTTATTAAGTGGTATTTAGTGAGTATTTGTGAAAAGATGAAAAAAAGTTTCCAACAATATGATGATAAACTAATCAATGTAAAACTAAAGAATCTTTCGCGAGATATGCATTCCTTTCAAATGTTAAAAAAAGATGATACTAAAATAGAATGGTTTTTTGAATCTGACAGCTCAGATAAAATATTTGAAATAGAATATAAATCTCAATTTTTTAGGAAGTTATTGAATGAGATGAAAAGTTTTTCTTGGGTTGATATTGAGTCAGAATATTATAAATCGTTGATAGAAATTTATGATGATGTGAAGGGTAGTAGAGTAGTGTTCATCGGCACTGAAAAGGAATATTTTGAAAGTGAGGTCAGAAAATTAAATATTGATTTTGAGTTCTTTAAAAATAAACTCGAAGAATATTTGAACACAATTGACTGTAAAACTATTGATAATAAGCAGGATATAAATAATCTATTTAGTTCGGAGTATATCATCGGTTATCATAAAGAAGAAAATCCTAAATTAATGCATTATCTGAATTTTAATTATACCGAAACGATTGAAAAGTATATTTGGCCACAATCAAATTATCAATTAAATTATATTCACGGATTACTGAATAATCAAGATAACCCAATAATCTTCGGTTATGGTGATGAAATTGATAAGTATTATGAAGAAATTCAGAATCTAAATATCAATGATTTTCTCAATAATTTTAAGTCTTTTGGGTATTTCAAAACCGAAAATTATTCTAATTTATTACATTTTATTGAATCTGAATCTTTTGATGTTGATATTTTAGGGCATTCATGTGGTTTATCAGATAGAGTACTATTAAATACGATTTTTGAACATGATAATTGTGAGTCTATCAAGATTCATTATTATCAAAAAAGCGAAGCTGAGAATGATTTCCTCAGTAAAACTCAAGAAATATCAAGACATTTTAAAGACAAAGCTAAAATGCGAAAGAGAATTGTGAATTTTAAAGATTGCAAGCCTTTGGTGAAGTTTCAAAAATAATCTAAATGGTAATGTAGCACACCTATAAAAGTCTATTTTGGCTCAGAGGTGTGCCACATTTCAATAACGTTATAGCCACCCCTTAATCGTCTCAGTCATTGCTTCAAATTCAATTAAAAAACCATCGTGGCCATACATTGAATCAATGAGAGCGTAGGTAGCATTAGGAATATGTTTTGAAATAAACTCTTGTTCTTCGGGTGGAAATAGCACATCGGAAGTAATACCAATCACCAACGTTTTTGCTTTGATTAGTTTGAGTGCCTCTTCAACTTTGCCACGCCCACGCCCCACATCGTGCGAATCGAACATCTTTGAGAGTGTCCAGTATGAAAAGGCATTGAAGCGTTTACCAAGTTTTTCACCTTGATAATTTTGGTAAGTATTTGCTCTAAAAAAATCAACTTGCCCTTCATCACGAGATTGTGTGCGGCCGTAAGTAAAATAATTTCGGTAAGATAAAAGAGCAATCGAACGAGCTACTTTCATGCCGTTCATACCAGCTTTTGGATGACGCTCAGTCCAAGTGGGGTCAGCTGCAATCGCCATCCGTTGCGACTCATTAAAAGCAATTCCCCACGGAGAATGTATGGCATTTGTAGAGAAAAGAATCAGTTTTTCAATCAAATCAGGTTGCAAAATTGCCCATTCAAGTGCTTGCTGCCCACCCAACGAGCCACCGAGTAAAGTGTTTATTTTTTCGATGCCTAAATCAATACGTAGCAAATCAATCGCACGAACCACATCACGGATGCTTATGAAGGGAAAGTCATGGAAATAAGGTTCGCCCGAAATCGGATTTTTGCTAAGTGCATTGGTCGAACCATAGTGCGACCCTAAAATATTGGCACACACAATAAAATGTTCGGCAGGATTATAAAGGCGTTTTTCTCCAATTAGCCCATTCCACCAGTCGCTTGGATTGGCATTGCCCGTAAAGGCATGACAAACCCAAACCACATTGTTTTTTGCTGAATTGAGTGTTCCGTAAGTGGTATATGCTAAATCAAATTCGGGAAGCCAAGCCCCCGATTCAAGTTTGAATGGTTCGTCGTGATGAAATGTCTTATTCTCCATTAAATTTTATCTCAAATCTCTTTACTGAAAATTATTATTTCCTTTTCTCAATCTTTCAAAAATCTTTACTACTCGGCTAATCCTTGTTTCAACATGTTTGCCACTATTGACCCACATTTTTTGGTATTTTTGATTAGCGGGCGAAAG
The DNA here is from genome assembly GCA_027488335.1 of Cytophagaceae bacterium. Classification (GTDB taxonomy): domain Bacteria; phylum Bacteroidota; class Bacteroidia; order Cytophagales; family Spirosomataceae; genus Emticicia. The sequence continues at coordinate 3,426 of JAIYBU010000009.1, forward strand.
TTTATTAAATAATGCTGCCACTTCTTCATCAAAATCAAGAGCTTCCTGAAGCTCAATTGGCATTTCGATAACTACTTCTTCAAAATCTTCTTCGATACTGAGTTGTATTTCTTGGTGAAGTTTTACTCCGATTTGCTTTTGAATTTTTAGCGATATTGTAATAATATGATGCCCATTTCCTGTTGGAAACAGGTTACTTTTAAAGGGTTGATTATTTATAAACCCCTTTATTTTAATATGTCCACGTCTGCCAAAAACTTCAAATGTATTTTCTGGGAAATTAACATAATGCCACGAACCCGCAGGATTTGGGGTCATTTTCTTGATAGTTTCTTTGAAATGTATAACTTTACTGGACATAAATTTTACGTATTAATAAAACAAGGTCGAAGATAAAACTCTGATGAGCTCACCTTCGACCTTGAAAAATTATGCTAAAGCCTGTGTAATATCGGCCTTAATATCTTCGATATGTTCGTATCCACATGAAATCCTCAATAAATTAGGGTCAACCCCTGCCGAAAGTTGCTCACTTTCTGATAATTGTGAGTGAGTGGTTGACGCTGGGTGAATTATCAAAGTTTTAGCATCACCCACATTGGCTAAATGTGAAATTAATTTCAAACTATTTACAAATTTCTCAGCTCTTTCACGTCCACCTTTGAGCTTGAATGAAAGAACACCACCAAAACCACGCTGTAAATATTTTTTTGCCAGTTCATGCGTTGGATGATTAGTGAGTCCTGGGTAGTTTACTGACTCCACTTCTGGATGCTCCGATAGCCATTGTGCCAAAGCGGCAGTGTTTTCGCACGTACGTTCAACTCTCAATGTAAGCGTTTCAAGACCTTGTAACAATAAGAACGAATTGAACGGCGATTGGCACGCTCCCCAATCTCTCAATCCTTCAACACGACAACGAATGATATATTGTATATTACCAAAAGGTCCACCAATGCCAAAAACATCATTCAAGACCAATCCATGATAACTCGGCGATGGCTCAGTAAATTGCGGATATTTGCCATTTCCCCAGTTGAAAGTACCTGCATCGACAATTACACCGCCCATCGTAGTACCGTGTCCGCCAATCCATTTAGTTGCTGATTCGACCACAACATTTGCTCCGTGTTTGAGAGGTTGACAAATCGCTCCACCTGCACCAAAGGTATTATCCACAAAAAGAGGAAGGTCATATTTCTTTGCCAAAGCAACCAACGCGTCAAAATCTGGTACGTGTAAACCTGGGTTTCCAATGGTTTCTACATAAATTAATTTTGTTTTTTCATCAATCAATTTTTCAAAACTTTCTACATTATTTCCTTCGGCAAAACGAGCTTCAACGCCAATATTTTTGAACGAATTTTTGAATTGATTGTATGAACCACCGTAAAGAAAAGAAGTTGTGACAAAATTATCCCCAACGGTAGTTACATTGTTAATGGCAATAAATTGTGCAGCGTGTCCCGACGAAACCGTAAGAGCAGCTACTCCACCTTCAAGAGCCGCAATGCGTTTTTCAAAAACATCATTGGTAGGGTTCATGATGCGGGTGTAGATGTTTCCAAATTCTTTCAAGGCAAAAAGATTGGCACCATGAGCCGAATCTTTAAATTGATAGGCGGTTGTTTGATAAATAGGCACGGCACGAGACTGTGTCACTGGGTCAATTTCTTGTCCAGCGTGTAGCTGAAGCGTTTCAAAGCGTAGTTCTGACATTGGTTTTGTTGGTTTTAATTTTTAATAAAAAGTGCATTTGCAGCGAAACAAGCGTATAGCAAAACTAACGTGGTTTACCACACAAGAAATAAAACCAATTTTAAAACGATTGTCGCATGATTGGTTTATAAGCCCGAACTGTTTCGCCATTTCGGTAGGTGTTGGCACCTTATCGCTTGAAGCGGGACAGGTTGCCCGAGGTTCGTAGAGCCTATTCTCTCCCCTCGTCTGTATAAATCAATCCATCAGCTACTGGTGTAGGATAATTGAATTGATGCTACAAAGATGCGGTAGGATTTGTTAAAAAACAAGCGAAGTAAAACAATTTTGTGTGTCGATTGAGGGCATGGAATGCAAATCATAAGGTAAGCCCTTTCTCTACCTTTGTGTACCGAAATAGTCATTGATATCTTTAAAACCCTTATTCCAGTCTCTTTTTTCGGCCAAAATGCCTGCCATTAGAAAATCTTCGATGAGGGCATTTGCTCCATTGATGCCTGCGGTATCATTATCGAAACTTATCAAAAGTTTATATTTCTTGAAATATTTCATCCATTCTTTCTTGAATATCTTGGCACTTCCCAGACTTACGGCCATCATGCCATGCTTTACCAAGGTCATGCAATCGAATGCCCCTTCGGTAAGATAAACTTCAGAATTTGGACGTAGTTTTTTGATAGAATCAAGATTGAAAATACTGCGAGGGACACCCGAAAGAAATTGATACTTACTCACACCATCGGGCGGATTTCCGATAGTTCGTCCTTGTAAATAAACGATTCTACCATCTTGATAATAGGGAATGAGGATAGGATGAACGAAGAATACCAAATTACCTTTGTCGTTGACAATGCCACAGCCTTTCAAATCTTCGATTGAGTAGTTTGATTTCAAGAAATCATTGGCTATCACGTAGTTTTTAATCACAAAAAGTTTGAAGTGCCTAATCGTCCAATCATCAATTCCTCGGCCTCGTAAATATTCCGCCGCTTTTCGAGCTGACTCTGTGGCTGGTTGATTGATACAAAATTGCTGAAAACGTTCGTAGATTTCGCTATAAATGGGTTTAAACTCAAACTGCTTTTCGGGAAGAGGTTTATTGGAATAAACACTTTTGATGTTGAGTTTACGCACTGTTTTACTTCTAACACCATCATAAGCGGGAATATAACGAGTAGCAAGTTCTTCAATAGCGGTTTTGAAATCAACCTGACAAGCATCGGCATAGAGATTAATGACATCGCCGTGTTTACCACAACCGAAACAATGAAATTCGTTTTGTGGGGGAGGATAAAAAACTAAAGAAGGCGAATCTTCAATATGAAAAGGGCAATTCATGCGTCGGCTCTGAACAATCTCAAAGCCCAAATCACGAGCAACTTGCCGAATATCAATTTCTTTTACACGTTGAAGTAGATTATCCATTTTTTATAAGAGATTTTATCGGACCGCCTATGCTGACAAAAGGCATGAGAACCTTACTTCTTTACTTTTACTATTTCAATTTTTAGAAGTAGGGAAACGAATGTATGTATATCAATTCTCTTGTCTTATGTCTCTTGTCTAAATCTATTATTTTCTATGAATCATAGTTGGAGCGGCTTGGGCTTTTGCGTAAAGGACAACGTCGGCAATCGTTACACGGTCGGGCGTGTTGATGGCATACAGAATTGCATCGGCTACATCCTCGGGCTGAATCGGGTCGAATCCTTCATAAACTTTCTTTGCACGTTCGGTATCACCTTTGAAACGTATCAACGAGAAGTCAGTTTCTACTGCACCTGGAGCAATATTTGTTATTTTTACGCCATATTTGGTCAAGTCGTGTCGCATTCCTTCGCTTATTGCTTCAACTGCCGATTTTGAAGCACAATAAACCGCACCATTCGGATAGGTATGCTTTCCTGCAACCGAACTTAAATTAATAATATGCCCTTTCTCTCGAGCCACCATCATTGGCATTACGGCTTTCGATACATACAGTAGTCCTTTTACATTACCATCAATCATGGCATCCCAGTCCGTGATATTGCCGTCTTGAATTGGTTCAAGTCCGTGAGCATTTCCTGCATTGTTGACTAAAATATCAATATTTCGCCATTCTGCGGGCAGAGATTCAATCGCTTTTGCTACGTCGCTTTGATTACGGACATCAAAGGCAAGCGTTATGACTTGTACTTTCTCCGAAAAATATGCTTTCAATTCCTCTAAAACTTCCTGACGACGGCCACATAGAATCAAATTAATTCCTGCATTTGCAAAAGCCTCTGCTGTTGCTTTTCCAATTCCTGATGTTGCACCTGTAATAAGGGATATTCTTTTCATTTCTTACTGGTTATTTGTTGCTGATAAATTGATTACTGGAAATAGGTTATTTAGAGATAAACTGGTTAAATTATAAGATATTGTTAGAGATGTAGAAGTCTAACTGCTTGATAACCAGTTAATAAAGTTTATTCATCAACCAATAATCTTCGGTCCATCTTGATTAATTCCCGAAACATACGCATTTGCATGAATTCCTACTTTCTTAAAGCTATTTTTCATGGCAATCGCTGCTTTTTCGGCAGTATCTCGTCCTTTGCTGAAAGCAAAAATCGAAGGGCCTGCCCCTGAAATACTACAACCTAACGCTCCTGCTTCTAAAGCAGCATTTTTTACTTCCCAAAATTCTGGAATCAAAATGGCACGTACTGGCTCAATGATAAAATCAACCATCGAATTGGCAATTAGTGTATAATCGGCTTGCATTAACCCAGCAATCATACCTGCCACATTCCCCATTTGGGCAATGGTATTTTTCATCGAAACCTCATTTCGTAAAATGTGCCGAGCATCTTTTGTATTTACCTCAATATCAGGGTGAACGATGGTTACATATAGTTCATTTGGTGTAGGCACTTTAAACACATCGAGCGGCTGATAGCTACGCACTACAACAAAGCCACCCAATAGGGCAGGAGCAACGTTGTCGGCATGGGCAGAGCCACACGCGATACGCTCACCTTCCATCGAAAAAGGTAATAATTCCTTCGGAGAAAGTGGTTGACCGAGCAGTTCGTTTACGGCAAAAACGCCCGCCACCGAGCTGGCTGAACTACTCCCCAAACCACTGCCGAGCGGCATTTTTTTGTGTAATTCAATCTCAAGACCTTGCGTGTTTCCTGTTTGTTCGAGGTATTTTAGAATCGGAACCGTTACGGCATTTTTAGAAATATCGTAAGTTAGCTTTCCTTCTTCGCCAGTAATATTTGTGATAATGATTTGATTATCAGAGCGTTTACGTACAATTACTTCGTCGCCTGGGGCATCTACGGCAAAGCCGAAAATATCAAATCCACAGGCAACATTGGCAACGGTAGCAGGGGCAAAAATCTTGATTGAGTCCATCAACAATAGGTGTTTTTTTTCTTTGGTTATGATTGCCAAAATTAGCCCTTTTTAAGGGAATTTCGGAATCAAAATTTAGAAATATTAAGTTTTTACTGAAAATGGCTTAGAAAATAGAAAAAAGTTTGTTTTTTAGTTACTTTTTACTACTTTTCCATTCGTAATAGAGTAAAAAAGTGTTTTACTAAACCCCAAACAAATCAAACAATGAACAGATTTTTATTACCCCTTCTGATTCTGCTTTGGTCTTTGTTGTATACTGGTTGGTGGAATTGCAATCGGAAACCCCTTTGCTCGGGTGAACCCATTGCAGCCGCAGCTACTCCCGAAGTAGCTATTCCTGCCACAGTTATCGACACCGTAAAAATAGCAGATACAGTAAAAGTAGTTACTCCCGAAGAGCAAATCTTGTTTAAACCATTGGATGTTTATTTTGCTGTAAACCAATCAGGTATCAAAAAAACTACTGAAGTTGAAACTTTTATAGTAACGGCTAAAAAGTATTTTGAAAAGTATCCTGATAAACAACTTTTAATCACAGGGCATACTGATAGTGATGGTTCGGATGAACTAAATCAACGACTTTCAGAAAACCGTGCGAAGCAAATGAAAGCATTCTTAGAAAAAGAAGGTTTCAACGCATCGCAACTGGTTACCGAAGGAAAAGGAGAAAAAGAGCCAATTGCTTCAAACGACACTGATGAAGGAAAATCTCAGAATCGTCGTAGTACAATCCGATTAAAAGAATAAAACAATTCAATAGTTGGTAGCCAACATTCCACAATAATTTTACTCTATTTATGTTGGCAACCCACTCAAATAGTATCGTTTTAAGAAATTTTATACCTTTAAAAATATAAAAAAATGGAATTTTTCAAATGTTGGTTAACAGATTTCCCTTGGGGAGTTTTTCTTGGATGTTTATTGCCACTTTTATTACTTTGGTGGTGGCTAAACCGTGAAATAAGTCGCTGGAAAAATCATTCAGCCGAATTGCAAGGTAGAATCAATTTCTTAGAAGGCGAACTCAACGCTTGCAGAAAGTCTAAAGTGTCGGCTTCCGTAAATGTTGATGGAGGCGGAAATGCTTCAACTGGCATTGGTGGAGCAGGTATTGCTGCTGGTGCTTTAGGGGTAGCTGCCGCTGCTGCACCAACTAAAAAAGATGACTTGAAAATCGTAGAAGGAATTGGGCCAAAAATTGAAGAATTATTCAATAATGCGGGCATTTATTCCTTTGCAGAATTGGCCGAAACATCGGTAGATAAAATGAAAGCCATTCTTGATGCCGCAGGTCCACGTTTTCAAATTCATAACCCAGCTACTTGGGCCGACCAAGCGGCTTTGGCTCGTGATGGTAAGTGGGATGAATTGAAAAAATGGCAAGACGAACTCTATAAAGGAAAAGCTTAGGTCAATTACGAATGTAGAATTTTTAACTTTAATAGCTACGTGTATAGTTCTGAAAAAAGTCGCTAAATGTATTTTTAGCGACTTTTTTTTGCGTTTAGATTTATTTGTTGAATAAATTGATAGTTTCATAGTAAATTTGAATATTCTAAATCAGCATTTTAATTGCAAGCATTCTTAATTCTTAATGAAACGTATAGCTATTTTTGCTTCAGGTTCGGGAAGTAATGCCGAACGAATTTCTACTTATTTTGCCGAAAATCAGTCGGTTAGTATCGAATTCTTTCTGTCTAATAATCCGACAGCGGGTGTGATTGAGCGTGGTCGTAGGCTCGGAATTCCTACCGTAATATTCGATAAAAAGACGTTTTCAAAAACTGATAAAATTGTTAATTTATTACAAAATCAAGAAATTGATTTGGTAATTTTAGCAGGTTTTCTATGGCTAATTCCCGAAAACTTAGTAAAAGCGTTCCCAAACAAAATCATCAACATTCACCCAGCATTATTGCCAAAATATGGTGGGAAAGGTATGTGGGGACATTTTGTGCATGAGGCTGTTGTGGAAGCTGGGGAAAAAGAGTCGGGAATTACGATTCATTATGTAAATGAGCATTATGACGAAGGGAAAGTGATTTTTCAAGCAACATGTGAGCTTGTTCCAACGGATACTCCCGATGACGTTGCCAGAAAAGTACAAGCACTCGAACATATTCATTTTCCTGTCGTTATCGAAAGTATAATTGCAGAACAGTAGTTAAAATCATGGGTGTTAAGTTAAGTATTAACTATCTAACATCATTCATCACACGGGCGAATCGTACATATTCAGCATTAACAATCTATGCCAGTTTTATCAACAAATACCGAGTATCAACCACCAAAATGGCAATTTAATGCCCATATTCAAACAATTTATCCAAGTCTTTTTCGTAAGATTCCTGTTGATTATAAGCGTGAACGTGTAGAGTTGCAAGACGGTGACTTTTTAGATTTTGATTGGTCGATTGCATCAGAAACTCGTGGTAAAAAACTCGTAATCGTTACTCACGGTCTGGAAGGAGATTCTACTCGCCACTACGTGACGGGCATGATAAAGAAATTTAATGATAACGGCTACGACGGTCTGGGTTGGAATTGTCGCAGTTGTAGCGGAGAAATGAACCGTTTACCACGTTTTTATCATCATGGAGATGTCGATGATATTCGTTTTGTAGTCAATTATGCCATCAATACTTACCAATACGAAGAGGTAGTTTTAGTGGGTTTTAGTATGGGAGGCAGCATGACTGTCAGACTTTTAGGGCAAAATCCTGAACTTTTACCTGCTCAAGTAAAGTTTGGAGTGGCAGTTTCTGTTCCGCTCGATTTATATACTTCGGTTTACGAGCTGTATAAGCCTGGGCGTAGATTTTATATGAAACGTTTTATCAAGAAGTTGGGAGTAAAAATTAAAGAGAAGGCAACGCAACATCCGAATAACAATTTAGTTAGTTATGAAGGATATGAGCAAATTAAAAATTTCGAGCAGTTTGATAGCCGCTACACCGCTCCAATGTTTGGGTTTAAAAACGCCCATGATTTTTACCAGCAAGCTGCCGCCAAACCATTTTTGAAGTCGATAAAAGTACCAACTTTAGTCATACAAGCCATTAATGACCCATTTTTATCACCCGAATGTCTGGATTTAGGTGATGCCGAAAATAACCCAAATGTGAGTTTACAATTATTGCAATTTGGTGGACACGTAGGTTTTATGCTACCTAATTCTAAGGAAACTTGGGTGGAGCGTCGGGTAATTGAGTTTATTAACGAGTAGTAATAGCCATAGTTTAGGATAAACAGTCTATAGCACTTGTTGATTATTATTATTAACTTTATTATTGAAAGATTTTAGATGAATAACTTAGGAAAAATTCTAAATAAGAGTTTTTTATATAATCCAGTCGAAAACTGGCTTTGGTTTTTGGGTATTTTACTCGTAGGTTTTCTTTTCAAAAGAATTTTTTCAGTGGTGGTAAGTAAAATAGCTTACCGACTTATCAAGCAAGAAACCCAAAACGTACCAGTTGCCAACTTCGTAGATTTACTAAAACGTCCTGTTGAGTTTATCTTTACCTTATTTATCATTTATTCAGCGATTGACGAAATTTCGTTTCCACGTAAATGGCGAATTATTCCATTCGGTAAAATGCGAGTGA
>JAIYBU010000099.1 GCA_027488335.1 Cytophagaceae bacterium
GGGTTGAGCGGTTTGGTTTTCTAAATCTTCGAGTTGTTCTTTCTTGCTATCGTAGTCAAAGATACCCCCTCAAGGCCGCTAATCTGGCCTTTAACTCCTTCAATTGTTCGGTAGTCATAGTATTTGTGAATGAATGATTTTGAGTAATGAAAAACGAAAGCTTCTCAATTTAGGTGCAAAAATACTGATAATTGCTTAGAAAACAGCGGGTTAGACAAATAAAACACATTGATTTAATAGAAAGCGTTAAACTACTTACTCAAGCAGAAATATACCTGTTTATAAAAAGAAGGCTTTATCTGCTCATACACCACAAGTGTTGTGTTTGAACTTTGTCATATTAAAACAATTAAATAAGAAAGCCGAAAAATTCAAAACAGCATAGGGAGATTAGCCTTTAAACATTTATAAGTTGGAATTTCAAACAGTAGGATAATTCACATTCTCGAAACCACGCCCATGCAAACGAAGCAACACAATTATATGACATCCACCTTTCATACTTTGCTGTTTTTAAGATTTGCTATTATGATAATTACTTTTCTGACCAGTCGTAAAGAGAGAGTCCGACTTTGAAGAATTGCTTGGAAGCGGAAATCATAAAATGTCACAACAAATTAATAGTTTGGAGTAAAATTTTGATTATTACTTAGATGAATAATTGATAATCAAAATGGTTTTTACCAGATAATAAAAATAAGAAAAAAATACAGGTGAAACATGAGTCTTCTTGTATTTTTGATTTTTACTTTCATACCAATTAACGAGACCCATGAAAAATAATATACGAGCCATTTTATATTTCTGTTTTTCTTTACTTGCTACGGTTTTTAATCCGATAATGGCACAGGAAACAGGTTTTGGCTACTTAAACCCAACACCTACTGAGTGTGTATCACCTGGTGAACGAGCAGATATTGAACGACAGATTAAAATCAATCAAAAAAAACTTATAAGTGAAGGAAAATTACAACCTCAAAGCTCAGCCGTAAACGTGCAGTTAGACTGGGTTTTGCGACAAAAAGGTGTCAACGATTATGCGTATTATTCGATTTCAAATTATGTAGATTTAGATAATACGACTGGTTTAAGGGATTACAATTGCGGAACACGCACCTACGACGGACATCAGGGAGTTGACTTTTTTACCTTTCCGTTTGGGTGGGATAAAATGGATAATAGTAATGTTGAGGTGATTGCTGGTGCAGCAGGAACTATTGTTTATAAATCAGACGATAATTTTGACCGAAGATGTGTAAATGGTAATAATGGAAACTGGAATGCGGTCTATATTCAGCACGCCGATGGTACGATTGCTTGGTACGGACATTTAAAGACTGGTTCGCCAACAAAAAAAGCAATCGGGCAAACTGTAGAAAAAGGAGAGTACTTAGGAGTTGTTGGTAGTTCAGGAAATTCATCGGGGCCACATTTACACTTAGAAATTAAAAGTAGCGGTGGTGCAACAATAGACCCTTTTAGTGGAGCTTGTAATAACATTGGTAGTAAATGGATAAATCAAAGGGCATATAGCGACTCCAAAATCTGTAAACTAATGACTCATGGACTTGCTCCAAGTCCGTATCCTTCATGCTCGGACAATCCAGTTGATATTGTTAATGAAAAAATCAATTTCGTTACGGGTGAAAGTGCCTATTTTACAGTTTATTACCGAGACCGAGTAAGTCCACAGGTTTCTACACATCGAATCATCAAACCAAATGGTACAATATGGCAACAGTGGACCCAACAAGCAACTAACCAGAGTCCTTATTATTCATCTTACTGGTATTGGAGCTTTATTCTCCCTTCAGATGCAGGAACATGGAAATTTGAAGTGGATTATGATGGTCAAACGTATGAGACTATCTTTAATGTAAACACAACTTCTCCCTGCCCTAAAAATTATAATATTGTCAATGAAATCAATAATGCTACCAAAAAACTTGAAGCAGTAGATTTTATTGCCTCCTCGAATAAAATACAGTTAAACTCAAATATGACCTATGATAGTGGCAAACGTATCATTCTAAACCCTGGTTTTTCGGTAGCAAATGGTAGTATATTTAAAGCTCAGATTGATGGTTGTGGTGGAAAATGAGTAAACCTACTGCCTTTTACAAACAAAAAACCAATAAATCAACAATATCTCTAATAAAAGTTTTTCTTTTTAGAATAAAACCTGTACCTTTGCAGCCCTAATTGGAAATTAGTATCTAACGAAAACAATTTTTAACAAAATGCCTACTATACAGCAGTTAGTAAGAAACGGCAGAGAACAAATGACTTGGAAATCTAAGTCACCAGCGTTGGACTCATGTCCGCAACGTCGTGGAGTTTGTACTCGTGTTTACACTACAACACCAAAGAAGCCAAACTCAGCACTTCGTAAAGTTGCTCGTGTTCGCTTAACAAATCAAAAAGAAGTTAATGCCTACATCCCAGGAGAAGGACACAACTTGCAAGAGCACTCAATCGTATTGATTCGTGGTGGTCGTGTGAAAGACCTTCCAGGGGTACGTTACCACATCGTTCGTGGTGCATTGGATACTGCAGGTGTAAACAACCGTAAGCAGAGCCGTTCTAAGTATGGTGCGAAACGTCCTAAACCAGGTCAAGTAGCAGCTCCAGTTAAAGGAAAGAAAAAATAATTTCCTGAAAAGTAATTTCCAGTTGAAAGTTTTCGGTTAGAAGATTAACGTTCAGTTTTTCAATAATACAGCTTAACAACAGGGTAGTAATCTCGGAGCAATCA
>JAIYBU010000124.1 GCA_027488335.1 Cytophagaceae bacterium
CTTTCTACGGATAACTTTACATTCAGCACTACGCTTCTTAACCGACGCTTTTACTTTCATTTTTTTTTGAATTATTGAAGTAGTAAATGTGTGAGTTTGTGAACATTACAAATATTCTCTCATTCACTCATTCGCTCATTCAGCATTATTTATAACGATACGTAATACGAGCTTTTGTTAAATCATAAGGAGACATTTCAAGTCTTACCTTATCACCTGGCAAAATACGAATGTAATTCATTCTCATTTTGCCCGAAATATGAGCAATTAACTCATGCTGATTCTCTAAACGCACACGAAACATGGCATTTGAAAGAGCCTCAGTAATGATGCCGTCAACTTCGATATTTGATTGTTTTGCCATTTAATTTAATATGCTGACTTTGAAAATATTACTATCAAAGCCCTTATGTATTTATACTATGCAATTACTAAATTCTTTTTTGCTAAAACCTCTTCGATATATTGAAAAGTAGTTAAAATTTCAGCAGTACCTTTTCTCACAACCACTGTATGTTCATAATGTGCAGCCTGCTTACGGTCTTCCGTACGAATTGTCCAATTATCATTTTCTTGAACAACACCTCGTCTACCCAAAGTAATCATTGGTTCAATAGCGATTACCATTCCTTCAAGAAGTTTGGGACCATTTCCACGTTTACCAAAGTTCGGAACTTCTGGTGACTCGTGTAAATATTTTCCAACACCATGACCAACCAATTCTCTCACAACACCATAATGATGTGATTCGGCATAGTTTTGAACGGCAAAACTAACATCCCCTACTCGATTACCCACTCTTGCTTGTTCAATACCTTTGAATAAAGAACGATAAGTGTGTTTCAGTAAGTCAAGTACTTCATCTTGAACTTCTCCAATAGTGTAAGTATAAGCACTATCTGCATGAAATCCTTTTTTATATACTCCGCAATCAATCGAAACTATATCACCATCTTTCAATTCTCTATTACTCGGAATTCCATGCACTACGACATCATTAACAGATATACACAAACTTGCTGGGAAACCATTATAATTCAAAAATGATGGTTGAGCGGCATTATCTTTAATATACTCAAAAGCTACTTTATCAAGAGCTTTAGTTGTAATGCCGGGCTCAATTAATTTAGCAACTTCAGCATGAGCTTTACCTAAAATATGACCGTTCTCTCTAATAATTTCTAACTCTTCTTCAGACTTTAGATAAATTATTTTATCTTTTTTACCCATGACTGCGTTGGCGTTTTATTTAGGCAGGAACATTTGCGTCAACCTGACGACCTTGAATACGACCTGACTGCATCAACCCTTCATAACGCTTCATCAATAAATAACTTTCGATTTGTTGTAATGTATCCAAGACAACACCTACAAGAATCAATAATGAAGTACCGCCAAAGAAGGAAGCAAATCCTTGAGTCATTCCCAATAGGCCAGCGAAAGCAGGTAAAATAGCAATCACGGCTAAGAGCACACCACCTGGTAATGTAATTCTATCTAAAATATTGGCAACAAAATCAGATGTTGGTTGGCCAGGTTTAACACCAGGAATAAATCCACCACCACGCTTCATATCATCGGCAATTTGATTAGGATTAATCGAAATCGCCGTATAGAAAAATGTAAACCCAATAATCAAGACTGCATAGATTGTACAATATTGCCATGAGGCTGGATTGTTCATAACAATTGCCCAATTTTGGAATGTATCACTTTTTGTACTTTCTGCCAAATATGTTAATACTAAACCTGGTATAAACATTAATGCTTGACCAAAGATAATTGGCATCACACCTGCAATGTTCAATTTCAATGGCAGATACTGACGTTGACCCGTTACTACCTTGTTGCCAACAATTTGCTTAGCATATTGTACTGGTATTCTTCTTGTCGCCTGTGTGATTGCAACCGCAAACAAAACAACTAAAAACAAAGCTACCAATTCAAGTACAAAGAATAGAATTTGACCATTTCCACCTCTTGATTGGGCTTCACCAATGATTGCTCCTGGGAATCTTGAAACGATTCCAATCATAATCATCATTGAAATACCATTACCAACACCCTTTTCGGTCATTCTTTCACCTAACCACATACACATTACGGTACCAGAGACGATTAAGATTACAGAACTAACGTAAAATAATCCTTGACTGATTGTAATGGCATCAGTTGGAATCGTAGCTCTCACATAAGTTAATGCTTGTGCTGCTGCTACTATAATTGTCAACCAACGAGTGATTTGGTTCAATTTTCTACGACCAGACTCTCCTTCTTTTTGCAATTTACTAAAATATGGTAGAGCAAGGGTTAGCAATTGGATTGCGATGGATGCCGAAATATAAGGCATAATTCCGAGTGCCATAACTGAGGCATTTTGAAAAGCTCCACCGACGAGTGTATTTAATAAACCTAACAAACCATTCGATTCAGTAAGGTCTTTCAATTTTGCTACATCTACACCTGGTAAAACCACGTGCGAACCAATTCTAAAAATTAAGATAATCAATATAGTCTGGAGAATTCTCTTTCTCAGCTCCTCTATTGACCAAATGTTTCGGAGTGTCGTAATGAATTTGTTCATTTTGATAGGAAAAAC
>JAIYBU010000072.1 GCA_027488335.1 Cytophagaceae bacterium
AAATGGCACTTTTCAAGGCTCCAACGCTTATTAAAAGTAAAGATGGTGATATTGTGGCCAATGCAGGAAGTACCTATAATACTCAAACCCAACAGTCGAATTTTAAAGGTCGCTCAAAAATTGTCAATGAAGATTATACCCTCACGGGCGATACGCTCAATTTCGACCAAAAGACCGAATCGGGTTTTGCGAAAGGAAATGTAGAATTAGTCTCGAAAAAAGACAAAGTTATTTTGAATGGAAAAGTTGGCGTGCGTGACGGAAAAATGGGCTTCACAAAAATTATGGGAAATGCTCTCATGCGTAATATTGCTGAGCGAGACACGCTTTATCTGAGTGCCGACACGCTCTATGCCTACGAACGAAAAGATAGTTTAGTTGCCAAAACCGATACGGTAAAGCAAGCCAAAAAAGAAGATAAAAGCACCGCCGCTAAAATGGAAAAATTGCTGGCGTTTGGACACGTAAAAGTCTATCGTTCCGATATCCAAAGTCGCTGTGATTCACTGCTTTATGATTTAAAAGACTCGGTGATTCATTTTTTCTCGAAACCCATTATTTGGAGCGATAAAAACCAATCCGAAGCCGATACAATTCACGTATATATGAAAAACAACAAAGTCAGTCGAATGTATATGATTAACAAAGGCTTTGTGATTGCGAAAGATACAGCACTGAATTTTAATCAAATTAAAGGTCGGAAAATAACTGCATCGTTCAATGCCCAGACACGTATAGACAATGTGGTGGTTGATGGAAACGGCGAAAGTATTTACTATGCACTTGATGAAAAAAATAAACTGATTGGTGTGAATCGAGTTGAATGCAGTAAGATGAACATGAAGTTTAAGGAAAACCAAGTAAACCGAATTTCGTTTTTGGGTCGTCCTGACGCCAAGCTTGTTCCTCCTGACGAACTGACCAACGATGGAAACCGTTTAGAGGGTTTTGAATGGCGAGAAAAAGAAAAACCAACCAAAGCTGAAATACTTGGCGTGAAATTTGTTGATAAAAAAATAGACGTAAAGCCTGTTTTAGAGGTAAAAAAGTAGCCGAACGAAAAAAAGTTTATTTTTATTGCAACCTTTTGCCATAAAAATGAGTCTAATACATATAAATATAGTTTGGATTTAAACAATATTCTTGTATATTTGTAATGTCCCTAATAATATACGTGCTTAAAATAGAAAAAGTAGAAATTTAAATGGTTAAAAATTTACAAAAATATTTATCAGTACTGATTGGAGTTGTTATCTTATCCAACGCTGCCCTTGCTCAAGTTGAGAAAGGCAAGTCTCGTTTGGATATTGGTAAGAAGCCAACAACCACTGCTAAATCGGCTCTTCCAAAAACGGCGTTTGTGAGCAAACCAATGCCTTCGGAAGTGAGATTGAATAAGCCATCGGTGGTAAATCAGTACTTCCGCAACGCCTTGTTGAACGGTTCTCCGAAACCGATAATTACCAAAACTTCAAATGCTGAAATTCCTGCAACGAACGATAGAAGTATTGGTGGTAATGAAAATAACGATAAATTGTATTCGAGCGATAAAATAACCGTATCGAATATTTATCCAAACCCTGCGAACGATTACGCAATGGTTGATTACATGATTACAGGAAATGTAAACGAAGCGAGTATGTCGTTTTATAATTTGCTTGGACACGAAGTTGCTAACTACGAATTAGATAAATTTGACCGTAAGTTGAAAGTACAAACAACTAACTGGGATTCAGGAATTTACTTATATCAGTTAGTAGTAGATGGCAAAAAAGTTGTAACAAAAAAGCTCTTGGTTAGACATAACTGAGAACTGAAATGATATTTTAGAAGTCGAGTAATCACTTGTTAGTCAAGCAATTACTCGACTTTTTTATTTGACTATATCTAAAATAATTAATCTTTTTGGACGTAAATATCAATGAAAACTAAAATATGCGAGTTATGTAAAATAGAGGAAACTACGCTTTACCGAGTCCAAATAAAGAAGGGGAAAATATGGATTTTTGTCTGTGAATCTTGTTGTAATAACTCAAAAAACTTACCTGATTACCGCTATGGTGGTACATGGAAAGGATACAGGCATTAGTTTAAATGTGATTTTGAATGATTCTTATTTTTAGGGGAAGTATTCAATATTTACAAAACAGAGTATCTAAAATACATACAAATAATGGCATTACCTAACATCTTTACAAACGCAGTCTCGGAAGAAATCATTGGGCGAATCAATACACTTACGCCAACTGCACAACCCAAATGGGGCAAGATGAGCGTTGACCAAATGTTGGCTCATTGCAATGTAACTTACGAAATGGTTTACGACAACAAACATCCAAAGCCAAACGCTTTCGTGAAGTTTATTTTAAAACTACTCGTGAAAGGAAAAGTAGTAAGTGAAGAACCTTATCAACAGAATGGGCAAACCGCTCCACAGTTTGTTATGAAAGGAGATAAAGATTTTGATGCTGAGAAGAACCGCTTAATAAATTTTATTAGAAAAACGCAAGAGTTAGGTGAAGCCTATTTCGACGGTAAAGCATCTCATTCGTTTGGAGCATTAAATAAAACCGAATGGAATAATATGTTTTATAAACACCTAAATCATCATCTGACCCAGTTTGGAGTTTAAACTAATGACCAGTTTTGAAAAATGCCAACTAAAACTTTACTTATTAATCGAATAGCGGTCTCGACTTTCTTTTGTGTTAATGGATTTTTATATGCCAACTGGACAGCTCGTTTGCCCGAACTACAACGTTTCTTTGGTTTAAACAATGCTCAGTTGGGTTCGGTACTGTTTTGCATTGCGTTGGGTTCAATGTCAGCCATGCCTTTTGCGGGTTGGTTGGGTAGTAAATTTGGTTCAGATGCTATTGTAAAAGTGACTTCATTACTGTTTTGTGTGGCTATTCCATTGGTGGCAATTTCGCAGAATGAATGGATAATCCGACTTTGTTTTTTCTTTCTCGGAGCTGCTTCTGGCTCGATGGATGTAACGATGAACGGACAAGCCGTATTAGTAGAAAGGCTGTGGGGAAAGGTGATTTTTTCATCGTTTCATGCGGTTTTTAGTATCGGTATGGCCATTGGAGCGGCCGTGGGTGGCGTATTTTCTAATTTTCAGATTCCGCTACAAACGCATCTGACGATTTTGGCAGTTTTGGGTACTTTACCCATTATTTGGGCTTCTACAAAATTAATTAAAGATAAACCCGAAATGGCTGAGAATATTGTTTTGGAAGAGAAAACTGACAAATTTTTAGCCCTTAAAACAATTTTACCTTTCGGAATTATTGCTTTTTGCTGCATGACTGGAGAAGGCTCAATGGTAGATTGGTCAGCTATTTTCATGAATAAGGTTGTTGGGCAAAGTGAAGTGTTGAGTGCGTGGGCATTTGGTATTTTTGGTGTATCGATGACTATCGGACGAATATTTGGCGATTACTTTACGCTCAAACTCGGTAAACAAAAACTGATGTTGATAGATGCCTTGCTTTCAATTGCAGGTTTAGGTATTACTTTGGCGTTTGTTTCGGTTTGGAGTACGTTTGTAGGATTCTTTTTAGTTGGTCTTGGCCTTTCTACCATCGTACCGATTGTATTTTCTTCGGCAGGAAATCTTAAAAATATCAGTCCATCGGCAGGTATTTCGATGGCTACTTCGATTGGTTATAGTGGTTTTTTCATAGGCCCACCAACGATTGGCTATTTGGCTGAGGCTTTTGATTTGCGAGTAGGCCTTGGTTTTGTACTGTTTTTGTTTGTGTTGATGGCGGGAATTATTACTTTTATTTCCACAAACAAAGATAAATCGAATTAAAACCTAATGAATATTAGATACCTTTTGAGTAAACAAACTCAAATTTTTAGAAGTAATTTTAATTAAGGAGGTTTTGTATTTTTGGCTTGTTAAAATTGGTATAAACGCAAAAATTTAAGTGGTCCATTCTTTATATAGGTAGAGGCAAGGCATGCCTTGTCTCTACGAATTATCTATCTTTCTCACAAATTTCCGCTCGCTTTTTTATACCTTACACTTGCTACCAAGAAATTGTAAATGCTACTTAGGTATTGATTTTCAGCGTTTTGTAATGAGTATTCTGAGTTTTTTAGGTCTGAAATTACGATTACACCTTTCTCAAATCGGAATTTATCGGTTTCTAAAATCTGTTGAGCGAGCGTGATGTTTCTCTTAGCTTCTTCCAAATTGAGTTTTGATTGTTGCAAGGTATTCCACGTGCTTTTCGATTCGTAGTTAAAATCATTTCTTAAACGCTCCATATTTAGTTGATTGATTTTCTGACGAACCAAAAAATCTTGACTCGAAAGTTTGGCTTGTTTACCATCGAAAATCGGAATATTCGCACGAACTCCTATGTAATTTGCTGTAAACCAAGTTCCATTCGCAAACGGATTGAACGTATCGGCAATCTGAAATGCCGAATAATTTCCGTAAGCTGAAACTGTTGGTAAGTTTCTTGTTTTTTGTTTTTGTAGGTTCAGTTCGTTTAAGCGAAGGTTAAATTCTTCGGCTTTTACTTCGGTGCGTTTGTCTGTATTTGTCTGAGCATCACCTATTTGAGAGTAGTTTAGAATAGAAGTTAAATCTTCGGCTGGCTCAGCTTTATCGTTGGTATTCAACTGATATTGAAGTGTTACCAAGCTCAGTTCATAATCTTGTATATTTTTTGTTTGAGCGAGTTTTGCATTGCTAACATCGAGCGAAAACTTATCTAAATCATTTTTTAGGATAGTTCCTTGCTCAAATTTTACCTGTGCGGCCTCGAAATACGCATTTGCTCTTTGCAAGGCAATTTCTGACAAACGTAATTTTTCTTTATTGAAAACCGCTGAAAAATATGCCTCCGTAATGCTTTGTTTGAGATTGATTTTTTGTTGCTCAAGCATATTTTTCTGAGCTTCGGTTTGCGTGTCATTCACCAATCGGTCGATTTTTTTGTTGGCATCATACACTTTCTGCTCGGCTTGTAAAGCAAAAGTATTATTGAACGGACGCCCCAAACGCACAATTGTTTGTGATTCGCTTGAACCTGGCAAAGCAAAAGGCAGAACAGTAGTTTGAAGTTGGGTATTCCATCTTACATCACCGTTGGCACTTACTTGCGGTATCCATTTGGCCTTGATTTTATCGTTTTCGCTATTGGCAATTTGAATATTCAATGCTTGGGTTTTTAGCTCAATCCGATTTTCGATACCTTTTTGAATCGCTTCATTGAGCGTAATTTTTTGGGAAAAAACTGGAAGTGTTTGCCCCAAAATAATCGAATATGTAACTAATATAATAACTTTCTTTTTCATGTTTCTTGGAATTTTTTCAAATCTAAATACCTTATTTAGATGAATATTTTTTTTCTGCCTAAAACGGAAAAAAACAACTATAAAACTGTGAAGTTTTGGTACTAAAAAACTTTTGATTATGACCTAAAAACGGCAGCAGGTTCGAGTTTGGCTATTTTTCGCATGGCTAAAAGGCTTCCTAAAACAGCAATAAATAGCGTGACTATTACCAAGAAAACCGTGAGTTCAGGCGTAATCTGAATATCAAGATTCTTTTTGGTAGCTTGTACAAAACCAAAAAGTAGAAAATATGCCACCGCAAAACCCACAATCGAATAAATAGTAGCTTGCCAAAGAATCAGTTTCCTAACTACCCCATTAGTGCCACCAATAGCTTTGATGGTCCCGTAATCTTTGATTCGGTCGTTGACGGCCGAAAACATTGTTAGACCCACAATCGCAAAACCCGTAATGATGGCAAAGACAACCAAAAGACCAAAAGAAGCCACAATACCACTATTGAGAGCAAAGTATTTAAGACTTTCGTCGGTAAATGTTTTTCCATCACGGGCTTTTACTCCTGGGATTTCTTTATTAATTGCCCGAATGACCTGCTCGACCGAGGTTCCGTTTTCCCATTCTACCAAAAAAGCTGAGGCTTTGGTGGTGGGAATTTTACAAAGTTTTCTGGCACGGTCAACGGTCGTAAAACTGTAAGCTACACCCAAACCTTTTGCTCCTTTGGTTTGCCCGATTAACACTACTCGATTTCCATTATATTCAAAATGGTCGCCGATTTTGATATTTTTTCCTTGAATCGGGTCATAAGAGTCGCCAATGACTGCTCCTTCTTGCTGGAGGTCTCGGAGGTTGCCAAAGGCAAATTTCCACGGCCCACCCGCATACGATGGTGCTTGTGTGCCAATCATCGTGATGCTGGTTTTTGTGCCGTTGCTAAACTTTGCACTTCCGCCGCCCACAATCAGCTGATTGACTTTTTTTACACCGTTGATACTCATGAGTTCTCGATAAATACGCATATCGAGTAGGGGTAAATCGCTGACTTGCTGGCTTTTATCGCTGACTACCCAAATGTAATTTTGGTTAAATTTTGCCAACGAAATAGTGCTATTGAGCAGCGAAAAACAAATGCCAATTTGCTGCCCAATTAGAAAAACCGACAAGATGATACCAAACAAGATTCCAAACATTTTGGTCTTGTCGTACCACATAAATTTGAATGCTTCTTTTAACATATTCTGTGGGGCGATTCTCTTGAATCGCTCATTAATATTGTGTAAGATGAAAGGTCGAATATTAAGGAATGATTATTTCAATAAAATCACACAATCAACGCGGCTACCGATGAGTGGCATTTTGCCCGATTCTAAACGAATCGAAACATCACGCACACGGCGGTCTTCTTGCTCAGTAGATTGGTCTTTGAAAAGCGATTTTTGTTTTAAATAGTCGGCGGCGTAGCTTACCGAACCATTGGCAAGGGTATCGCCCGTGGTTTGCGAAATGATAAATGCTTTTTGTCCGAGTTGAATTTTTTCAGCATATAATTCATCCACTTCAGTTTTGGCGATTAATGAGCCAGTTGGAGCAAATTCGGCGATTTGAGTAGTGTTTGTTACATAATCACCCGTTTTTACCGCCACTTTTAGCACTTTTCCCGAAACCAAGGCATTCACTTTTTTCTGATTTACAGCGGTTCGGAAATAATTAATATCGGTCTGTAATTCACTGATTCTGCTTTTCGATTGCTCAATGTTGGCGGCTGCCGTTTCCACATCTTTCATCAATCTATCAACTGTTGCTTTGCTATCATCAACGGCCTGTTTGGTTTGGGCATTTCCTTCAAACAAGCGGAGGTTTCGCTCATAATTATCACGAGCATTTTTTAGACTAACTTTTGCTGCTTCCAGATTGGCTTGATTAACGGCAATGGCTGCTTTTTGGGTAGCTATTTTGCTTTCTGACTGAGCCAGTTGGGCATTTTCGAGGCTATTTTCAATCGTAAGCAAACTTTGTCCTTTCTGTACGATTTGGTTTTCTTTGATTAAAACTGCCAAAACTTTCCCGCTTGTTCCTGCCGTAAAATTCAAGATACCATCTTCTGGTTCGATGCGAGCAACGCCCAAAATGCGGTTATTGGTAGTAGGAACTTTTGCGAGCGAATCGGCTTTGGCTTTTTCGGCTGCTTCTTTATCTTCTTTATTTCCGCAAGACGCTAATACTGCCATTGTAAGAATAGAAATAATGTAATTTTTCATGCTTTTAAATGCTATTTTCTGTTTTTTGACAAATCTGATTTGAAGTAAATCTGTTAAATGGATTGATTGAAAATTTCGGTGGCTATTCCGTTTTTTACTTCAACCACACGGTCTGCGTATTCTTGGAGGCGTGGGTCGTGCGTTACGACTGCCACCGATTTGCCTTGCCGAGCTAAGTTGCGGAGTTCATTCATCACAACCGATAGTGAATCTTTGTCGAGCGAAGCAGTTGGTTCGTCGCAAAGAATTAATTTGGGGTTTGTAACCAAAGCCCTCGCAATGGCAATTCGTTGTTGTTGTCCACCCGAAAGTTCTTTGGGTAAGTTTTTCCGACGGTCGGTCATTCCCACAATTTCTAAGGCTTTTTTTACTTTTTTATTAATTTCTCCGCCCGAAACTCCTTGTAATTTCAATGGAAAAGCAACATTATCTTCGGCATTGAGCGGAGCAAGCAAATTGAAACTTTGAAATACAAAACCGATTGTATCAAGGCGAAGTTTGGCCAATTCGTTGGATTTTAGGTCGTTAATGTATTTTCCATCTACCCATAAATTGCCAAATGAAGGATAAATCACGCATCCCAACAACGACAGTAAGGTGGTTTTTCCTGAACCCGATGGACCAATAATAAGCATCAATTCGCCTTCGTTGAGTTTGAGCGAGGTTGGTTGCAAAGCAACAATCGTTTGGTCGCCTACTTTGTATTGTTTCCCAACTTCTTTTAATTCCGCAATCATTTTAATTGATTTATTTTATGTTTCTGTATTAAAACATTATTTAGAATTTTAGTATAGTATGTTTTCAAAGTAATACTGAAGGTAGATAAATGAATTATTTTGAAAATACATTTTATTTTATATATTTATTTTATATTTATTATGAAAACAAAGTAAAGTTAAATTTGTTTAGTAGTATGTAAAATATTTTGAGATGAGTAAAAAAATAGTTGAATTGGTAAATCTTTGGTCACAGTATGAAGATGAAAATCCAGAGATGAGTATTGCTGATTTTTGCGTGAAATATTTAGCCGAAAATAGTACTCAATCTTTGGAAGAATGGCATAGCGTGCCAGTTAATGGACAGTTGGCGGGTTTGTTGGGGAGGTTAGTAAAGTATTCAAATCTGTATTCAAAAAAAGCATTGAATCATTTTCCGTTGAATAATATCGAAGATTGGATATATCTAATTTCGTTGATGGACTTGAAAATGCCCAAAAAGAGTGAGTTGATTTATGAAATGTTGTCGGAGTTTCCGTCGGGAATTGATATTATTAAAAGATTAATTGCCGCCGATTTGGTAGAGGAGTTTCCTGATGAAAATGATAAACGCTCGAAGCGAGTAAAAATCACCGAAAGAGGGCTACAAGTCTTGGCCGAAAGTATGCCTTATATGGATAAAGTTGGGAAAATGGCTTTTGATACGCTCACGCCCAGCGAAAAAACGATGATTGTGAATATCTTGAAAAGGCTGGATAGTTTTCATAACGAGCATTTCAAAAATATACGCAATATTGAATTTGAACAGGCCTTTGAGGTGCTGACAAGCGGATTATAAAACATCGAAATTGCATTAACAATCATTAACAAAAAGCTGAATAAACCCTTTGAGTAGGTTTTGCATCTAAGTAGTAAATTCCATAATTAAGGAAGTTTAAAAACAGAAAACAACACAATAAGACTATGAGAAAGCTAATGATTGTGGCAATGTTGGTAGCAAGTGCTGCCGTGGCCAATGCACAAAGAGGATATGACCGCAATGATGATGCCTACGGACGACGTGGCAATGACCCTCGTGGATACGATAATGGATATTACGACAGAAACGATAATTATGGTAGAGGTGGCTTTGACAAAATTGATAGTTATCAACGTGAGGCTCGCCGCCAGATTGCTTGGGGAATTGAGAGTGGACGTATCACGTCACGTGAGTCGAAACGATTATTGCGTGAAGTAGAGCAAATCGAATACAAAGAAAATCGTTATAAACGTGACGGCATGCTTGACCCACGTGAACGCCGTGATTTGATGGAAGATTTGGCCGTCTTGAACCGTTGGATAAATCGTGAAAAACGTGATGGCGACCGTGCAACGTATGAAGACTTCAGCCGAGGAAATCGTGGTAACGACCGTGGCGACGGCCACCGTTATGATGACCGCTATAATAGGAGATATTGATTCGTAGTATATAATAGGTAGCCGACATAACAAAGTCTTGTGAGTTATACTTGCAAGACTTTGTTGTTTATGCAAATTGAAAACGTTTTTAATACAAATCTAATTCTATGTGTTATTATTTTGTCATAGTGGTTGGACTGGCGTTTTTTTGTTGAGAATTTTCAAGAAAAGTGGAGGATTAATTCGTGAGCCAATTTTTAAAACTTTTACAAGTCCAATGGGAATCTCAAATTTGTCCTTACTGATTGCGTTTAAGCTTTCAATAGCCACTTTTTTTTTTTTTTTTCCTTTGTTAGTTTGTCCACTCTTATCTCTCGCACCATTATCTAATTCAGTGTCAACGATTGGTGGTAAAATTTCAAATACTTTTACAGTTGTATTTTCTAATTGTTTTCGTAATGAAATCGAAAAAGAATGCAAAGCTGATTTGGTTGCTGAATAAATTGGAACAATCACCAGTGGAACAATGCCCAAACCTGATGAAACATTAATAATTGCACTTTCTTTTTGTTTCATAAAATGAGGGGTAAAAAGTGCCGTTAAATGAAACGTTGCCTCTAAATTAATGGCAGTTTCATTCTCGCCGTTCACGTAGTCAGCTTCGCCTTTTCTGAAATCTATTTCACGCTGAATACCAGCATTATTCACCAGTATATTAATAGCCGAGAATTGTTCTATACAAAAATTATACAATTCTCGGCGTTGGTCAATATTAGCAATATCACACTGCTTAGTAATAAGTTGAGGCAGCGATAATTTTGCTTCCTTCAACTTACTTTCACGTCTTCCGCAAACAATGACAGTATTGCCCTTCGCAATAAACTGCTTTGCTAATTCTAAGCCAATGCCTGTTGCACCGCCTGTTATTAAAACTGTATTGTTTGATATGTCCATTTTAGTATTCGTTTAGGGGGTAAAAAATCATTGAGCGAAGGGTTTAACTTTTATTAAACTTCCTCAGTTTGTAATTGCTTTTCGTAAAGTTCTCGGTAAGCTCCACCTTTTTCGTAAAGTTCGTCGTGAGTGCCTTGTTCAATTACTTCACCATTGTCTAAAACCAAGATTTTGTCTGCCAGTTTTGCCGACGAAACTCGGTGAGAGATAATCACCGAAGTACGGTTTTGCATGATTCGTTGGAGGTTATTCAAGATAATATTTTCGGTGTTAGTATCCACTGCCGAAAGGCAATCATCGAGAATTAAAATCTTTGGTTCACGGGCAATTGCACGAGTGATGGAAAGTCTTTGTTTTTGTCCACCCGAAAGCGTAATGCCTCTTTCTCCGAGTTTTGTATCAAATTTTTCAGGAAAATCCATAATATTTTGATATAAATCGGCATCTTTTGTGGCTTGGATTACTTGTTCGTCAGTGATATTTGGCGAGCCAAATTTGGCATTGTTCATAATCGTATCCGAAAATAAAAATACTTCCTGCGGCACATACCCCATTTGGCTACGCAAATACTGCACGTTGTATTCTTTTATCGAAACTCCATCGAAAAGAATATCTCCACTCGTGGTATCGTACATTCGCACAATCAGATTTGCAATTGTACTTTTTCCCGAACCCGTCGTACCGAGAATAGCTACTGATTCGCCCGATTTTATATCAAGATTAAAATTGTTGAGTGCTTGAATACCCGAATCTGGATAAACAAAATCAATGTTTCGGAAACTGATATTTCCTTCGATTGGAGTGGTAAGATTTTTAGTAGAAACGATTTCTGATTTTACCTGTAAAAATTCATTAATACGTTTTTGAGAAGCGGCTGCCCGCTGAATTTGGCTCGATGTCCAGCCCAAAGCAATGAGCGGCCACGTGAGCATGAATACGTACATGATGAATTCGGTCACATTGCCTGGGGTCAAACGCCCAGCAATAATTTCTTGTCCACCCACATACACACACAGCACCGTGCTTAAACCAATCAATAATGCCGTTGTTGGTGAAAAGAGAGCATCAACACGAGTCAAGGCCAATGATTTTGCTTTATAAATGTCACTTTCAGCCGTAAATCGTTTGGCTGAATCGTCTTCACGAGCAAATGCTTTCAAAACTCTGATTCCAGAAAATGCCTCTTGCACAAACGTTGAAAGTTTAGAAAGACTTTTCTGAATTTCTTCCGAACGCTTATTCATGGTGCTACTGACCATAAAAATACTGGCCGAAAGCACAGGCATCGGTAGCAAAACCCACCAAGTAAGGCGAGTATTGACCGAAAACATATAGCTCAAAACCAATACGACCAGCACAAACATATTCATCAGATACATCAACGATGGACCGACGTACATTCTCACTTTACTGACGTCTTCCGAGATACGAGCCATTAAATCTCCTGTATTGTTTTGGCGATAAAAACTCAATGGAAGGCTCTGATAATGAGCATAAATTTCGTTTTTCAAATCAAACTCAATGTGGCGAGACATCACAATGATGGTCTGACGAACGGCAAATAGAAATATACCTTTCGAGATAGCCATCGCCAAAATCAATAGACCATAAATACCAATGCTGGTCGTGAAGACATCGTACATGGATTTTTGAGTCTCCGAATTATCGTAGAGAAAATAAATATCAATCGTTTCTTTTACCAAATCGAGTGCGTGACGCACAATTTGAGCAGGAATAATGCCAAAAAGATTGGAAACGATGGTGAAAATGATACCCAAAATCAAGTACCATTTGTATTTCAGAAAGTATTTATTGAGGTAAGCGAGATGTTTCAAGAGTTCTGAATGCTGACGGGGTTACCCGTGCGATTTTGAGTTATGAATGATGAGTTGATTAACCCATAATTTTTAACAACGATTTTTTGAAAATTGTTGCATTATTACTAATGAAATCTAATTTTCTGACTTTTATTTTCGTTAATTATCTGTATTTATAATGTTTTTTGGTCGGTATTAATAATCATTTGCTGAGAAAGATTGAAGTTATGAAGGAACAGTAAGTTGATAGTTTTTAATTAATAGGGATAGATTAAGAGAGTTAGTTCTATTATAAATTTTATGACCTTTCTACCGTAGAATTTTAGGGTTAGATGAATATTTTCAACGGACTGGATTAACGGTATTTTATGCCCGTCATAAATAATTTTGTATTTTTGTGCGTGTTTATCATTTTTACGAGTTTTCTATAATTGTTATAATGAAAATGTATTAGCCTGTTTCTAGTGACATATTTTATACTTCATTTTATTTCTTTCCAAAATTCGTTACAATAAATACTACTCTTTTTACAATTTTTGCAACTAAAATAGCAACAAAACCTTTATAAAATCCAAATTTCCATTTATACAATGAAACACAATTATAACTTTATTTTATTCCTATTTTTATCATTTACTTCTTTCTTACTAACACCTTCTTTTGCTCAACCAACTGGATTTAGTGATATCCCCTACGTATCTGGTTATACATCCATCACTTCTTTTGCCTTTGACCAGACTGGACGAATTTTTATTACAGAAAAAGCAGGTAAAATAATGGTAGTAAATGCTAATGCAACTAAACAGACAGCTCCTTTATTAGATATTAATGAAGAGGTTTATGACAGAGGTGATTGCGGACTACTCAATATAGTACTTGACCCTAATTTTTTAAATAACGGCTATATTTATATTTACTTTACCGTTGATAGACATTATTTATTCAATTTTGGAACAAATCAATATAATGAAGCTTCTTTAGATGAAGCTACTCCTGCCACAATGTCAAGGGTATGTCGTTATACTGTAAACCTAAATTCCTCACCTTTAAGTATCGTAGCCAATAGTCGATTAACATTGATAGGTGAAACTCACGCTACTGGTATTCCTACTATTGAAGAAGTTCATGCAGGAGGAGGGATGGCTTTTGGAAAAGATGGAACTCTATTAGTTGCAACAGGTGATGGAGCTCATCAGTTTGATTTGACCGCAACTACTTTTGGCAATTTAGCTGACTCATCTGGAATTATAACAAGTGCAGAGAATATAGGCCAATATCGAGCTCAAGTACTGTTTTCATTATCGGGCAAGGTACTTCGTATTAATCCACAAACAGGTGATGGTGTAAGTTCAAACCCATATTTTCAGGTGGAAAATCCACGTTCTCCACAATCAAGAATATGGGCAAAAGGGCTCCGCAATCCATTTAGAATAACGTATCTTCCCAATACGGGTGAACATCATGAAGCAGATGGAAACCCTGGTGTTTTTGTGATTGGTGATATTGGTAGGTACGATAGAGAAGAAGTCGATATTTTAAATTCACCTGGTTTGAATTTTGGGTGGCCAAAATATGAAGGTATGGATTTAGTCAATTGGCAAGATAATAATGACGATTATTTGCCTAATCCACATAAGTTGCCAATATTACAATATCGTACTAATCAGAGTAAAGCATTGATAGATAATCAAATACAGCCAGTTAATGGCTATTTACAAGATGGTGCTTGTGTAATAGGGGGGGTATTTTATGATAAATTAGATTTTCCCAATGCTTATACCAATAAATATTTCTTTGCAGATTATACGAATAAATGGATTTCGTATATGAGTCTTGATTCAGTATATAATCCAACGTATTGCGATTTATTTATGAATACAGCTAATGAAATTACGAATTTGAGTACCTCAGATGCTCTTGATGGATTATTTTACAGTACTGGCAACTTGAGTGCTACCAGTATTAGAAGAATCGTTTATGATAGTGGAAATAAAGCTCCCATTGCTAAGATTGAATATGATAAAATCTTTGGAGATTCCCCACTGACAATTGCTTTTTCTGCAAGAAACTCATACGACCCAGAAAATTCGACACTAACATATAGTTGGGATTTTGGTGATAATACTGACCTTGCAACATCATTAGCACCGCATCATCAGTTTGTAGGAAATATTCAACAAGAATTTTGGGTTAAATTGACGGTTACCGACTCCAACCTTCTTACTGCCCAAGATTCTGTAAAAATATTTTTAAATAATACCCCACCAATTATACATGCTACTTCATTAGATACTACTGATGCCATAACCGAAAACCAAACTATGCCAATTATGCTTAGTGCGAATGCTTCGGATGCTGAGAGCTTAACTTCTAATCTTAGTTACGAATGGAAACTTTCGTTAGCTCATAATGGGCATGAGCATTTTAATGCACCCATTTATGGGAATAATAAAACGGATAATTTATCTGCCCTAACTTGCGAAAGCGGTCATGCAACTTATTGGCAGAAAGTTTATCTGAAGGTATGCGATGAACGTGGTCTTTGTAGCGAGCAAGAAAAAAATGTATATATTAATTGCAATAATACGTTAAGCCAAACTATTACTTTTCCGTCTATTGGTAATAAAAGTGCTGGTAGTGAAGCTTTAAGTCTTTCAGCAACAGCTACATCAAATTTAGATGTTTTTTATGAAAGAATTTATGGTCCAGCATTTATATCAGGAAATACACTTACATTATTAGGTACACCTGGTGAGGTGAAGATAGCTGCTTTGCAACACGGAAATTTAGCTTATAGACCAGCACCTCCAGTTTTTCAAACCTTTAAAGTGGAGAGAGATATTAATTCACAATCAATGAGCTTCAATACACTATCAGATAAAATGATTTCTGATATTCCATTTACTATTTCAGCAACAGTAAGTTCGGGCTTGAATCCTATCAAATATTATATCATTTCAGGACCTGCGTCAATCTCAAATAATATTGTGACGCTTCAAGGTACTGAAGGAAAGGTAATTATTAGGGCTGTTCAAGAAGGTAATTATTCAACTAATGGAGTTTTTCTTGAACAAAGTTTTTTTGTTATAAACCCATGCCCAAATAATCGAGTAATAGCATCAGGAAGCATATTTGATACTATAAGTTTATACCCAATTCAAACAGCTATTGAAAGTATCAGTACTGAAAATTCGGTATTGATTGAATCGGGTTATACTACATTTAAAGCTGGGAAAAATATTGTTTTAAACCCTGGTTTTCAGACTAAAAATGGAAGTACATTTAAAGCTGAAATAGGTGGATGTAATTAACGAAATAGCAGATGCTTGATAAAATTTGTTTTATCAAGCATCTGCTATTTTATCTGGCAGCGATTATCATTCCTAAACCAATCATGTAGCACAAAAGCATAATATTGAGTATAGTTGAGGTACCTTTGGGGGCGTTTTTAAATTCTTTCCAGATATAAATTCCCCAAATTGCGGCCACGATGGTTGCTCCTTGTCCTAAACCGTAAGAAATTGCAGGGCCAGCTTTTCCAGAAGCAATGATATTGAATGACATCCCTTTACACCAAATCATGCCGCCCAAAATTCCCATCAAGTGATTTTTGAATGAACCATTGAAGTAATCAGCATAACTAACGGGGGTACCCTCGAATGGAC
>JAIYBU010000090.1 GCA_027488335.1 Cytophagaceae bacterium
TTATGTTCTGGTATAATCTTTCAAAACTTATTTTAAAAAATCGTAAGACTTGGTTATTTGTAGTGTCTCTTACGACCCTTTTTATGGGTTTTATGGCATCTAAAATTACGATGTCTTACGAGTTGGCAAGAATTCTTCCTAAAAGTGACGAAAATTTCAAAATATACGAAGACTTCAAACAACGCTTTGGTGAAGACGGCAATGTGATGGTGATTGCGATTGAATCTGATAAAATTTACGAACTTGAAACTTTTAATAAATGGTATGATTTAAGTAAAAAAATTAAAAGCATTGAAGGTATCAAAAACGTATTATCGAATACAAATTTGTTTGGAATTGAAAAAGATAGCGTTGAAAAGAAATTTAACTTCCCTCCGCTCGTAGCCAAACGCCCAACAACGCAAGCGGAAGTTGATTCGGTAAAAGCCAAAATCGACAAATTGCCTTTTTATAAAGGAGTTATTTATAGTAAAGAAGGCCACGCACACCTAATGGCCGTTACGTTTGACCAATCAAAACTTAACAGCAAAGGACGCATTACGATTTCGAGAGAAATTGAGGCAGCGGCAAGAGAATTTGGTGTAAAAAGTAATATTGAAGTCCATTTTTCAGGAATGCCTTTTATTCGCACTAACTTTATCTCTAAAGTTTCGACCGAATTAACACGATTTTTGGGTTTAGCTTTTTTAGTAACAATCGGTATTCTTTATATCTTTTTCCGTTCGATGCGTACGGTACTATACACATCATTGTTGGTCATTATTTCGGTAATTTGGTCGGTTGGATACATTGTGTTGTTTGGCTATAAAATCACGATTTTGACAGGCCTTATTCCTCCACTCATCATCGTAATTGGCATTCCAAACACCATCTTTCTGGTCAATAAATACCAAGAAGAATTTTTGAAACACAACGATAAAATGCGTGCGTTGGCAGTTTCGATAGAAAAAATTGGCAAAACCACTTTTTTAGCCAATGTCACTACTTTTATTGGTTTCTTTGTATTTTATTTTACGGGCAGCCCTCTTTTGTTGGAATTTGGGTTGGTAGCAGCCATAGCGGTTATGTCAACTTGGGCGATTTCTCTAATTTTAATCCCAATATTTTTTAGTTATTCAGCCCCACCAAGTGCTAAAAATGTAAGACACCTTGATAATAAAAATCTTACGGCATTTTTGAGCTATGTCAACAGAATCGTACACACCAAACGCACCAAACTATATTGGTTTATAGCAATTTTAGTGGTGATTTTTACGGTTGGTATGACTCGACTGAAAGCAGTTGGATACATCGTGGATGACCTTCCGCAAAAAGACCCTATCTATGCCGATTTGAAATTTATCGAAAAACATTTTCATGGGATTGTACCTTTCGAAGTAGTCATTGATACAAAAAAAGAAAATGGTGTATTAAATCCACAAGTTTTAAATAAAATAAAGTTAATGCAACGAGAGTTTGCCAAATACGATGATTTCACAAACCCAATCTCGTTAGTCGAAGCCATCAAATTGGTTTACCAAGGTTATAGAGGCGGCGACCCTAAATATTTTCAACTCCCTGGCACGTTTGAACTTCAAAAACTGGCCGAATACGTAGGTACAGTTAAAGGAAAAGAAAGTTTGGCGACGCCGTTTATTGATAGCACCAAGCAATTTACTCGTGTGAGTTTTCAGTGTGGTGATGCAGGTACAGTTAGAATCAGAGAATTGGTTGAAACCTTACAACCCAAAATTGACACTATTTTTAATTATGACCGTGAAGCCAAACAATGGCTCCCCAAAGAAGAACAAATAAATGCCAAAATCACGGGTAATGGAGTGGTTTTTATGAAAGGAAATGATTATTTGCTTCAAAACTTGATTGAAAGTACACTTTGGGCAATCGGGCTGATTTGCATCGTGATGGCCACTCAATTTTTCGATGCTCGTATGATTCTTATCTCAACGATTCCGAGTATTTTACCGCTCATCATTACGGCTGGAGTAATGGGCTATTTTGGAATTCCGCTTAAACCAACCACTATTTTAGTGTTTAGTATTGCATTCGGTATTTCGTCAGATGGAACAATTTATTTCTTGACTAAGTACAAGGATGAACTCAAAAATCATAATAAAACGGTATCACAGGCTATTACCGAAACAATTATGTACACAGGTATAAGTATGTTTTACACGGCCATTATTCTATTTTTTGGCTTTGGTATTTTCGCCGTTTCTAATTTTAAAGGCACGGTTTATTTAGGCAGTTTAATTTCTATTACCTTATTGATGGGTATGGTTGCAAATCTGATTTTGCTTCCTGCATTATTGATGACTTTAGATAAAAGACGAAACAAAGCATAATGATAAATTTTCATACAGAATCTATCGACTTTAAGGTTACAAACCCCATCAAAACCAAGCGTTGGCTCAAATCAGTTATCGAAGCAGAAGGCTTTGAGTTATCGGAGATTAATTATGTTTTTTGTGATGATGAGTATCTACACAAAATAAATGTTGAGTACCTCGACCATGATACATTGACGGATATTATCACTTTCGATAATTCAGAAGATGAAAATCTAATTGAAGGCGATATTTTTGTGAGTATCGAACGCATAACTGATAATGCAAAAGATTTCGGTACAGTTTTCGAGCTTGAGTTTAGGCGTGTAATTGTACATGGTATATTACATCTTTGCGGCTATTATGATAAAACTGATGAAGACGAAAAACAAATGCGAGCCAAAGAAGACCATTATATCGGACTTTGGTAAAACTAAAATATAAACAAGAAAAAAGGGCAGAATCTTCTGCCCTTTTTTACTTTTGTTGCTATTGAGTGAAATAAAATCTTTAATGCTATATTTGATTATTATTAGAGCAGTTCCTTACTTGTGCACTTACATGAATATCAATAGAAATAACCGTACCAAAGCCCCTTTAATTAAACATTTACGATACTATACAACGAGTTACAAAAAACAAATAATTACCAATTTCAATATTGTTTAGAATCAAAAACACACAATTTTAGCTATAAAAGTTTATTTATATCCGTTTGATAATTTTTTAAAAAATTATCAAACATAAAGTTTTTGGGTCTTCTTATGATAGATATTTTTGAAATATTTATTTTTGATAAAATTTAAACTAATCACTGTCAAACCTAAAAGATAGCCATGGAAAACAGAATTGGTGGATACCGTGTGGGAGCAATTCCTGCCAACATAAACCGAAAAGAAAGTGGCAGATTTGATAAACTACCACCAAAAGTTGATTTAAGAGAACACCTCACCGAAGTAGAAATGCAAGTAGGTAATAGTTGTGTGGCGAATGCGTTTGCGGGAGCTTACGAATATTTGGCTAAAAGAAATAATGGAGATTCGGCTGACATAAGTCGTCTATATATTTACTATAATGCCCGATATCTGGAAAATGCTCAGGACCAAGATTGTGGCTCAATTATGTATAAGGCCATTGAGGGATTGAAAGAATATGGGGCATGCTCAGAAGAGATTTGGCCAAACGATGAGTCGATGATTTTGGATGAACCCGACCAAGCGGCTTATGACCACGGTGCAAACTTCAAAATTGTTGATGCTGAATACATCGAAACCAAACTCGATTTATGGAAGCAGACATTGGCAGAAGGTTATCCAATTTCGTTTTGTCTGAATACTTTTGAATCGTTTGACAGTGCCTGTAAAAACAAAGGCAGAGTACCGATGCCAAAACCATCGGATAATGTCCGCACCACCCACGGCTGGCATGCCATGCTCTGTGTGGGATATTCTGAACCCGACAAGGTTTTTATTGTCAGAAATTCGTGGGGAAAAGATTGGGGTGATAAAGGTTATTGCTACATACCGTATGACTATATGATGAACAAAGACTTCAACGGTCATGATTCATGGATTATAAAATCGGTTGAAAATCTTGATTTCAGTGAGGGTATTTGGGATGAATCTGAAGAATCAAATTTTGCCGTTGATGGCATGATTTACGTAACCGATTTTTGGATTGAAACAGAAGATACCGAAGATTTTGCTACGAAGTTAGAAGAACTATGCTTGGAATATGTTGAAAGTGAGGAAGACTTTTATTTCGACTATGAAGCACAAGAAGAAGATGGGGTTGAATATACTTACATCAATAATTTTGAAATTCTAACTGAAAATCCAGATGATTTCATTGCCGACTTAGAAACTCTTTGCGATGAATATGCTATTGAAGAAAATTTTGGATTCAATTATGCAGGTAGCGAAGAGGAAGAAGAAGAAGAGGAATCTAATAAACAAAAAAGACGTCGTTGACTTTTTCTCTTTTATAAAATGGACATTCCTAATCAAAAAGCAAATATTTGATTAGGAATGTCCAAAAATTTATCAAGGCTTTGGATATTTCTTAGCTGCATCATCTAAAACCAAAACCCAATCTTGTCCATAGCCTGACGAAGGAGGAGTAAATTGCCTTACACCCTTATTTTCAAAACTACCAATCTCCTGTACTTGACCATTTTTTGGATTAAACCAATACCCAATTAGCTGGCTTCCCGATATTTTCTCCATATTTACAGTAAATTCTTTCCCCAAAGCAGTGTAAATAAAAACAAAATCGTTGCCTCTTGTAGCTTGTATTCTTTCATAGGCTGAATTATTATTTTCAATTATCAAAGACTGGTCAGGAATTCGCTCTAAAATAGGTCTTGATTCAATGAGACGCTTTAAAAATTTTATTTGATTTGCAGCTGGTAATTCGAGTGCGTTTTTCCAAAATAAATGCGGCCCATTTACGGGTGTAGCTGTCGAACGGTACATTTGCCAAACATCATGACAACCATACGTAAATCCGAATGCACCCGCAAAAACATCTAAATAAAGTGCTTTTCGAATATCGTAAGCATTGGAAGTACCTAAATCATTCGCATTGAAACACACAGGGTGGTCTTCATAAATGGGTTCCCCATCCACCACAGGCTTTGTGTTCGGTCGTTCGTAGGAGCCTTTGATTCGATTATAAACATCATTATCACGACAATGACCAGTCTGAAACATATTAAAATCGAACCACTCCTCTTCATGAAACCATTCGCTTGAACCATCTTTGTTTGGCTGTGGGTGAAACGTAATCAATACCTTGTCATTTCCACCATGAGCCTCAACAATTCCTGCGGCCATAGCTCGCCAAATCTCCGCATCTTGCGAACCCTTCCGTGGGTTACGGTCGCCCCCTAAAATCCAGATAACATTTTTTCGGTTTTTGTATCTGTTTGCAATCCAATGCCCATAAATCTTAGCATTTTCGGTAGTGAAAATTTCAGGTCCATTTCCCCAACGGTCTTTAAAAACTTTGTCACCCCACGTTGGCAAAAGCCCAATTGTCAGACCAAATTCCGCAGCTTTATCAATCACAAAATCAACATGTCTAAAATATGCTTCGTTAGGTTTCGTTGGGTCATTATTCAACAAAGGTTTGTCGCCATACGCATTGGGAGAATTTAGGCCATCTAATTCGGCCAAAGCCACTGCCTGAATAATAGTAAATCCTTGAGAAGCTCGCTTGCTGAGATAATAAGTACTTGAATCTCGGTCGAGGGCATGAAAGAGTTCCCAAGCAGTATCTCCTACCCACAGAAATGGCTTATTTTCCTTCAGAATAAAACGCCTGTTGGCACTAACAGTAAAGTTTTGAGCTAAGGTAATACTATTTATAAAACCCAAAAATAAAATTAAATAAAAATTTCTTCTCATAGTTATTTGTTGAATAGACAGTAAAAATCTAACCTACAAATTACTACTAAAACTTTATTTATCAACCAACTACTAAGCTAAACTTGAAATTTTTTCAATCAACACCTCATTAATTTTTATGTATGACTCAAAAGTCCAACCCGCAATATGGGGCGTAAAAATCACTCTTTCAGAAGCGGTCAATTTGTTAAAACTTGCTTTTTGTTCCTCCGAAAGTTTTTGAAGTTTTTCATTTTCTAAGACATCCAAACACGCCCCTCTGACTTTTCCATTTTCGATACTTTTAGCTAAATCATTCAGCGATACAATTTCACCACGAGCCGCATTAATTAAAATAATATTTTTTGAAAACTTCGATAAAAATTTAGCATCAACCCATTTATTCGATTCACTTGTTAATGGAATATGCAAAGACAAAATATCTACTTCTTCAAAAATTCTATCCATTGAGCTTTCTTCAACAAATTCATCAGAAAAACCTGTTTTGTATTTATCAAAAGCCAAAACTTTGCAACCAAAAGCACTAAAACGTTTGGCAGTTTCTGAGCCATTATTCCCGTAACCGATAATTCCTACCGTTTTTCCCATCAATTCGTATCCTCTGTTTTTTTCTCTTTCCCAGCCTCCGCTTCTTACTTCACGGTCAGCAATCAAAATATTGTTCATTAAGCACAAAGTCATACCTAACACATGTTCAGCTACCGCAACTCTATTGCCCTCATTGGCAGCAAAAAGTGCAATATTTTTACTTTCTACATAAGCAATATCTATCAAATCAAGCCCTGCCCCTGCTCTACCAATAAACCTTAATTGATGAGCGTTTTGCAGTAATTCGGCATCAACAAAGGTTTTACTTCTAATAATGAGTCCAATATAATTATTTAATTTTTCAATGATTTCAGCACGACCTATTTTTGGTTGATAATCGGGCTGAAAACCAATTTTTTCGAGCATCGGTATTAAACTAAGGTGCATTTCGTCGGCAATTAACACCAAACCTTTATTCATACTATTGTTTGTATTCACAGGATTTTTTTTATAATTTGATTGTCAGTAACTTGCAACAAAATTACAGCAACTACATTAGATAAATATCATTTTAGTATTTTTTTACAAAATGTTAGCATCCAATGAAAAAACGATAAAGCTTTAAATCATACAAATCCTGTCGAAAAGTGAGCGAAATTCAAAAACCAATTATTGGCATAAGCATCGGAGACTTCAATGGTATAGGCCCTGAGGTAATCCTAAAAGCAGTCGGCGGCAATCGACTAAACAAAATTTGTACGCCTGTTATTTATGGTTCGGGTAAAGTAATTAACCGCTATCGTCAATTACTTGAGCTTAAAGATTGGCAGTTTTTTACCATTCATAAAGTTGAACAACTCAACCACAAACAAGTAAACGTAATCAACTGCATGAGCGACCAAGCACTGGAAGTGCAACCGGGTGTGGTCTCGCCCGAAGCAGGAAAACTGGCGTTTGAATCGTTAAAAAGAGCCGTTGAAGACTTAAGAGTAGGTAAAATTGATGCGTTGGTAACGGCTCCTATCAATAAACACAATATTCAAAGCGATGATTTTAAGTTTCCTGGACACACCGAATTTTTGGCTGATGCTTTTGGGGTAAACAATAAGGAGTTAATGTTTATGGTTAGTGAAGACTTAAAAATAGGTGTTGCCACAGCACATGTTCCATTGGAGCAAGTGAAGAAAAACATCAACAAAGAATTAATAATTAGCAAGTTAGAACAAATCAAATCTTCTTTAATTCGTGATTTTGGTAAACAAAAACCAAGAATTGCGGTCTTGGGTTTAAACCCTCATGCGGGCGAAAACGGTCTATTGGGAATGGAAGAAAGAGATATCATTCAACCTGCACTTGTAGAATATAAGAAAAAAGGAAACTTAGTTTTTGGGCCTTTTCCGGCGGACGGTTTCTTCGGAACTGCCGCTTGGAAAAACTACGATGCAGTTTTGGCAATGTACCACGACCAAGGGTTAATGCCTTTCAAGATGATAGCATTTGAGAATGGCGTAAACTTCACCGCAGGTTTGCCGAAAGTACGTACTTCGCCCGACCACGGAACGGCTTATGATATTGCAGGAAAAAACATTGCCGATGAGTCTTCGATGCTCAATGCCATTTATATGGCCATTGATATTGCAAAAAATCGCCAAGAAATAGCGGATTTGGAAGCAGGTTCGATGAAAAAGAAAACCATTGTACTAAAAGAAGCCAGTATGGAAGACTAAAATAATGTTAAATGGTGAATGTTTGTTTTATGATAAAAATTAAACATTCACCATTTAACATCAATCATTAT
Source organism: Cytophagaceae bacterium (assembly GCA_027488335.1). Lineage (GTDB taxonomy): Bacteria > Bacteroidota > Bacteroidia > Cytophagales > Spirosomataceae > Emticicia. Next base: position 8,058 of record JAIYBU010000090.1, read on the forward strand.
ATATCAAGGTCTTCAAAAGGGCTTCTGATATTGACCAGTTCTACTTGAGCAATTTGATTATAGATAGCTGTTGTTTGTAAATATTTATGCCCCAAAATTTCTTGCAATAGATGTATATCCATACCCCTTTCTAAGCAATGAACCGCATAACTATGGCGAAGCGTATGAACTGAAGCCTCTTTGTCAATCTTAGCTTTTACTAATGCTTGCTGAAAAACCAATTGAACGCTTCTTGGACTATAAGTTTTACCATTTTCACCACCAAAAAGCAAATCTTTGGGATTATACTTTTCGAGGTACACCTTCAAAATAGGAATTAGTTTTTTCGGAAGCATTAAAGTTCGTCCTTTTTCTGATTTTGAAGGAGAAATCAATATTTCTTTTTTCTCAAAATCAACATCAGATACTTTCATATTTAATACATCACTCAGTTTCAAACCAGCAGCATAAATAATCGACATCAAAGCTTTATGCTTTAGGTTGTCCAATACTTCAATGATTTTAGTAACTTCTTGTTCGGTCAAAATATCAGGTAAACTATCACTTTTCGATTCGCCATTGGCCTTAATACCCAATTTTCGATTGAAGATAACTTCATAAAATAATTTTATGGCTTTTCCTGCTTGTAGAGAAGCATCAATATTACTTCCTTTCTTATCACCAAGGTCGACTAAATAAGCCGCAATTAGCTCTTCGGTAATCTTACTTTGGGGTAAATCTCTAAAGTGGTTGTAATACACAAAGATAGCATTTCGATAAGCGGCAATCGTTTGTGAATTATACTTGCCTTTTCTTAAAATTTCGGTAAAACGTTCAATTAGATGAGTCACAGCTGCGTAAAAATTAAAGTTTGGGTTTCTAATGCGAAAATTATAAATAATGACTCGAATTTAAAAGTAAAGTCACATTCAATTACGTTTTTTTTTCTGATTTTTGTATAATATTAAAGATTTTACCAAAAAATGTTAATTAGCTTTATAGTTCTCTACCTCTTAATAACAATTTTGGTTGGGTGGTATGCGTCCAAATTTGTGAAGACTTCCAACGACTTTGCCATTGCTGGCCGAAGAATGCCCGTATACGTTGTTGCATCTGGATTATTTGCTACATGGTTTGGTTCTGAAACTGTCATGGGTGCATCATCCGAGTTTGTTGAGCAAGGCATTCTCGGCGTAATCGAAGACCCATTTGGAGCAGCACTTTGCTTACTTTTAATTGGTTTGTTTTTTACTCGTCCACTCTATAAATTAAATATTATCACATTCAGCGATTACTTCCGCATTCGTTACAGCAAACAAGCAGAATGGATTTCCGCCATTTTTATCATTCCTTCTTATTTTAGTTGGATTGCCGCTCAACTTGTAGCTCTTGCCATAGTTTTGCAGTCTATCGCAAATGTTCCCTTTGTTTGGGGTATCTGTATCTGTGCTTCAGTGGTTTTGTTTTATACTTATGTAGGCGGAATGTGGTCAGTTGCTATTACTGACACGGTTCAAACAGCTATTATCATAATTGGTTTACTTACGTTAACGATTGAACTCATCATACAGGTTGGAGGATTCGATGAAATTATCAATAAAACTCCACCAGACTTTTTCAGATTTACACCTAAAGAAAATACGCTCACAAGTTGGATTACCTATTTTGCGGCTTGGATAACAATCGGTTGGGGGTCGATTCCGCAACAAGATGTTTTTCAGCGTACACTTTCAGCAAAATCAGAGAAAGTAGCTGTAAAGAGTGCTTATTGGTCGGCATTAATGTACATAACCGTTGCTTCAATGCCTTTAATTATTGCCTTATGTGGAACAATTTTATATTCAAATCTAAAGGAAGGCGATTCTCAGATGATAATTCCAAATTTAGTGTTGCAACATTCGGGGGTCGGAATGCAAATCATTTTCTTTGGTGCTTTATTATCTGCTATTTTAAGTACGTGTAGTGGTGCAATTTTAGCTCCAGCAACTGTTTTAGGCGAAAATTTAATTAAGCCACTTTATGGAACTAAAGTAAGTGATAAGAAATTATTACAAATTATGCGTTTATCGGTAATTGTTATTACAACTATTGGTGCGGCACTTTCTTTATATAAATCAGAAATTTATGAATTAGTCGGCGAATCTTCCGCCCTCAGTTTGGTTGCTTTATTTGTACCATTAGTAGCAGGGCTTTACTGGAAAAAAGCTAATGCACTCGGAGCGATTTTATCAATGACACTCGGCACAACAGTTTGGACATTTTTTGAGTTTTACGAAACCGAAATCCCTTCCATGATTTGGGGTTTACTGGCCAGTATTTTCGGAATGTTTGTTGGCACATTTATTTCAAACACAACAACTTCACATGAATAAATACATCTCCATAGAAGATTTCATCGAAAATCAAGTTTCTGAAACATCGGCACTGATGTATCAACTTAGAAATACAATTTTACTTGCACACCCGAAAATGAAAGAACGTTTTTTGTTTAATACGGCCATGTTTGGGGTAAAAAATGAGCTTTGCTACTTTGTGGTATTGAAGAAGAATGCAGGAATTGAAGTAGGATTTCACCGAGGGTTTCAGCTATCGAACGAACAAGGCTTATTGGATGCAAAAAAGCGAAAATTCATTCACGGAATCACTTTTAAAAATTCAGAAGACTTCAAAAAAAAAGAAGCTTCTTTCAAGGAAATCTTGCAAGAAGCCATTATTTTAGATGATATAAATGAAAAATCTATTTTTTCGGAGATTTTGCAAGCAGGACGCAAGAAAAAATCATAGATTTTGAGCGGCAATCCAACCGCCTGTCCAAGCAGCTTGAAAATTAAACCCACCCGTTATGGCATCAATATTTAGCACTTCACCCGCCATAAAAAGGCTTGGGTATTGTTTCAAACTATAGGTTTCAAAATCAAGTTCATTCAAATCAACACCGCCCGCAGTCACAAATTCTTCTTTGAATGTACTTTTGCCATTTACTTCAAAACTACAAGCTGTTAATTGTTCAGTTAAGCGTTGAATATGCTTTTTGCCTGTTTCTGCCCATTTCTGAAACTCGCCGATTTGAGCAGCATGACATAAACTTTTCCAAAGACGAATTGGCAAACCAAATTCGGCATTTGCTACGACATTCTTCTTCGGTTGAGCATTAATTTGATAGTGTAAATGTGTTCTGACTGCCTCGACATCTTTATTAGCCAGCCAATTTACTTTTATTGTAAATTTATAATTGGCCGCATTCAATTCACGAGCCGCCCAAGCCGAAAGTTTCAAAATACCCGGCCCTGATAGTCCCCAATGAGTAATCAATGTTGGGCCATTGCTCTCAAAGTTTGTCTTTTGAATAGAAATAATAGCATTTGGCACCGCTAAACCCATTAAATCAGCAAGGCGAGTATCTTTGATATTGAAGGTAAAAAGCGATGGAACTGGTTCGATGATTTTTATTTTCAAACGTTCGAGCAAAGCCCAAACGGCGGTGTCGCTACCTGTAGCAATCATTATTTTTTTTGCATACAAAACTCTATCACCAGCTACTTGAAGTTTCCAAGTAGCTTTTTCAGAAGGCAAATAATCAAAATGTTCCACTCTCGAATTAGTCAGAATTTCAATACTGTTTCGTTGAGCGGCACCCAACAAGCAATCAATTATCGACTGCGACGAATCACTCACAGGAAACATTCTTCCATCAGCTTCTTTCTTTATTTTCACCCCCCGACTTTCAAACCACTCAATTGTATTGGTTGGGTTAAATCTTTTAAAAGGAGCTAAAAGTTCGTTTTCTCCTCTCGGATAAAATTTCACCAACTTTTCTGGTTCAAAACAAGCGTGAGTTACGTTACAACGTCCACCACCAGAAACTTTTACCTTCTGTAAAACATCTCTCCCACGCTCCAAAATTGCGATTTTTAACCCTTTATTTTTTTCAGCAGCATTGATTGCTGCAAAAAAACCAGCCGCTCCGCCACCTACTACAATAATATCATACATTTACTTCAAATATTTTTCTTCAAAGTAAACCTTTTTTTCTCGTAAAACTGTCACTAAACTTTCAATTTCTTTCGGTGCTTTTCCTAATTCAAAAGTTACTTTATGCTTGGTATCTCCTTTCGTAATTTCAACCCATTCGGCTCCTCCATCAGCACAATCTGGACAACCAACAATTTCGTTCAACTTCTTAAACGACTCATAATCAATATTTTTTAGTATCGAATTTCTTGAAGTCACATCCATTACTTCTTTAAACGTTTTCGGAGTTCCACCCGTTGCCCCTCTGCCTTCAGTATAGAAAACAGTAAAACTAATTTCATCGTTTTGCAAACTCATTTCTTTACGACAAGGCCCCACACACATTCCGAAACTCGTACCATACTTTACTACATAATCACTCATAATTGCTTGCTTATCAACAGCACTGCTCTCTTTTACACAATTTGTAAGTAATAATGTGGAAAGAATCATCACTAAAACAAGTTGTATTTTCATAATTTAATCGGATTTTTGTAAATGAATAATAAAGTGGAAAGGACTATAAACTATGATACAAATTATATAAAAAAGGTTGGAACAATGACCCAAAAACAAATACAATTAATTGCACAGACAATTGGAGTACCTGAAAAAAGTATTCAAAACACCATTGCATTACTTGATGAAGGTGCTACTGTGCCATTTATTTCTCGTTATCGCAAAGAAATGACGGGCAGTATGGACGAAGTTCAAGTGGCCGATACAAAAGACCTTTACAATAAATTTCTTGAAGCCGACAAACGCCGAGAAGCCATCATTAAGTCGATTGAGGAGCAAGGAAAAATGACACCTGAGTTATTGGCAAAAATCAATAATGCACTTTATATCAATGAGTTAGAGGATTTATATTTGCCGTATAAACAAAAACGTAAAACCCGTGCAAGTATCGCCATTGAAAAAGGTCTTGAGCCTTTAGCCAAGATTATTTTTGCTCAAAAAGACCGAAATATTGAAGCGATTGCCGAGAAATACCTCAATGAAAAAGTTGAAAATATAGCCGATGCCTTGCAAGGTGCGAGAGATATTATGGCGGAATGGATAAATGAGGATATTCAAGCAAGAAATGCCGTTAGAAGATTATTTGAGCGAGAATCAATCATAACTTCAAAGGTAAAAAAAGGAAAAAAAGAAGAAGGTATCAAGTATCAAGATTATTATGATTTTTCTGAACCACTTTCAAAAATTCCTTCTCATAGACTTTTAGCTCTTCGCCGTGGCGAAGAAGAAGGCTTTTTATCGATTGATATTTCGATAGAAACCGAACGTGGCGTAGATGCCCTCGACCGAATTTATTTGCGAGGTTTGCCTGAGGCTAAAGAACAAGTTGAGCAAGCCATTAGCGATTCTTATGACCGACTTTTAAAGCCGAGCATCGAAACCGAGTTTAGTAACATATCGAAGCAAAAAGCTGATAGTGAAGCCATAAAGATTTTCGTAACGAATCTGCGTCAGCTTTTATTAGCGTCGCCACTCGGACAAAAACGAGTTTTGGGCATCGACCCAGGATTCCGTACGGGCTGTAAAGTGGTTTGTCTAAACGAGCAAGGAGATTTAATCTATGATACGGTAGTTTATCCATTAACAAAACAAATGGAGGCCGAAGCGATTATCAAAAAATTGATTTTGGAATACAAAATTGATGCGGTTGCCATCGGTAATGGAACGGCAAGCCGTGAA
>JAIYBU010000011.1 GCA_027488335.1 Cytophagaceae bacterium
ACCAAGAATGGCAAGATGACGTTTTTGCATGAAAAAGGATGAAATAAATAAATCTACTGAAATTTTTTACAAAGTTCGGAAAATTTAATGATAAAGTTTTTATTTTAACGTTTCTATTCGGCTTGAATTACGAATTATGAGTTACGAATTACTATTAAATTTGTATAATACTCTTATTGTAAGTGCTTTATGGAAATCTTTGTGCATAATATATAAATACTATTTTTAAATTTTACACCCCTATAAAGTGGTGCAACAATTCGACTGGAGGTATCAGGAACATTATGCAAACGGCTGAAGACCAATTCCAATTTTTTGAAGGTGTTTTTTTTGAAACCCTCGGACGTGATGTGCAAGTGACAGAGTATCGCTTACTACAAGGTGGAAGCATCAACGTGACCGTACAAGTAATGACCAACGAGGGCAAATACTTTGTAAAATATAATACTCGAAATTATGAAGGAATGTTTGAAACCGAGGCTCGTGGACTTGATTTGTTACGAGAAACCAACGTCATTCGTGTGCCTGAAGTAATTAACTGGGGGCGACGTGACGGACAGGACTATTTGGTGCTGGAAAACATAGAATATACCAAGCCTAACTTTGATTATTGGGAAGTGCTGGGCGAAAAAATAGCCGCACTTCACCGAAATACTGACGATAAATTTGGGTTAAATTTCGATAACTATATTGGTTCACTTCTCCAAAACAATGAACAAAAAAACGATTGGATGAGCTTTTTTATCGAAAAACGCTTAAACCTTCAAGCAGGTTTGGCTTATTATAATGAACTGATTAGTAAAGAGTTATACGATAAGTTCCAACAATTCTACAAAATTTTACCCGAATTATTGCCTAACGAACCTGCTTCGCTTCTTCATGGCGATTTATGGACAGGAAATGTAATAACCAATAACGATGGCGAACCAACGCTCATCGACCCCGCAGTTTATTACGGAAACCGAGAAATGGAAATCGCCTTTACAACACTTTTTGGTGGCTTCGATAAACGATTTTATGATACGTATAATGAAGTTTATCCGCTACAACCTCGCTTCGATATGCGTGTGCCAATTTATAACATTTATCCACTGTTGGTTCATGTAAATTTATTCGGAACGAGCTATTTACCACCTGTAATTAGAACGTTGAACAAGTACCTGTGATTTAAAAAACTTTCCTTACTTATTCTTTACTACATAATTTGGATTGAGAGTAGGAATTTGGGCATTCGTTGTTTTACGCCATTTATCAAGTATCTGCTTCAATTCTTTTACTTTTTGAGGTTGATTTGTTGCCAAATTTTTACTTTCAGCAATATCATCTTTCAAATTATAGAGTTCGAGCGAATTGCCTTCAAAAAATTCAATCAATTTCCAATCTCCCAAACGCACAGCACTGTATGGTGCATCGCCCTCGTGATAATGTGGATAATGCCAAAACAAAGGCCTCTCGTACTTTTTATTAGTTAAAATAACTGGTTTTAATGATTTTCCATCAAGTTTTTCACTCGGTTTGATTTCAGCTAAATCCAAGATAGTTGCTGGTAAATCCATCGTGATGGTTGGTTCATCTATTACTTTTCCACCTTCGATTTTATTTTTCCAATAAATCATTAAAGGTGTACGAGTCCCACCTTCATAGCACCATCCTTTCCCTTTTCTAAAAGGTAAACTGGTAGCTGTTTGCATCAATGTACCATTATCTGAGGCAAATATGATAACCGTATTTTCTAATATTTTTTTCTGTTCTAAAACAGCAATTACTCGCCCGACTCCTTCATCCAAGCTTTCAATCATAGCGGCATAAGTTGGATTTTTTTGTTTATCGGGAATTCCAATCAGTTTTTTGTATTTTTCAACTTTTTCAGATTTTGCTTGCACAGGGCTATGAACCGCATAATGAGCCAAATTCAAGAAAAAGGGTTCATTCGCATTATGGTTTTCTATAAGCTTGATGGCTTCGTTTGTCAATCTATCGGTCAGATATTCGCCTTTCTCGCCTTCAGTCAGATTCGGCATTTGATAGGGTGCAAAGAAGCCCTTTTTGGGGTGTCCCCAATTTGAGCCACCAATGTTTACATCAAATCCTTGATTTAATGGATAAAACTCTTCTGCCTCGCCCAAATGCCATTTTCCTACGTGCCAGTTTTTATACCCGTTTTCTTTCAGATACTCGGCAATTGTCTTTTCACTTTGTGGAAGAAACTTTTGCCAATCAGGAATCAAAAGTTTAGGATTACTTTTCTCATGTCCCGCAATCCAGTCAGTTATGTGTAGTTTAGCAGGATATTTTCCTGTCATTAAGGCCGCTCTTGATGGCGAACAAACCGTGCAAGCAGAATAAGCATTTGTAAATTTCACACCTTTTTGTGCTAATTTATCAATATTAGGTGTTTGATTGAAAGTATTCCCGTAGCAAGATAAATCAGCCGAACCCATATCATCAATAAAAAAAACAACAAAATTGGGTTTTTGTACTTCACTTTTTTGAGTAAAAGAAAAAAACAGTAGGAGTAGCGAAAAAGAACAAAACACAAGAGTCTTCATAGCCCAAAAGTGGTTTAAATTGAATTTTTACACTTAAAGGTACACACCTTTTTTGTGACTATCAAAAACAAATCTGTTCAAATCCATTGGAATTATATGCTAAACAACCATCAAATTACATCCCCGAATATCCGAATTGTCAAAACGCCCAATAATGCTAAATGATTGATTTCCTGTATTATATGCTCCTAAATCTTGGGTTTCGATAAAGCAACACGAATCAATGTTTGCTAAATCAACGACATTAATTCCGCCACGAATCAATTCTCTTTCGCTACGATTGGTATAATTTACGGTCGAAATTATCTTAAACGGGTCGTTGATTTCTCTCAATAACACTCTCATTGTTTGGGGTAATTCAAAAATGCCATCACCTTTCGAGTATCCTTGCGAAAGTAGCTCGGTCATACCATATTCTGAATGGATTTTTTCAATGCCAAAAGCTGAGGTCAGAATCTCATGCACTTCTTCACGCAAAAGTTCTTTTCTTCGTCCTTTCATTCCACCCGTTTCCATGACAATTAATCTATCTTTTAGGTTGAGCATAAAAGATAAATCTTCGCCCGATTCGGCCAAATCAAGCAAGGCAAAAGTTACGCCAATCAACAAAACCTTTCGCTTTGAATTTTGGTTAGATAGCTGGCGGAGTTGTTGAACTAATTCAGTGGTATTTTTCAGATAAAAGCCCGACTCCCTCGAATAAGTGCGATAAATAAAACTTTGCACCATATACACCAACGACGAGTTATTTCGTTCAAGGTAAGAAGGAAGCAACGCTAAGATATGAAATTCGCTCAATGGGCCATAAAACTGTTCAAAAATTCGCTGACTGATGTACTCATAAAAGGGCAAATCGCTTACTAAGTGTTTGCTTGTAGTATCACCAGTGGTGCCACTACTTTCAAAAACTATTTGAGTAGGAGCAGCATCCGAAACGATTTTATGGTGTTTGAAAAACTGAATAGGTAAAAACGGTATCTTTTCCAGACGATTTATTTTCGCAGGATTTACCTTCAGAAAATCCAAATATTCTTTGTAGGTATAATTGGTAGCAGCCTGAAAGCGAAAGATTTCTAAAGCTAATTCTTCAAAATCGTGTGGTCTTACAGAGGCATCGCCCAATTGTATAACTGCCGATTTTAGTTCATCACGAATACTCATTGAAAATTTTATAATTTTTACTAAATTAGCAGAAAATAGTCGACAGGCCGCAGTCGATAGTCCACAAAACTTAACCGTGGACTGTTCTCTATTAACCGTGGCCTAATCAAAATTACATATTTACGATGAAAAAGGTTTCAGGATTTATCATATTAGCGGCAATAGGCTCGTTAATAGGTTGTTATAAAGAAACAACATTCGATGTAAAACCAGCCATCGAATTTAAAACTTTGAAAAAAGAAATCAGAATCGACCAATTTGCAGGTTCTAAAAAAGACTCAGTTATATTAACGATTAAGTTTCAAGATGGCGATGGCGATTTGGGTTTGAATGAAAAAGAGAAAACTGCTGCCGAGTTAAAAAACGATTTTAATTATATTATTCGTGTTTTTCGCAAAAAGAAAGGTGTTTTCACCGAGTTTATTCCATCAGTTTCATATTCTGGATATTTCCCTCGCTTAAAAACAGATGGCAAAATTGGTCCAATCGAAGGTACGATTGATTATTCTATTGATTTTCCTCAGCCTTTCACTCCTGTGAAAGATTCATTGAAATTTCAGATAACTATCAAAGACCGAGCAGGAAATATGAGCAATACCACTGAGTCGAGCGTGATTGTTTTGAATGAGTTTTAGTGAAAGGCCAAAGCCGATGTTAAACGGTCAACAGTAAAACTTCTATTATTTTTGCGTGCTGTTGACCGTTAACTGTGGACTCAAAGAAGCGTTGCCCCTGTACCATTTACTTTCGGATAAATAGGTTTTCCTTTATCAAGATAAACGCCAGTTGCAGGGTCGTTAGCTATCAAAATCGAGCCATCCATATCTACATAATCAAGTAGTGGTGCAATTTGTCCGATGGCCGAAATACCAATGCTTGTTTCGGTCATGCAGCCGCACATTACCTGTAAGCCAAGACTACGGGCTTCGGCAATCATGCGTAAAGCGGGCGTGATTCCGCCACATTTTGCCAGTTTTATATTTACACCGTCAAACTTCCCAACACATTTTTTTACGTCATCTTCCACGATACAACTTTCGTCAGCAATCAAAGGTAACACCGAATCAGCCATTACCTTGAGCATTGGCTCATACTCCTCTTTTTGCATCGGTTGTTCGATAAATTCAACCCCCAATTCGGCAAATGCCTTTGAATTTTCAATCGTTTCTTCTACGCCCCACGCACAGTTAGCATCCACTCTAAAAAGTGCATCCGTATGCTTACGAAGTTCACGGACAATCTCAACATCGTGGTCGGTGCCAAGTTTGATTTTATAAATTGGGAAATCAAATTCTTGCATTTTCTCTACCATTTTTTCGATGGTATCAATACCAATCGTATAATTTGAATAGGGAGCTTTCGTGATATCGAGTCCCCAAATTTCGTGCAATGGTTTTCCTTGTTTTTTGCCCCACAAATCCCAAGCTGCCATATCTAAAGCACAATGAGCAAAAGGGTCATTTTTTAGATACGGATACATAAACGCCCAAAAGTCTTCGGGACTCTGTAAATCGTAATTTTCGATAATGCTCTGATATTCTGTGAGTTTATCTCTCATTCCTTCGGCAGTTACGCCATAATAAGGAATCGGAGTTGCTTCGCCATAGCCGCTGAGGTCGCCGTCTTGCAGTTCTACAATGAAAGCATCAATATCATCTCGTGAGCCATGTGCAATCGTAAATGTGTGCCGCATTTGCAGCGTAAGGATATGGAATTTTAGTTTCATTTTGATGAAGAGGAATACTATTGTTGTTGTTCAGTTTCCCCTCCTTATTTTTAAGGAGGATTGGAGGCGGTTTCTACATATTTACGAGCTCATTGCCACGTAATACAGGCACAACATCATACAAATCACGTTGTAGGCAATAGCTAATATCTTTGCTGATTCCCAAACGTTGTAAACGACGAATATGCGATGAGTTGGCCAAATAACCCAACATATCATCTTTGGCTTGTTGATATAGTCTCATAGACATAATTGCACTATCTTCGGCTACAAAGTATTCGTTTTGCACCGCATCTACTAAAGCACCCGCAAAGAGCGTATCTTCCAAATTTGTACGGCCTTTCCAACCAGCACAAAGCACCAATACATCGTAAGGTTGAGTTTTTAGGTATTCAACAATCGCATTGAGGTTTAGGAAGGCACCCACCAAAACCTTTACGGCCGAACTTTTAGCTTTTGAGATTGAGTACGTACCGTTGGTGGTCGTCATCGCTATTTTTTCGCCGATGAGCTTTTCGTCCATATAGCTAAACGGTGAATTATCAAGTTCAAATCCTTCTACTTTTTGAGCATTACGCTCGGCGGCCGCAATAAAACCTTTGGCTTGTAAGGCTTGGCATTCTTCTACAGTTTCGACAGGAATAATGGCTTTCACACCATAAGCAAAGCCCGTAACCATGCAAGAGGTAGCTCTGAAAATATCGGTGACAATCACAATCGTATTGTCAATATTATGAAGGTGAAGTAAATCGGGTGTTAGGCAAACATCAATATTTTTCATCGTTAAAATAGCAAAAACCGCTTTGATTTTGAATAAGTTAATTTTCGGCAAAGATGCCAAAAAAAGCTCTTAAAATTGACAACTTTTGCAAAGTTGTCAATTTTTTATCCAAAAGCTTGCTCTTGAGCTGCCAAATTCTAAAAATAATCCTACATTTTTAATCTTTTTTTAAGCAAAATATCGGAATTGTGAAAATCGTATCGTAATTTTGCACCCGAAAAAGCAAGAGTACAGCACACGTTTTTTCAAAATTACATTCAAAACTCATCAAAAAAATTATATGGCATCAGTTAGACCAGATGAAGTTTCGGCAATCCTGCGTGAGCAATTGGCAGGTGCAAGAACCGAAGCCGAACTCGAAGAAGTTGGTACAGTGCTACAAATCGGCGACGGTGTAGCACGTATATACGGTTTATCAAAAGTTCAAGCCGGTGAATTGCTGGCATTTGAAAACGGCTTAAAAGCCTTAGCACTTAACCTCGAAGAAGATAACGTAGGTGCGGTATTATTAGGCGACTCGACGGGTATCAAAGAAGGTGCAACAGTAAAACGTACGGGAGAAATCGCCTCTGTAAAGGTAGGTGAAGGTATCGTAGGTCGTGTTGTAAATACTTTGGCAGAACCTATCGACGGTAACGGCCCAATTGAAGGTGAAACTTTTGAAATGCCTTTGGAGCGTAAAGCACCAGGTGTAATCTATCGTCAGCCTGTAACTGAACCTTTACAAACAGGTATCAAATCAATTGACGCCATGATTCCAATCGGCCGTGGACAACGTGAGTTGGTTATCGGTGACCGTCAAACTGGTAAAACTGCGGTTTGTATTGATGCCATCATCAATCAAAAAGAATTCTACGATAAAGGCGAACCTGTATATTGTATTTATGTAGCTTGTGGTCAGAAAGCATCTACCGTGAAGGCTGTTGAACAAACACTTCGTAAATACGGTGCAATGGACTACACAGTTATCGTCAATGCGGGTGCTGCTGACCCATCTCCGATGCAATTCTTTGCTCCGTTTACGGGTGCTGCTATTGGTGAATATTTCCGTGATACTGGTCGTCCAGCATTGGTTGTTTATGATGATTTATCAAAACAAGCCGTTGCTTACCGTGAGGTGTCATTATTACTTCGTCGTCCGCCAGGTCGTGAGGCTTATCCAGGAGACGTTTTCTACTTACATAGCCGTTTGTTGGAGCGTGCAGCAAAAATCAGTTCTGATGATGCGATTGCCAGCAACATGAATGACTTACCTGCTTCATTGAAAGGTAAAGTGAAAGGTGGTGGTTCATTGACAGCCCTTCCGATTATTGAAACTCAAGCGGGTGACGTTTCTGCATACATCCCAACTAACGTAATTTCGATTACTGACGGTCAAATCTTCTTGGAATCTAACTTGTTCAACGCAGGTATTCGTCCAGCGATTAACGTAGGTATCTCGGTATCACGTGTGGGTGGTAATGCACAAATCAAGTCGATGAAGAAAGTAGCAGGTACATTGAAACTTGACCAAGCACAATTCCGTGAATTGGAAGCGTTTGCGAAGTTCGGTTCAGACCTTGATGCTTCTACGAAATTGACTATCGACCGTGGTCGTAAAAACCAAGAGATTTTGAAGCAAGCTCAATTCTCTCCAACTCCAGTCGGTGAGCAAGTAGCTATCATCTATGCCTCAATCAATGGTGTAATGGATAAAGTTGATGTAAGCAAAGTAAAAGCGTTTGAAAACGAATTTATTTTATTATTGAAAGCTCAAAACCCAGAAGTTATCACGAAACTTGCAGCTGGTAAATTAGATGATGACATAACGGCTATCATCAAGAAAGTTGGTAAAGAATTAGCAGAGAAATACGCTTAATTTAGTTATGAGTTATGAGTTCTGAATTTTGAGTGCTTTAGCCTCACAGTTTAGGCCTCATAACTTGTATTACTTATAATCAAACCTTGTTTATTTGGTTATATCGTTTTCAGCGATTTTTTAAGTAATATGTGAGTTATGAATTAGAGTTTTACAAGAACTCAGAACTCAGAACTCTAAACTCAGAATTCAAAAAGATGGCTTCATTAAAAGAAGTAAGAAATAGAATTGTTTCGGTAAATTCTACAACGCAGATTACCAAAGCGATGAAAATGGTATCGGCGGCGAAACTTCGTCGTGCTCAAGATGCCATTATGCAGATGCGTCCGTATGCAAATAAGTTGAACGAATTGATTTCGACGGTTTCTGCAAATACGGAAGTAGGGGCAACGAGTCCTTACACGAAGGTTCGTCCTGTTGAAAACGTATTAATTATTGTTGTAACTTCGGATAGAGGTCTTTGCGGTGCATTCAACTCAAATGTTGTTAAAGCGACACAGGCACTTATCCAAGAAAAATACGCTTCACAAGCTGCAAAAGGAAAAGTAGAAATCATGCCTTTAGGTAAAAAAGGTGGTGAAACACTACAAAAACGTGGCTTTAAGATAAATGCCGACTATATGGATATTTTCCAACGCTTGAATTTTGCAACTGCTCGTCAGGCTGCCGAACAAGTAATGGAGGCATTTACGGAAGGGAAATACGATGTAGTTGAGATTGTTTTCAATGAATTTAAAAATGCTGCTACACAGATTATCCGTGCAGAGCAAATGTTGCCTTTGGTTGAGAAAAAAGACGATACTACTAAAGCTGGCAAAACAGATTATATCTTTGAGCCATCGGAAGAAGAAATCGTGTTGGAATTGATGCCAAAAGCTATTAAAATGCAAGTGTTTAAGGCAGTTCTCGACTCAAATGCGTCAGAACATGGAGCCCGAATGACTGCTATGGACAAAGCAACTGATAATGCTAACGAATTGTTACGTACACTCAAAATTGAGTATAACCGTAGTCGTCAGGCAGCCATTACCAATGAAATCTTGGAGATTGTTGGTGGTGCAGAAGCGTTGAAAGCCCAGCAATAATTTATAGTTCTTATATACAAAGGCGGCGATATATCGAAAGATATGTCGCCGTTTTTTGTTGAGAATCGTCGAGTTTTTTTAAAACTATATTAAGTAGATGTTTTTAATAATTTATAACTTACTTAAACATGTTTTAATATACAATCACTAATAGATTTTAACTTAGAAGACCTACAAAAAGTAATAGATAATAGGTTTTATTCATATAAAACCTATTTTTTAATCAAAATTTTGAATAACCTTTATACAACAACCTTAACCAATACCCAAATGAAAAAGATTTTTCTACTAAGCTTTTTCGCAATTCAAGCAGTTTTTTCTCAAAATAACTTTAAATCAGAAGAAGTAAATTATTGGAATACGACTGACTCCGTTCACATCTTCGGTACACTTACCATGCCCGAAAAAGGCTCGAAATTTCCTGCGGTCATTCTTATTACAGGCTCAGGTACTCAAGACCGAAACTCAACTTTATTTGGCCATAAGCCCTTCAAAGTGATTGCCGAATATCTTTCCGAAAGAGGATTTGCCGTATTGCGAGTCGATGACCGAGGAGCAGGGCAAACCACTTTGGGTCGAAATCCGAAAGCAATGACAAGCGAAAACTTTGCGGAAGACGTAAAATCAGGTATTAGTTACTTGAAAACTCGTAATGAAATAAACGTAAAAAAAATTGGTTTAATTGGTCATAGCGAAGGAGGTATGATTGCTCCGATGGTAGCCAAACAAACTAAAGATGTTGCTTACATTGTTTCGTTGGCCGGGACGGGGGTTTCGGGAAAAATTGTGGCGGGGAATCAAATTTCAACCATCAGACTCAAAGGTGGAATGGATAGCCTTTCAGTGAAAGAGTTTGTGGACTTCAACGATAAACTCATTGACATCATTACGAGTGATGACGAACAAAAAACAAAGGAAGAAAAAATGCGACAACTGTTGAATGCACTTTCAATAACTTTCAAAACCAAAAATAAACTTTTAGGAAATGAAGAAATTTTCATCAAGAGTCAACTAAAAAGTGGGATTCTGTGGGTGAAGTTTTTTATGAAGCACGACCCTGCCCAAGACTGGGAAAAAATAAAGTGCCCTATTTTGGTACTAAATGGCACAAAAGATACCCAAGTTGATGCTAATTTACACATACCCGCCATCGAAAATGCGTTGAAAAAAGCCAAAAACAAGCATTTTAAAATCATAAGGTTGGATGGACTAAATCACCTTTTCCAACACGCAAATACTGGTCTAATCGATGAATATGCCAAGATAAAAGAAGATTTCGCCCCCGAAGCCTTACAAATCATGGCTGATTGGCTAATACAAACTACTAAATAAACAAAAAAAGCATTTGTCATCAAAACAATGTCCTTTTTCATTACTTTAAGGCTTCCAATTTGCCTAAATCAATGATGTATTTTTCAATTTATCCGTTCCGACGTTATTACTTCTGACCATCACTACAAAACGTTTATCACCAGCAGTGACAACAAAAGTTTAATTATTATTATATTTTTGACTGTTAAAGGGTTACTTTTAAAGTAAGTTATGGCTTTCGCCAAAAACTAAAAATTATTTTACTATTTATTTACTAAGCGGTTGACTAAATTTGAATTTTGAAATCAGACTCAATGCTTACATTCCCAAATGCCAAAATCAATATTGGCTTAAATATTACCGAAAAACGCTCCGATGGCTTTCATAACATTGAATCGGTGTTTTATCCTGTCGAGTGGTGCGACGCCCTCGAAATTATTCCCAACCAAAATCCCGATGCTATAAATGCTGTTTTTCAGAGTTCTGGGTTAGCAATTCCTGGCAGTGAAAGTTCTAATTTATGCCTAAAAGCATGGAATTTATTGCAAGACCGCATCAGCATTCCCCCCATGATTCATCTGCACAAAGTTATTCCAATGGGTGCTGGTTTGGGCGGTGGTTCGGCTGACGGTGCTTTTACTCTAAAAATGCTCAACTACATCTATGACCTAAAGCTCAGCAATGATGAATTGAAAGATTTTGCCCGAAAATTAGGTTCAGATTGTGCATTTTTCATAGAAAACCGACCCGTTTTTTGCTTCAATAAAGGCGATGAGTTTGAAGATTTTACACTTGACCTGAAAGGAAAATTTGTGGTTTTGGTAAACCCCGATATTCATATTTCTACGGCCGAAGCTTATTCGGGTGTTTCGCCAAAAAAATCAGAAATAGCTCTAAAAATGGCACTTTCACAGCCAATTTCTGAATGGAAAAAAATAGTTAAAAACGATTTTGAAGAAAAGTTGTTATTAAAGTATCCGACCATTGCCGAGGTGAAAGAAACACTCTATCAAGCGGGAGCAGTGTATGCTTCCATGACGGGTTCGGGCTCGACAGTCTATGGAATTTTCGAGCAAGAAACGGACTTGAAAAGGAATTTTCCAAACTTTGCAATGTGGCAAGGATTCTTTAAAATCTAATCATCAACAACGTTTGGGGTCTATGAATCAACTTACAAAACGCCGTGAACCATTTGCTTTCATGCTTTATTTGGCTATTATTGGTAGCGGCTTGTTGTTTTTCTTTTTGCTCTTGGTTTTTATCACCAAAGAGGCACGTAATCAGGATATTCCATTAAAAATACCTGGAGTATTTTGGGTAAGCACATTTGTAATTATTGCCAGTAGTTTGACGCTTCAAGGAGCAAATAAAGCATTTAAAGAAGAACGTTTCAGAAGTTATCGTCTCAATATCAGTCTGACCCTTTTAGCAGGAATTCTGTTTATCGTTTTACAAGGTTTAGGTTGGCAAAAAATGCTTTCAGCAGGTATCACGATGGCCAATAATACGGGCGGAATGTTTATTTATGTGCTTTCTGGACTACATATTTTGCATACTATCGGCGGGCTTATTGCGTTGGCATCGGCCAATAAAGATGCTTTCCAACGCATGCAGTATATCGATTCGTTTGTTTATAGTGTAAACCCACCTAATCAATTGAAAATCAAGTTAATAAGTATTTATTGGCACTTTATAGATATTCTCTGGCTTATCCTTTTTCTCTTTTTACTTTACCATGCTTCATAAAACTCGTGGAATAGTTATTAGCTATATTCGTTACCGAGAAACATCAATTATCGTAAAAATATATACCGAAAAATTCGGTATTCAGTCTTTTATTGAAAATGGTGTGAGAAGCAGTAAAGGCAAAAATAGAATCGCACTTTTTCAGCCGCTTTCGTTGCTCGATATGGTGGTTTATCATGATGAAAAGAAAGACCTTCACCGAATTTCGGAGATAAAATCAAGTTTCCCGTTTCGCACGCTTCCTTACGAAATACATAAATCGAGCATCGGAATGTTTTTGGATGAAATTTTGAATAAAACGCTAAAAGAAAATACCGAAAATGAGCTTTTATTCGATTTTCTTTATCATTCGTTGATTTTTTTGGACGAAACCGACGAGCATTATGAAAATTTTCACCTGATTTTTCTACTGAAATATGCCTTTTTCTTGGGTTTTTCGCCACAAGATTCGAGCGAAATCGTATCGCAATTTAAGGAATTTAATACCATGATTCCGTTTGATGCCGACTACCAAAAACTTATGAATCGGCTAATTTTGGCCGATTATCAAACGCCCCTACTTATGAGCAGGGGCGTAAGAAATCATCTACTTGAAGTTATTATTGTCTTTTACCAAATCCATTTTGAAGAATTTGGCGAAATAAAATCATTACAAGTGCTTCGTGAGGTACTTAGTTGAAGCTACATCCCAGCCTTTCCCTATAAGAAGGAGTTTTTAATACTTCCGTAGAAAAGCAGTCAATAAATTTACGCCATAGGCGGTGGCAGACTTCATTTTGGCAAATTCTGAATCTCCAAAAGCCAATCCAGCAATATCAAGGTGAGCCCAATTGGTGTGTCCATCAATAAAAAACTCTAAGAATTTTGCGGCAGTAATTGCTCCCGCAACTGGAGCAGCAGAAAGGTTTTTGATGTCGGCCACATCAGAATTCATCATATCTTTGTAGTCGTCCCAAAGTGGTAAACGCCACAATTTTTCGCCCGTTTCTTGGCCTATTTCGAGCAGTTGATTGGCTAATTCATCGTTATTCGATAGTAATCCAGCCGCAGCATAACCCAAAGCAGCAATACAATTACCTGTGAGTGTAGCTAAGTCTATGATTACATCTGGTTCAAAGTTTTTCTTAATATAAGAAAGTCCGTCAGCTAAAATTAATCTTCCTTCTGCATCGGTATCAATAACTTCGATGGTTTTACCTGAATACGAAGAAATAACTTCGCTCGGTTTCAAGGCATTTCCGTCAACGCAGTTTTCGGTCGAAGGAATCACCCCTATCAAATGTACTGGAAGCTTTAGTTTTGCGACCAATTCCATTGCTCCTAAAACTGCTCCTGCCCCACCCATATCCGACTTCATATAACTCATACTTGCCGAACCTTTAATTGAAATTCCGCCCGTATCGAAAGTTACGCCTTTGCCAACTAAGCCTATCCTTCGGCTTTGCTCGGGCAGCGGTAAATCCGAAGAGCGTTCTCCGAGCGTAGCTGTGGGCTGATTCTCGAGCGAAGTCGAGAGATATTCCATCACAATAAATCGGGCTGGATTTTCGGTGCTACCACGACCAACGGCCAAAAGTGCATGTAATCCAAGTTCGAGGCATTGTTTTTCGTCATACACTTTTACATCAAAACCATATTTTTGACCCGATTCGATGGCGAATTCGGCGAGTTTTTGTGGATATTTATAATTGGCTGGAGCATCAACCAAAGCCATGATTCGAGCTTGCGTTTCGGCAGTTGCTTGCCCAATTTTAGCTGTTTTTTTTGCACTTTCTATATAGTTTTCAGCTACTTGAATTTCTAAAACCGTCTCTTCCGAGAAAAATTCAGCAGTTTTTTTAGCATCAGTTTTATAGATTCCAACTTCATATTCGGCCAAACAGATTCCATTGACAATCTGCTCGGTATATGCTTCCAAACCAGCCAGTTTTAGCTTTAAACCAACATTATTTGGTAGTTTTTTCTTTGAATTATAGAAAAATGAACGAAAAACCTTCACAAAATCAATCGTTTTTGGGGCTTTTCCTAAACCCAGAAGATATACTTTTTCGAGTCCTTCTATTGCTCCATAAAGAGTCAACGTTTCCTTTTTTCCTGCTTTAAAATCTTGTTGTAAAGTTTCGGCACTAAGCCCAACGTGTTTAGCAATTTTTGAAAGATTTTCGGCCAATTTCTCGTTATCAACCAACGGGAAAATAATAGTTTTGGCAGCGGTATTATTGGCTGTTATGTTGATTTTCATGTTTTTAAAATTTCTTGTTTAAAAGTATAAAATTAGAACGCTGATTTTCACAGATGATTAAATCCATCAAAATCAGCGTTATTTCTATTTGTCGTAGCTTTCTATTCAAACTCTCAGAAAAAAAGCCACTCTATGGCTTTAGGAAATTCTTGTCCCCAACGTTTTTCCTTATGCTCGCCTTTGGGGTCGACTGAAAGTTTAATTTGGATTTTATCCGCATCCCAACCTTGCCCTTCGATGGTCTCCTTCATTTTCTTTACATTCGGAATCATTGCCTCACTTTCTTTTCCGCCTCCATATAAATAAATTTTTGTGTTGAGCGGATTAAAAAACTCAATGGCATCGAAGTAAATTTTAGGAGAAACCCATAACGAAGGCGAAAGTACCATCAGACGACCGATAGATTCAGGATACATCAATCCTGCATAAATACTAATCAAACCACCCATTGAGCTACCACCAATGCCAGTAAATTGTCGCTCGGTTTTGGTGCGATAATTGGCATCAATGTAAGGTTTTAGGTTACGCACAATAAAATTGGCGTATTTCATGCCCAAACCTTTTCCTTTTTTCTCGACCGTATAAGGAGAATATTCATTAAAACGGTCTTCTTCACCGTGCTCGATGGCCACGATAATTACATCGCCCAATTCTTTTTTGGCTAAAAGCGAAAGGCGTTTATCAATTTCCCAGTTGCCGTAGCTTGAACCTTCCCCAAAAAGATTTTGGGCATCTTGCATATATAAAACAGGATAATGTTTATCAAGATTTTGGTCGTAATCGGGCGGGAGAAGAATATAAACTTTCCGTGTTTTACCCAATTGTGGCATTTCAAATTTTTCAGAAACTACCTGCACTTTAGGCATTAGGTTTTTGATAAATGCCGTAGAGCCATCGTGTCGCCAATAAGGCACAAAATCGACATAATTCCCCGCTAACTTATCAATTACTCGATTACTTGGTGCGTTTCCGTAAGTATCTAACTCAACAAAATCCCAACCACCACGTGTATATTTATACTCTATTTTTTCGGGAAGTTTTACTTCGGGAGCGAATGTAAATTTGTATTTTCCCTTGCTCACACGCTTCATTTCAATATCTGATACCTCGGGATTCCATTCGCAAAAATTACCTGAAAGATAAACAGGTCGTTCATCATCGACAGGGGTTGTCAACTCTAAACTTAATAAATTTCGGTTACTCATTTCTACTTTTTTAGTGGTACGTAAGTGTAAGTAAGAATAAAAACACGTTATATTTATAGAATGTTCCAGCAACTACCTACTGAATGCACCATTATAACTCAGATTTACTTTATCAAAAGCCTTTTAAGACTAAATGACTCGACAATTTTAACTAAAAGCCCTAATATTCAAGCAAGAAAACTATAGTTAGTTAGCAAAAACACGAAAAATTTATACTATCTATCGCAAAAAAACAAAATTGGCGGCGTCTTTTTCTCAAAAAACACCGCCAAATAAGTATTTAGGGCAACTTATTTATTCGTTAAACTAAGGCTTGCCAAAGTATTTCGACTGGATGTAAGGCTTTTCGGCCAGTACCATCGTGAATTTGATGGCGACAACTTGTTCCTGGGGCAGCAATAATCACATCTTCTGGCTGATTTCTTACGGTCGGGAAAAGCACCAGTTCGCCGATTTTCATCGAAAGCTCATAATGTTCTTTTTCGTAACCAAAAGAGCCCGCCATTCCGCAGCAACCCGATGGAATGAGGTGCACTTCGTAGTTTTTAGGCAATGAAAGTATCTTTTTGGTTGGCGTGAGCGAAGCTACCGATTTTTGTTGGCAATGCCCGTGCAATTTAATTAAACGTTTTTCGCTGGTGAAGTTTTCAGCCGTAATACGTTTGGCATCCATTTCACGAGCAATAAATTCGTCAATCATCAACGCATTTTTAGCCAATTTTTTGGCCGCTTCCACCAAATTTTCATCAACTAAATCGGGGTATTCATCTCTGAAAGTCAAAATTGCCGAAGGTTCGATTCCAATTAGTGGGGTTTCTTCATTAATAACATCTTTCAATAATGCTACATTCTGATTGGCCAATTTTTGAGCATCTTTCAACAAGCCTTTCGATAAATACGCTCTTCCAGAATCAACGTGGTTTGGAATAATTACTTCATAACCAAGCTTATTGAGCAAATCGAGTGCTTTTTTGCCAATTTCAACATCATTAAAATTCGTAAATTCATCACAGAATAAAAATACTTTCTTTGTCGACTTAGCTGTCGATTTCTCTGATTTCCTATACCATTGTTTGAGTGTATTGCTGCTCAAAAGCGGCATGGTTCGCTCAGGGTGAAAACCAATCACACGATTGGCTATCTTGCGTAAAGGAGCATTTCCGAGAACCAAGTTATAAGCCCACGGCACATAAGATGCGATATTACTCATTTTTGAATAATTGCCAATCAACCACGAACGTATCGGAACACCATTTTTTTCTTGATAATGTTGCAAAAACTCCATTTTCAACTTCGCCACATCTACATTCGACGGACATTCTGACTTACAACCTTTGCATAATAGACACAAATCCATTACTTCTTTGACCTCCTTACTATCAAAACGGTCGAGCTTGTCGGAGTTTGTCAGTACTTCACGTAAAATATTTGCTCTGGCACGAGTAGTGTCTTTTTCGTTACGGGTAGCCATATAACTCGGACACATCGTTCCACCGCTCAACTCGGTTTTACGGCAATCGCCTGAGCCATTGCACTGCTCAGCGTGCTGGAGGATATTCTGATTATTGAATCGGAAAACTGTTTCAAACTCAGGTACTTTATGGTCGGCCTCGTAGCGAAGGAATTTATCCATCGGAGGTGTATCGACGATTTTATTGGGGTTGAAGATATTTTGTTCGTCCCAAACTTTTTTCAAACCTTTAATCAAAGCGTAGTTTTTCTCGCCAATTTGTTGACGAATAAACTCCCCACGCAGGCGGCCATCACCGTGTTCGCCCGAAAGTGACCCCTTATATTTTTTTACTAAAGTCGAAATCTCTTCGGCAATCAATCTAAATTGGCGGTGACCTTCGGCAGTTTTTAGATTAATAATTGGTCGAAGGTGAATCTCTCCCGAACCTGCGTGTGCATAATGCACCGACGACATGCCATTTTTAGTCAAAATCTCATTAAATTCTCTGATAAAATCTGGCAAATCATTTACATCGACGGCCGTATCTTCGATAACCGCTACGGCTTTCTCATCACCTGGAAGGTTGGAAAGAAGTCCTAAGCCTGCTTTGCGGAGTGTCCAAATCTTTTTGGTGTCTTCGCCAAAAAGAATCGGGAAATGATAGCCTAAACCAGCAGCACGCATTTCAGCTTCCATTTCAGTCGCACGAGATTTTACTTCATTAATATCATCGTTTGAAAGTTCTACTACCAAAATTGCACCTGGGTCGCCTTGCACAAAGAATCGGTTTTGGCGTTGCTCTTTATTTTCTTTTGTACACTCTAAAATATAATGGTCGATTAATTCTACTGCCGTAGGCTTATATTTGAGAGCGATAAGGTTTGCTCGAAGCGACTCATCTACTGAATTGACGTGTACACAAACCAATCCTTGAACTTTTGGCGGAAGCGGATTTACATGAAGTTTGATTTCGGTGATAAACATCAGCGTTCCTTCCGAACCAGCAATGAGTTTACAGAAATTAAATGCCCCCCCCGACGCCACACCCGCCAAAGGTGGTGTTTTGATAGTTGCTTGCCCTTGAGCAGTAAACACTTCAGTTTCAAGAAGTTCATCAATAGCATAGCCAGTATTCCGACGTTCGATGCTCATCTTCGGAAATTCTTTACGAATTTCGTTCTGATTATCAGCATCGCTCAAAATACTGTTAATATGATTATAGATACGTCCTTCGAGCGAAGTGGTATCGTTTAATTTTTGTTTAAATTCATCAATACTCAAATTCTTGAACTCAACAAAAGAACCATCGCTCAGAAAACCTTTTACTTCCATCAAGTGGTTTCGAGTACTTCCGTAAACTACTGAGTTTGAGCCACATGAATTATTACCAACCATCCCGCCAATCATAGCACGATTAGCCGTTGAGGTTTCGGGGCCAAAGAATAAACCGTTTTGTTTCAAGAAGAAATTTAATTCGTCACGCACAACACCTGGCTGTACTTTTACCCATCGTTCTTCTTTGTTTAGTTCGAGTATTTTGGTAAAGGTGCGAGATACATCAACGATAATACCATTACCCACCACTTGCCCAGCCAGAGATGTCCCAGCGGTACGAGGAATTAAGGAAGTATTATTCTTACGAGCAAAAGCTATCAGTTTTTGAATGTCGGACTCATCCTTGGGAATCGCTACTGCCAACGGCATTTCTCGATAGGCTGAGGCATCAGTTGCGTACAGAGTACGCATCACATCATCCAAATAAAGTTCTCCAGCCAATTCTTTGGCCAATTGCTGTAATTGTTGGTTAATCATTGATTCTCAAAGTTTTTGAATTTTTCAAAGATATTAGATTTCCGAGTTCATTACCCAAAAAAATATCTATAAATATTTTATCTTAAAAAAGTACAAATCAGACCTGCAATGGTCGAATCGTTAGCAATTAATTTAGTTGTTGACTTTGAAGCAATAATTGATGAGTAAAATTGGGCTACAAAATTACGACTAAAAACCTAAAGCTATATTGTATTTGTACAATTTTTAAAAATTGAATTATTTAAAGAAATTTTATTTTTTAATATAATATTTTGGACTTTGTATATTTCTTTTTGTAATTTTGAGAGTTAATTAGAAAAATAATTCAACGTTTTCTAAACAAATTTCTATATCACAAGGTTAGACTCGTCAAACTATCGTTATGTAGAGCATGATAAAACAAAAGAAGACGATTTATTTTTTAAGTTAAATTAATCATTTATTAATCTTTCTTTAATTACAACCTATGATGAAGTCCTACCAAGTGGGTCGCCCCTCTGAGCGACCATGGGCTGGTGTGAAAAAAACTTTTTTCACAATCGCTGCAATGCTATTAACATCACTTGCTTTCACTGTGATGGCACAAGATGTAACTGTTTCGGGTACGGTAAAGGGTGCTGATGGCAACGGATTACCAGGTGTTACAGTTCAAGCTAAAGGTACTACAAAAGGTACTCAGACTGGCTTAGATGGTACTTACAAATTGGCTGGTGTTGCTAAAAATGGCACATTAGTATTTAGTTTTGTTGGTATGGAAACTAAAGAAGTTGCTATCGGTAACAAGTCTGTTGTTGATGTAACTTTAGTTGACGACACAAAAGCTCTTGAAGAAGTTGTTGTGGTTGGTTATGGTACTGTTAAGAAAAAAGATGCTACTGGTGCAGTAAATGCAATCGGTGCAAAAGATTTCCAAAAAGGTATCGTAACATCTCCTGAACAATTAATGCAAGGACGTGTGGCGGGTGTGCAAATTACACAATCAAGCGGTGAGCCTGGTGGTGGAATCAACGTTCGTATTCGTGGTACATCCTCGGTTTTTGGTGGAAACAACCCATTATTCGTAATTGATGGTGTGCCTTTAAGTGGTGACAACGTTTCTGGAGATGGAAACTCAGTGGGAGTTGGTCGTACGCCAGCAAAAAACCCATTGAACTTTATGAACCCAGAAGATATCGCTTCAATTGACATCTTGAAAGATGCTTCTGCAACTGCTATCTACGGTTCTCGTGGTGCAAACGGTGTTGTTTTAATTACAACTAAGAAAGGCAGAGGAAAAGGTTCACTTGAGTATGGTTACTCACATGGTTTTAGTTCAATCACTAAAAAATATGACTTGTTAACAGCAGCTGAGTATGTTGCGGCTGGTGGTCAAAACAAAGGTGGCTCAACTGACTGGCAAAATGAATTGTTCAGAACTGGCCAAACAAGCCAACACAACCTTGCTTTCGGTGGTGGAGATGCTTCTGGTAGCTACCGTTTCTCTTTAGGTTATTTAAACCAAGAAGGTATCATTTTAAAATCTGCTGTAAAACGTTATAGCGTAGGTTTTAGCGGTAACAAGAAATTTATCAACGATAAATTAACTCTTGGAAGTAACTTAAACTTCGCTAATACACAAGATACAGGTGTTCCAGTATCTGAAAATGCTGGTTTTGAAGGTGATTTATTGGGTAGTATTTTAAAATCAAACCCTACTCAACCAATCTATACTAAAGATGCTAAAGGAAATCAAATCTACAACCAACCAGGTAATACAGAGCCAAATCCTTTAGCTTTCGCTATGTTATCACAAGATAATACTAACACATTACGTGCATTAGGTAATATCAATGCTGAATTACAAATTATTGAAGGTTTGAAATTCAAAACTGTATTAGGTTTTGATAAATCTCTTTCTTCAAGAAAATCAGCTTACTCAAGTGACTTAGTTGTAACTGGTATTGGTGGCATTGGTCGTGCTTATGTGAATGATATTGAAGTAAACAACCAATTATGGGAAAACTACTTCACTTATGACAAAGAAATTGGTAAAACTTCATTCAATGCTTTATTAGGTTACTCTTACCAAAGCTTTGACCGTTATTCAAAAAGTATTGCAGCTGCAAACTTCCGTACTACTGATTTGAACTTGATGATTAATAACTTAGCATCAGCAAACGCAGGTAAATTTGGAAGTAACGTTGTAAACAACTCAAGCTCAGAAAAAGACGAATTACAATCATACTTTGGTCGTGTTAATTTAAATCTTTCAAGCAAGTATTTAGTAACAGGAACACTTCGTATTGATGGTTCTTCTAAATTTGGTGGTAACAACAAATATGGTGTATTCCCATCAGGTGCATTCAAATGGAAATTAATGGAGGAATCATTCGTTCCTAAAAACATTTTCTCTGATTTAGCTCTTCGTTTAGGTTATGGTGTTACTGGTAACCAGTCAATTCCTCACAACCTATATGACCGTCGTGATAGATACTCAGGATGGGGTATCAACCAAGGTGCTGATAACATCGAAGGTGGTGGTTTGAATGCTGTTGCATTTAACAACCCTAACTTGAAATGGGAAACAACTGCTGCCTTAAACGTAGGTTTAGACTTTGCAGTATTGAACAATAGATTATCAGGTAATATCGAATTCTATCAGAAAAATACGAAAGATTTATTATTCTTAGTTGTTTCTGCTCAACCAGCTCCAACACCATTCTCTTGGAAAAACTTAGATACTGATATTCAGAACCGTGGTGTTGAATTAGGTTTAAACTTCTCTGCTATTGACAGTAAAAGCTTTGGTTGGGAAATTTTAGCTAATACAGCATTTAACAAAAACATTGTTAAAAACTTATCAGGTGTTTATGATACAGGTGAAATTAACGGACAAGGTTTAACGGGTGCTTTTGCTCAACGTATTGCACAAGGACAACCATTGTTTGCTTATTTCTTACGTGAATTTGGTGGCTATAACGAAGCTGGTAACTCATTATACCCTGCTGGTGACTACCAACAATTCTTGAACGGAAAAAGCCCACTTCCAACGGTAACTGCTGGTTTAACTAACAACTTCCGTTACAAAAACTTTGACTTGAGCTTATTCTTCAATGGTGTATTTGGAAACTATCTTTATTCAAATACGGCAAACGCATACTTCACAAAAGGTTCATTTGCGAATGGTCGTAACGTAACTAAAGATGTGGTTAGCTCTAAAGAAGGTCCTTTAAATGCTCCTGACGTATCTACTCGTTTCTTACAAAAAGGTGATTTCGTTCGTTTACAAAACTTAAACTTGGGTTATAGAGTACCTATGAAGAGTAAAGTGTTCTCTAACTTGAAGTTCTATGTTACTGGTCAAAACTTGTTGACATTCACAAAATACACAGGTCAAGACCCAGAGGTTAGTACAAACAAATCGATTAATGGTATTCCATCATTCGGTATTGATTACACTGCTTACCCAAGAGCTAAAACTTGGACAATCGGTGCAAACATTTCATTCTAATTTGTGTTAACAATTCAAAACAATTGAAAAAATGAAAAAAAACAATATTTATAAAATACTTTTAGCAAGTACAGGATTAGCCTTCATGTCGGCTTGTACTGACCTTGTTAATGACGAAAAAGACTCAATCGTACGTACATCAACTGGTGGTACTTTTACACCTGGCGACCCAGCAGCTCTTTTAGAATCAGCTTATAAAGATTTGGGTGCATACACTGACCAAGCAAACATTTACGCTTTAGGTGTACATACAACTGCTGAGATGATTCCACCAACCCGTGGTGTTGACTGGGGTGATAATGGTGTATGGCGTACACTCGATGCTCACACGTGGGATGCAACTCACTCAGGTATCACTAACGCTTGGAACCAATTGAACCAACGTGTGTTTAAAGCAACTGAAATTATTGCATCTAACCCTTCTGCTTCACAAAAAGCACAAGCACAGTTTTTACGTGCATTCAACATGTTTCATGTGATGGACTTCTGGGGTCAAGTTCCTTTCAGAGAAGTTACACAAGGTGTTGATGAGTTGCCAAAAACATTGAGCCGCTCAGAAGCTTTTGATTTCATTGTTAAAGATTTAACAGAAGCTCTTCCAAATCTTGCAAAAGTTGCTCCTTCGGCTACAAACGGTATTGCAAACAAAGCTGCTGCAAACTTCTTGTTGGCTAAATTATACTTAAACAAAGGTGTATATAAGGCATCTGCTCCAGAAGGTCCTTATACTTTTGATAAAGCCGATATGGACAAAGCAATCGCTTATGTGGATGCAATAACAGCAGATGGTTATTCATTAGATAAAGATTATTTTAATGCCTTTACAACTGCTTCTAAAAACGAAACTATCCTTGTTTCATTAGAAGGCTCTGCTCAAAACCGTTGGTTTATGACTTTGCACTACAACCAAAATCCATCTGGTTGGAATGGTTTTACTACGTTGGCTGACTTCTACGACAAATTCGAGAAAGATGACCCACGTATCGGTATTCCAGCAAAAGGTGATGGCAAAGAATTCTCAGGAATTGGCCGTGGTTTCTTGATTGGAAAACAAATCATGGATAATGGTAAAGATTTGATTGATACTCGTACTCAAAAAGTATTATCTTTCACTCGTGATGTGCCTTTAGCTGGTGCAGCTACTGACAAAGGTATCCGTGTTATCAAATATCACCCTGCTGATGCAAGCAAGTATATCTTGATGCGTTATGCTGAGGCTGTATTGATGAAAGCCGAAGCTCAATTGAGAGGTGGTGATGCGGCTGGTGCATTAGCAACTGTAAACTCATTAAGAACTACTCGTGGTGGTAAAGCTCTTGCTTCTTTAACAACAGATTCAATGTTCGACGAAATCGGTCGTGAATTGTATTGGGAAGGTGGCAAACGTACGGTAGAAGTTCGTTTTGGTAAATTTACAACTGGTACAGGTGTTGAAATTAAAGACGCTTATACTGTATTGTATCCAATCCCATCTTCGGCTATCGTTTCTAACCCGAACTTGAAGCAAAACAAAGGTTACTAAGAATTACTCTTAGATATAATTCAACAAAAATGCTCGAAAAATCGAGCATTTTTGTTTTCTAAGCAAAACTAATTCGGTGGCTTTCAAAAACCACCACTATCAAAGATTACTCATGAAATCGTATATTTATATTCTTGTATTTATTTTTTCGATTTTCTATTCCTGCTCTTCCTCACAAAAAACTGATAAAACTACCATTGATAAAATTTATAATAGCCTGAAAGAAGGCCAAACAAAAGCGATTGTGAAAATTGATGGAAAAGAGTTTTATCAGAAGGAAAGTATTTTTAGTTGTGATATTATTGCCGATAATGGTTTTCTGAGAGCCAACCTATTCGACCAATTTGAAAGCAATATTGTATTGAATTTTGGCACGGAAAGATGGCACGCTACTAAACCCTATGTGTTGAGATTGCAGAAAGACCAGCAAATTGAAGGCGGAATAATGATTGGACGCATTGCCAACAAAGAAAGACGTACGGGAGAAGGCTATTTAATGACCGAAGGAGAAATTACACTTGAATCGTTTTCAAAGGATAAATGTGTAGTAATCGTCAGCGGAAAAGTTGGTAAATTTGAAGCACAATTAACGCCTGAAAAATGGCAAACCGTCGAGGCAATTATTGTCTCAAAGAAACCAAAGACTACGTTAGTCAACCTCAAAGAAGAAGGTTTGTATTTCTAACTTTCTACTTAATACTTTAAAAACCTGTGATGAAACTTACAAAAAACTTACTCTTTTTATTCGTTACTTCGTTTTATCTGATTTCCTGCTCGAAAAAAAATGAAGATGCTTTATTTGAGCTAAAAGATGAAAACGAGACTGGAATTTCGTTTGAAAACACCGTAACGAATAAAGAAGACTTCAATATTTTTAGCTACCGAAACTTCTACAACGGTGGTGGCGTGGCCGTTGGTGATATCAACAACGATGGCTTACAAGATGTTTTTTTTACCTCAAATATGGGTTCAAACAAACTGTATTTGAATAAAGGAAATTTTCGCTTTGAAGATATTTCTGAAAAAGCTGGCATTGCCAATCAGAAGAAATGGAGTACTGGCGTAGTGATGGTAGATATTAATAACGATAACCTGCTGGATATTTATGTCTGTAATGCGGGCTACCAGTCGGGTATCGGGCAAGAAAATGCCCTTTATATCAATAACGGCAACTTGACTTTTACGGAATCCGCTAAAAAATATGGTCTTGACGAAGACGGCTATACAACGCACGCCGCATTTTTTGATTATGACCTCGATGGCGATTTAGATTGCTACATTCTGAATAATAGCTTTATTCCTGTCAATACGCTCAACTACGATAATAATCGTGACCTCCGTGCCGAAGATTGGCCTGTGAAAGATTTCTTGAAAGGTGGGGGCGATAAATTGATGAGGAACGACAATGGTTTTTTCCACGATGTGAGCAAAGAATCGGGCATTTATAGCAGTTTGATTGGCTTCGGACTTGGGGTTACGATTGGCGATATAAACAAAGATGGCTACCCTGATATTTATGTCTCAAACGATTTCTTTGAGAAAGATTACTTATATATCAATCAGAAAGACGGGAAATTTAAGGAGGAAATCGAGCAACGAATGCACCACCTAAGCACCGCTTCGATGGGTGCGGATATGGCCGATATTAACAATGACGGCTATCAGGAAATTTTCACCACCGAAATGCTCCCGAGAGATGAAGTTCGCTTAAAAACAAATGCTTCGTTTGATAATCACTACATCAATAATCTCAAAAAGCAGAAAGGTTTCTACAACCAATACATGCAAAATTGCTTGCAACTCAACAACCAAGATGGCACTTACAGCGAGATTGCGTGCCTAAGCGGAGTAGCAGCCAGCGATTGGAGTTGGGGAGCTTTGATGTTCGATGCCGATAATGATGGTTTCAACGACATATATGTGTGTAATGGCATTTATCACGATGTAATCGACCAAGATTTCATTGATTTTTTTGCCAATGATTTATCCAAAAATGCCATCAATCAAGGCGAAAGAAAACGTTTCGATGAAATCATCAAAAATATGCCTTCTCGCCCGATTATCAATAATTTCTTTCACAATAGCGGTAAAAACGATTTGAAATTTGATGAAGAAGCCGAAAAATTTGGTTTCACTCAACCTTCTTTCTCGAATGGTGCGGCGTATGCCGATTTAGATAACGATGGAGACTTGGATTTAATAGTCAATAATGTCAACCAAAAGGCTTTTGTGTATCAGAATAAGTCTGAAAAATTAAAAAATCATTTCCTCAAGATACATCTCAAAGGAGAAAATCAAAATACATTTGCCATTGGCTCAGAAGTAACAGTTTTTAGTCAAAATCAGATAATTACTCGCTATTTGATGCCTTCAAGAGGCTTTCAGTCAAGTTGCGAATACCCGCTTACAGTTGGTTTAGGAGCGAATAACAAAGTAGATTCGGTACACATCAAATGGTACGATGGACGTGTTTCGGTAGTAAAAAACCCGACGATTGATAAAAGTTTCATCGCTTCAATTCAAGATGCCAAACCAGCACAGTCTTTACCAGAGCCAGCACCTGCTAAACCATTTTTCCAACCAGTAAATGTGGCATTAGATACTCATATTGAAAACAAATACGAAGATTTCTACGATGAAAGAAATATTCCTGTCAAATTATCAGCCGAAGGCCCGAAAGCTGCCATTGGCGATGTAAACGGCGATGGCAAAGACGATATGTATATCTGTGGAGCAACTTTGCAAGCAGGGCAATTGTATATTCAACAAGGTGCAGGTTTCAAGAAATCGGTTCAAGAAGTATTTGAGCAATTTAAGTATCATGAAGATACCGCTGCGGAATTTTTTGACGCCGACCGTGATGGTGATTTAGACTTGTATGTAGGCTCAGGCGGAAACGAAGTGCCTGCGGGAGATAGAGGTCTCGACGACCGACTTTATTTGAACGACGGAAAAGGAAACTTTACACACAAAGCGAATGCCCTTCCTCGTGATGGCATGAATACGGCAGTTATTGTGCCTTTCGATTACGACAAAGACGGAGATTTGGATATTTTTGTAGGAAGCCGAAGCCAATCGAAACAATATGGGTTGAGTCCGAAAAGTTTTGTGTTTCAAAATGATGGAAAAGGTAATTTTAAAAATGCAACCCCCAAAGAATTGAAGGAAGTAGGAATGGTGCGTGATGCCGCTTGGCAAGACCTCAACGGTGATGGACAAAACGAACTCGTCGTTGTGGGAGATTGGATGTCGCCTGTGATTGTTACTTACAAAAACAAGCGTTTCGAGAAACTCAGTTCTGGACTCGAAAATCTAAACGGTTTTTGGGGCAGAGTCGAGGCCGTTGATATTGACAATGACAAAGATTTAGATTTGATACTCGGTAATTCGGGCGAAAATGTGATGTTTAAAGCTAATACCGAAAATCCGCTGAAAGTTTGGGTAAGTGATTTCGATAATAACGGAATTATTGATAAAATCCTGACAAAAACCGTAGATGGAGAAGACCGAACAATTTTCTTGAAGCGTGAAACGATGGAACAATTTCCTTTCTTGAAAACCCAAAACCTTAAACACTCAGAATTTGCTACCAAATCAATTTCCGATTTGTTCGACAAGAATATTCTGAGCAAAGGCGTAGTTAAGAAAGTAGATTTTCAACAGTCGTGCGTAGCTATTAATGATGGCAAAGGTAGTTTCTCAGTAAAAGAACTGCCAGTAGAAGCACAGTTTTCATGCATCAACGCAACTTATTGCGTTGATTTGAATAATGATGGCTTGAAAGACATTATTTTAGGCGGAAATAATTACAATTTCACGCCACAATTTTCTACACTCGATGCGTTCAAGGGCAAAATTCTATTAAATACGGGCAAAGGCAATTTTAAAGCAGTTTCAGACAGAAACAGTGGTTTTAGAGTAGATGGAGAAATGAAACAAATTGCCCCGATTAGTATTAATGGCAAGCGAGGTTTCATCATTTTAGTAAACAATTCGACGCCAAAGGTTTTTAGCTTTCAATAGCTAAAAACCTCGCATGGCTCGCCATTAATCATTAATCGACATGCAGCAAATAGCAATTTTCTCAAGAAAATTTCGGTACTGGTCAGTGCTTGTTTTTGCTCTGATTGTCAGTAAAGTGTTTTCGCAAAGTGCAGGTAGTTATGTAAGTGTTTCAGAAACCACCAAAGGACTCAGAATTAAAGGAACAACGGGCGATTTGTTTATCCAACAATTTTCGCCCGATATTTTTAAAGTTCAGTTGCTAAAAAGTGGTCAAGCATCTTATGATAGCTCGGCATGTGTGGTCTTACAACCGCAGGGATTTACGCAAAAAATCAATGAAAGTGCTTCAAAAATTGAAATAATTAGCAGTAAATCAGTACTCGAAATCACAAAGAATCCTTTGAGAGTAAGCCTAAAATTGGGCAATCTGACAAAGATTTCGGAAGAACGAGGCATTGGTTTTGGTAAAGATTCGGTTTATTTTTCTTTCAAGATAAACCCTGAAGATGTGTTTCACGGTACGGGCGGAAGATTCTCCGAAATTAACCTCAATCGAAAAGTTCTCGACTTTACAAATACCTATCGTGGAGGCTACTACGATGACGGTTTTGGCATAACAACAGGACTTTCACAAAGCATAAATATTCCGTTTATTGTTTCTTCTCATAAATACGGTTTATTGCTTGATAGCAATTTGCCTGGCAATATGAGAATGTATGTGGGAGCTCA
Organism: Cytophagaceae bacterium; assembly: GCA_027488335.1. GTDB lineage: Bacteria > Bacteroidota > Bacteroidia > Cytophagales > Spirosomataceae > Emticicia. The sequence goes on from JAIYBU010000011.1 coordinate 28,676, forward strand.
AGACTCAACCAAGCTAACTATTGAAGTAGGTAGCACGGGAAATTGGGCGTATTATTTCATTAATGGCGAGTCGAACGATGAAATTCTCCAAAATTATACACTTCTCACTGGCCGACAACCATTACCGCCACGATGGGCATTAGGTTATATTCAATCAAAATTTGGCTATAAATCTGAAACTGAGACAAAAGACGTACTAAAAAGGCTTCAAAACGAAGGTTTTCCCGTCGATGCGATGGTATTGGATTTATATTGGTACGGCGATGAAACAAAGATGGGGAATTTTGATTGGGACAAAACTAAATGGCCAAATTCAACCCAAATGATTAAAGATTTTGCCGCAACTGGCGTGCAAACCATTCTTATCAACGACCCATACATCACTACAAAGTCTTTCAATTATGCTTTGGCCGATTCGCTAAAATATTTCGCCAAAAATGTGTCCACCAATCGCACAGGACAAATAACAATGTGGAATGGCACGGTTAGCTTGTTGGACATTTTCAATCCCAATACACAAAAATGGGTTTGGCAAAAAATGAAAGCACTAACCAATCAAGGTGTGAGTGGTTATTGGAGCGATAAAAATGAACCCGAAAATCATCCTTCCAATTTCCTGCACGCCAACGGAAAAACAGACGATGTACATAACCTTTATGGTTTGGTTTGGGCGAAAAATATTTATGATAATTCGGCCATTGATTTTCCTGAAAAACGAGTTTTTAATCTTAGCAGGTCGGGCTATATTGGTTCGCAACGCTACGGAGTTTTGCCGTGGAGTGGCGATGTACTACGCGTTTGGTCAGGTTTAAGATACCAAATTCCGATAATGTTGCATTCGGGTTTTTCGGGTTTGGCTTATATGCACTCCGATACAGGAGGATTTCTGAAAAGCCCCGACCAATCTGAGAAAAATGAAGAATTAGACGTACGTTGGCTACAGTTTTCTGTATTTTCGCCTATTTTACGCTCACATGGCCTCCGTTTTAGCACCGAACCCTATAATTTAACGCAACCTTTTTATGCTATTTCAAAGCGATATATGAAGTTGCGTTATGAATTATTGCCTTACCTCTACACTTTGGCTTATCAAAATAGTACAACGGGTCGGCCAATCTGCATGACGATGGATTACTTTGATTTGAGCAAAACTAACGGAAATATCGAAGACCAATATTTCTTTGGCGAAAATCTCGTCGTTGCTCCAATCTTACTTCACGGAATGCCGCTGCGGAAAGTAATTTTACCCAAAGGAAAATGGTTTAATTTCTGGACAAACAAGCTATACAACGGCGAAGCAAATATCTTTGAAAATCTAACAATTGATAATATTCCTGTATATGCTCGTGCGGGAAGTATTATGCCAATGGCAAAGTCGGCCAAGAATTCAACGAGTTTATATTCATCCGATAGCTTAGTTATTCGTTATTATCAAGATATTTCAGTGCCGAAAAATAGCTTCACGGTGTTTCATGATGATGGAAAAGATGCCAAAGTCTTGCAAAATATGCGTTACGAATTATTGAATTTTTCGGGCAAAACTTCTACCGATAGCATCCAAATTGAAGCTATTCGCACTCAAAACTATGTGGGTACGCTGGCCAGCCGTTCGCTTACGTATGAAATTATCAATCTGACTTCGATTCCAAAATCAGTGAATGTAAATAAGCAAAATATTTCGCTCGTTTTTAAGGAATCTGACTTCAATAAAGATAATTTGGCGTATTACAATGCCGAGCAGAAAATCTTGAAGGTCAGAACGCTGTGGGACTGCACCACCATTAACAGCCTTTTGGTTGTCCGAGATGGACTTTCGGTGATTACAGCCACCGAAAACGAAATCGTTGATGATAATAGTTTAATAGTTTACCCAAATCCGAGTCAAGTTAATACAGAGCTTACTTTCGAGACAATCATCAAGCAAACGGCAAATTATGAAATTGAAATTTATAATACGGCAGGAACGAACATTTATAAGCAAGATTTGGGCAGAATTATAGAAAATGAGCCACTAAAGCACCGTTGGAACAACCAAAATATTCGAGGAGTTTTGATTGTAAAACTCAAAAATAATTTGGGTAAAGTAGTGAGTAAGAAGGTAATTATTGAGTAAAACGGCATTAAAACCCCATTTTGATGAAACTTTTCAAACGAAATATAGTTGTTTTTTTTACGCTTTGCCTTGCCTTTTTGGCTTGTGTTGACCCTTACGACATCGACATTAGCAGCAGCAAGGGATATATCATTGTTGATGGCGTATTGACCGATTTGAACGAACCACAGTTCGTGACAATTTTCCGAACTTCCGAAAATGCACAGTTCAAAAGTTCAGAATTTACCTCCATCATTTTAGCTCAAAAAAAGGAATCGATTCCCGTTTCGGGTGCAAACGTCAAACTTATCATTGATGGCACACAGAGCCTTGATTTAAAGGAAACATTGCCAGGTTATTATTATTTGCCCGATAATTTTAGAGCAAAAGTAGGCAATTCATATCAATTATGGTTTCAGACCTCCAATGGTAAAACTTACGAATCGCCGCTTGAAAAAATGTTACCTGTTTCGGCAATCAGTAAGATTTCTGAACAATTTAATAAGACAGGTATTAAGAAATTTCCAACCAGCGAGGAACGTATTTCGACCAACGATTTTTATATAGATTTTCAAGACACTCCAACCGAAAAAAATTTTTACAGATGGCGTTGGACGCAATGGGAAACCCAAAAGTATTGCGAAACGTGTTCGCAAGGTAGATATTATTTGTATGAAGATGAAAATGGTGAAAATGGCACTTGTTACCGAGATTTGACCCTAAACAACAACAATATTTTCGACTATACTTGCGGGACTTCGTGTTGGGATATTTTTTACAGTTCTGACATCAATATTTTCTCGGATGTTTTCACTGATGGGCAGCTGCAAAAAAATAAATTGGTGGCTCAGATTCCGCTTTATCAATCCAATCAATGCTTGGTAAGTATCCAACAAATGTCATTGTCGCCCAATGCTTTTAGGTATTTTAAATTGATTCAAGACCAATCTATCAATACGGGTACGCTCGCCGATACACCTCCTGCACCTATCAAAAGCAATGTTTATAACAAAGATGATGCAGACGAATTAATTTTAGGATATTTCTCGGTTTCGTCAGTTTATGAGCAAAAATATATGCTCACACGCAAAAATGCTACTGGTGCAGGACTAAATGCGTTGTTTTTTGCAAAAAACAACCGCCTCCCCCAACCCGAAGAATCTTCGGTTGAGCGTCTTGATATTCCGTTGGCAATCTGCAAAAAAAGCCTAAGTCGCACACCCATTAAACCCTCAGGATGGCAAATACAATGAAAAAACATTTTTACTTATATATAGCCCTCTTGTTTACTGGTTTCCATACGCACGCCCAGTTTTATATCACGGGCATAGTGCGAGACTCAGTCACAAACACGCCATTGGAAGGAGCATCAATCGTGCTGGACTATAATAAATCTAAAAACGGCACAAAAACCGATGCCAATGGCAAATTTGTGTTGACGGTTTCGAGAGGAAATCATACGCTCAATGTGCGATATGTCGGATACGTATCTTACTCCAAATACATTGCTTCGCAACAAAGCAATCTGACTATTGATGTTTCGCTAACGAGAGTCGAAAACGAACTCGAACAAGTAGTTGTAACAACCAAAGGTTTCGACCAAAACGTTCGGCAGCCATTGCTCGGAGTCAATCAAATCAATATCAAAACCTTTCAAAAATTACCTTCGGCCTTTGGCGAATTAGATTTACTGCGAGGAATGCAAATGCTTCCAGGTGTAACGAGCGTAGGTGAGGCCTCGAACGGCGTAAACATCAGAGGAGGTACAACCGACCAAAATCTTATTTTGCTCGATGATACTCCAATTTTCAACCCAACGCATATGTTTGGTTTGTTTTCGGTTTTTCCACCCGATGCCGTCACAAATTTAGATTTATACAAAGGCAACGTTCCAGGTCGGTATGGTGGTCGGGCTGCTTCGGTAGTTGATATCACACTCAAAAATCCAAATCTTGAAAAATTCACGATAAAAGGCGGCGTGAGTCTCGTATCAAATCGTTTGATGGTAGAAACACCCATAGTGAAAGATAAAGTGGGTATTTACTTCGCTGGGCGGGCCGCTTTTAATGATTTCCTTTTGCCGATTGCCTCTGACCGACTGAATGACATCCGAACAAAATTTGGTGAAGGTGTTGTTAAAGGTTTCTGGAAAATGAATCCTAAAAATACATTAACGGCCACTTACTATAAAAGCTATGATAATTTTCAGACGAATTTATTGACAAACCTCCCGAACGTTATTGGGGTTTCGACATTCTACAAGCATTACACCAACAACGGAATGATGCGTTGGTTGCACGTCATAAACCCTAAACTTAATCTCCAAACCACTGCTTTGGTAGCTCAATATTCGCCCAAAATTATCAACATCGAAAAAACAGCCAATGAAGTAAGTTTAGAATCTAATCTTTTACAGAAACAGCTAAAATCGAACATTAATTATCAGCTGAGTAAGCATAAAATAGAATCAGGGCTAAGTTTTATTCAATATACCATCAAGCCTGGTACATTGAACCCCAATGGAAGTGTGAGTGTGAAATACATCACAACACCAACCGAGTACGCCAACGAAGCAGGTTGGTATGCCGATGATGAGTATGAGATTTCTAAAAAACTGGCTGTTTCGATGGGCATTCGGTACTCAAGATTTATGGCAATGGGGCCAAATAATTATCGAACATACATCGCAGGCGAACCCCGTGATGACTATTCGGTACTTGATACTATTCCAATAGCAAAAGGAAGTGTAATGAAATCGTACGGTGGTTTTGAGCCACGTTTTGGTCTTCGGTATAATCTGAGCGAAAATGCCTCGTTGAAGTTTGGTTATAATCTAATGCGTCAGTATTTACAGATTGTATCAAACACCACAACGCCAATTCCGACTTCTCGTTGGAAAACCTCCGACCAACACATTAAACCACAAATCAGCTCATTGATTTCGATGGGTTATTACCAATCGTTCAATGATAATATTTATGATATTTCGCTCGAAGGCTATTACAGATTCACCGAAAACATCGTAGATTATAAACCTGGGGCAGATTTTCTTTTGCAAAAATATCCTGAAACACAAATCGTTCAAGGCATCAGCAAGGCTTATGGTGTAGAATTTATGGTAACAAAAAAGAAAGGTAAAGTAAATGGTTGGGTAAATTATACATATTCAAGGGCATTTAACCGTACTTTTGAAAATGTAAATCCAATTGACCGAGTAAATAATGGAAATTGGTACGCCTCTAACTATGACCGACCGCACAGTTTCAATAGTTCGGTTGATATTACGGTCGATAAACACAATTCGTTTAGCTTTACGTTTATGTATAGCACAGGCCGACCCTATACCGAACCCGTTGGTTTTGTGAATTACCTCAATAATGTTTATCCGTTTTTTGATGAAAGAAACAACAAACGGATTCCCGACTATCATCGTTTAGATTTTGCTTGGAATATTTATAATCCACGCATGAAAGACCGACGATACAAAACCCGTTGGGCATTTACGGTCTATAATCTTTACGCCAAAAAGAACGTTTATTCAGTATTTTTCAAAACTGAAAATGGTGTAAACAAAGCCTATAAATTGCAAATTTTTGCTGCTCCAATTGTAAGTTTGGCTTATAATTTCGAGTTTCAGTAATTTGGTTACTGTATTTTATAGGCGATAGTATTTAAAATCACAAAATTTTCACGCGTAATGCAAAAGTTTTTCATAATAATTTTGTTTTCGATGGTATTGCTTTCGTGCAAAAAAAACGAAAACTATAAATTTCAATTACTGAGTCCCAAACAAACGGGCATCGACTTCTCGAATGATTTAGTGCCGAGCAAAGATTTGAATATCTTCAACTATATGTATTTCTACAACGGTGGCGGTGTTGGAGCTGGCGACTTAAACAACGATGGCTTGGTTGACTTATGCTTCACGTCTAACCTCAAAGAAAACAAACTTTACCTCAACAAAGGTGGACTAAAATTTGAAGACATTACTGCCAAAAGTAATTTTAAATCAAACAAAGGTTGGTCAACTGGCGTATCAATCGTTGATATTAACCAAGATGGAAAACTTGACATTTACATCAGTCAAGTGGGCGATTATGAAGGATTAAAAGGACAAAATCTGCTCTATGTTTGTCAGAAAATCACCCCCGAAGGCATTCCTGTTTATGAAGAATTATCGAAAGAATACGGCTTAGATTTACGAGGATTCGGCACGCAAGCGGCCTTTTTCGACTATGATTTAGATGGCGATTTAGATATGTTTATGCTCAATCACTCGGTGCATAGCAATGGTACTTTCGGAGCAAGAGCAAATTTTGATGGAACGTTTCACCCAACAGCGGGCGATAAATTATTTATGGCCGTTAAAGAGGGAGTTTCGTCGCACCCACGATACGTAGATGTAACCCAAAATTCGGGCATTATCGGTACGGTTTTGGGCTATGGATTGGGCGTGGGCGTGGGCGATGTCAATTTAGATGGCTACCCTGATATGTACATCGGTAATGATTTTCATGAAAACGATTACCTCTATATCAATCAAAAAGGTACTGGATTCAAGGACGAAATCAACAGCCAAATGATGCACACGAGCCAGTTTTCGATGGGTGTTGATATTGCCGATATTAATAATGATGCTTTCCCTGAAATTGTATCTTTGGATATGCTCCCGAACGACCCCGAAATTTTGAAACGCTCAGAAGGCGACGATGCCTACAATATCTTTAATTACAAACTAAAACAAGGCTATAACCATCAGTTTTCGAGAAATAACCTCCAATTAAATAACAAAAACGGTACTTTCAGCGAAATTGGAATGTTTGCGGGCATTCACGCCACCGATTGGTCGTGGGCATCGCTCTTTGTCGATTTCGATAATGATGGCTACAAAGATTTGTTCGTATCGAACGGCATTGGCAAACGCATGAACGACATCGACTACATTAAATTTGCATCCGATGAAGTCATTCAAGAAAAAATCAGAGAAAAGAAATTTGATGAAACGGATGTTTCGTTGGTTGATAAATTGCCCGAAATCAAGCTTTTCAATAAGTTCTTTTCTAATCAAGCCAATTTGGCATTCAAGGATGCGGAGTCAGAAATTCTCGACGATAAATTATCATTTTCTAACGGCTCAGTATATGCTGATTTAGACAATGATGGCGATTTAGACATTATCACCAACAATATCAACGAAAAAGCTTTTATCTACGAAAATTTTGCCAATAAAAACAACCCACAAAATAAATCGCTGACGATTTCGCTCAAAGGTGACGCTCAAAATCTCAATGCTATTGGCACAAAATGTTTAGTTTTCAAGAAAGATAAAACCATCACTTACGAAAAATTCCCAGTGCGAGGTTTCCAATCAAGTATGGAAATACCGCTCACCGTTGGGCTTGGCAATGCGGCCGATATTGATTCCATTTTAATCATTTGGCCAAATAATACGTATCAGAAACTCGATAAATCAAGTTTCGCTAAAAACAAAATTCAAGTCAACTTCACGGTAGGTTTACCCATTTTTGATTATAAAACCTTAACTCCTAAAGCAAAAACAGTGGAGTTTCAGAATATTGCCCAACAGATTGGTTTAGAAATTAAGCACGAAGAAAACAATTTTGTGGAGTTTGACCGTGAAATCCTGATTCCTAATATGATGTCAACCGAAGGGCCTGCTTTGGCCGTGGCAGATGTCAATCACGATGGTCTGGAAGATGTTTTTGTGGGTTCGGCACGAGATTTTAAAAGCCAAATTTTACTACAAAAAACCGATGGTAAATTCGCCCGAACAAAACAACCAGCCATCGAAAAAGATAGCCTTTACGAAGATGTTGATGCTACTTTTGTCGATGTAAACGCCGACACTCACCTTGATTTGGTGGTAGCTACAGGCGGAAATGAATTCTTTGGTAAAGCACAAAGCCTTACCCAACGACTTTATCTTAACGATGGCAAAGGAAATTTTACGCTAAAACCCGATGCTTTCAGTGGTATTTACATGACCGCCTCATCAGTCAAACCGATTGATTTTGATGCCGATGGTAAAATAGATTTATTCATTTCGGGGCGTGCCGTGCCGTGGGATTATGGTACGATTCCTCATTCGTATTTACTCAAAAATGATGGCACGGGCAAATTCACTGATGTTACGGCCGCCATTGCTCCCGAACTTGCCCAAGCAGGTTTAGTAAAAAACGCTACTTTTGCCGACATGGACAAAGACGGCGACCAAGATTTACTGTTGGCTTTAGAATGGGATTCGATAACGATGTTTGAAAATAACAAAGGCAAATTCACGAAAAAAGTCCTAAGTCAAGAAAAAGGTTGGTGGAATTTCACGCTACCATTCGACTTCGATGGCGATGGTGATATGGATATTTTGGCGGGAAATCTGGGGCAAAATAGCCGACTGCAAGCTTCAACTTCACAACCTATACGCATGTACGTGAATGATTATGACGGAAATGGAAAAAGAGAGCAAATCCTGACCTATTACCTAAATGGCAAAGAAATTCCGTTTGCCAATAAGTTGGAGATTGACAAGCAATTGCCAGTTACAAAGAAAAAGTACTTATTGGCCAAAGATTTTGCCAAAGCCAGCATTGCCGATATTGTGGGCAAAGATTTATTAAATTCGGCCACATTATTTGAGGCTGATTATTTTAGCAATGCCATTTTGATAAACGATGGCAAAGGAAATTTCACGACCAAACCACTTCCAACCAATGCTCAGTTTACGCCCTATAACGATGCCCAAATTATTGATGCCAACGGCGATTCGCTACCCGATGTACTACTGATGGGCAACTTCTATGAGTGTAATATTCAGATGGGCCGATACGATGCCGACTACGGTACGGTATTGATAAATCGAGGAAAAGGCGACTTTGAAGCTACCCAAATGCAAGGATTAGCAGTTAAAGGTCAAGTAAGAAGGCTGAAAAAGATAAAAATTGGCAAAGAAGATATTATCTTAGCAGCCAGAAATAACGATTACTTGATGGCAATCAAGCCCAACACAAAAAAATGATATTTTGGTGAAATCGTGATAAATAAAATGATAAGATGAGTGTAGTAAAAAAACTGGCGAGCGACACCGCCCTTTATGGTTTAAGTAGTATTGTTGGACGCTTTCTCAACTGGCTTTTGGTGGCGGTTCATACCCGTGTTTTCGACCAACCCAAACTCCTTGCCGATAACAATCAGCTCTACGTTTGGGTCATTTTATTGAATATTCTCTATACCTACGGTATGGAAACGGCTTTTTTCCGCTATGCCAAGAAAGAAAACCGCCAAGAATACTTCAACCTGATACTCTCTTACATCATTCTGACGAGTGTTATTTTTTCGCTTATTATTTTCTTTTTTGCTACACCTATCATCAACTGGATGGGTTTTCCTGGTAAAGAACGCCTCATTGTTTGGTTTGCCATTATTTTGGCGACTGATGCTATCGCAGCCATTGCTTTTGTAAAATTACGAGCCGAAAATCGAGCAAAACGCTTCGTATTTATTCGTATGACCAATATTTTCATCAATATCGGGCTAAATGCTTTTTATTTGATGCTTTGTAAATACATCCACGAAGGACTTTTCCTTCAATCATGGAAACCCTTTGCCGATTATTTCTACAATACAGCTATCGGTCCCGATTATATCGTTTGGGCTAACTTTATTGCCAGTTTGATTACTATTTTGCTTTTGTGGAGAGAATTTATCGACTTCCGTTTTAGCTACGATTTCCAAAAATTCAAGCCTGTGCTAATCTACGCTTACCCACTACTTATCATGGGTTTGGCAGGGGCAGTTAATCAAACTGCCGACCGTTTGATGTTTATCAAAATACTTCCCGAAGGGTTTTATAAAGGTCTTACGAGCGACGATGCCTTCAGTATCTACGCAAATGTTTATAAACTTTCGATTTTTATGTTACTCGTGGTGCAGGCGTATCGCTACGCAGCCGACCCTTTCTTTTTCTCGAAAGCCGAAGATAAAAACTCTCCTTCGATGCTCGCTCTCGCCACCAAATGGTTTACTATTGCTTGTGTACTGATTTGGGTGGGCGTAAGTATCAACATTGATTTAATTAGTTTGATTTTGGGTAAGAATTACCGCTCGGGTATCATCGTAGTGCCAATTTTACTGCTGGCCAATCTGTTTATTGGGGTTTACCAAAATATTTCCATGTGGTTTAAACTGAGCGATAAAACCTATTTTGGCACCTATTTTACCATCATCGGAATGGTCATTACGGTTATTCTAAACATCATTCTGATTCCGATTTTGGGCTATGTTGGCTGTGCCATTACATTTGCTATTTCATCGTTTATCATGATGGTGCTTTGCTATTATTACGGGCAAAAACACTACCCAATTCCGTATGACATTAGTTCTGTTATTACTTATTTAGTTATTGCAGCAATCTTTATTGTTATTTCTTGGCAAATCAAAATTGATAATCTACTATTCTCGATTCCATTTCATCTATTACTAACCATGCTTTTTGTGCTTGGAATCGTCGTTTCTGAACGTACAAGTTTGGGCATTCGCTTTGGCAAATCGAAGAAAAACATAGACTAATGTTAAGGAAGACTCGCAAGCGAAATCTTCCTTCTAAATTTCCTCTCATGAATACCGAATTTTCTATTATCATATTATCTTTCAACGAAGAGCAGCACCTTCCTCGATTACTTGAGTCTATCAAAGAACTCAATGCCGAAACGTTTATACTTGATTCAGGAAGCACCGACCGAACACTCGAAATTGCAGCAAGTTATGGAGCAATCGTTAAATATAATAAGTTCGAAAATCATCCAAAACAATGGGATTTTGCTCTAAAGAACTTCCCAGTAAAAACCCCTTGGACAATCGGCCTTGATTCCGACCACATTGTGCTGCCCGAATTATTGGAGATGCTGAAAAACTTCAAGGATTCAAACACACCAGCCGATGTCAACGGAATTTTCTTTAATCGAAAAAACTATTTTAAGGGTCGCTGGCTCAAACACGGAGGATATTTTCCGAAATATCTGATGAAAATGTTTCGCACGGGTGTGGGGTTTTCCGACCTTAATGAAAATATGGACCACCGTTTTGTGGCCGAAGGCAAAAATATTGTTTGGGACAAAGGATATTTGAAAGAAGAAAACCTAAAGGAAAACCGCATCAGTTTTTGGATTGAAAAACACAACCGATACAGCGACCAAGTAGCTCGTGAAGAAATCGAAAGAAAGAAACAATTACGTAATCAGACAATTCAACCCAAATTCTTCGGCAACCCCGACCAACGAGTGGCATTTTTGAAGAAAATCTGGTGGGATATGCCACTTTTTGTGCGTCCGTTTATCTATTTTTTCCACCGATATTTTATTCAACTCGGTATTCTTGATGGCAAAGAAGGCATGATTTTCCACTTTCTACAAGCCCTTTGGTTTAGATTTGTGGTCGATGTTAAGATTTTTGAATTAGAAAGTGAAGAAAAGCAGCAAAACGAAGCAAACAAATGAGTAAATCAATAAGTATTTTGGGTTGCGGCTGGTTAGGATTACCGCTCGGGAGACACCTTTCAGAGAAAGGTTATTCAGTCAAAGGAAGTACAACTAAGGAGGAAAAGTTAATTATTTTATCTGAAAATGGCATTAACGCTTTTCGTATTCAACTTAATCCACAAATTGTTGGCGAAAATGTGGATAACTTTCTGAATTCAGAAACCCTGTTAATAAACATTCCACCACGCATCAGCTTACAAAAAGTTGATGCCCACGTAGAGCAAATTTCTAATTTGATTACGCACATAAAAACATCTTCCATCAAAAATATAATCTATACAAGTTCAACTTCTGTTTACCCCGAATTGAATAGAGAAGTATTTGAAGAAGATGTGATTACACCCGAGCAATCGGCCAGCCCGACGATGGTCAAAGCAGAAAAATTATTACTTGCTTTGTGGAAAGAATCTTCGATTAATCTAACAATTCTACGCTGCGGCGGACTAATGGGTTACGACCGAATTCCTGCCAAATATTTTGCGGGTTGGAAAGGTCTCACAACTGGCGATATTCAAGTAAACTATGTGCATCGTGATGATGTAATCAAGATTATCGAAACAATCATTGAAAACAATATTTGGAACGAAACCTTCAATATTGTTTCGCCAATTCACCCCACAAGAAAAGAAATTTACGCTAAAAACTGCGAAGAACTGGGCTTCGAAATGCCCGAATTTGTAGTTCCTACCGAGCCTCAACCATTTAAGATTATTAGCCCTAAAAAATGGCTCGAATGTTCAAAATACGAATTTATCTACGCAAACCCCTTAGATTATTACTACAAACGACCTAATTAATGAGAATGACAAGCACGGCGATGAGAGTTCCAGTTGATGTAATAGGCCAATGCCATCACTAAAGCCCCCGTAACATTGAAAAGAGTTTCGTATGAACCTTTGGCTAAGAATAGACCTGCAACATTGAAGCAAAGAGCGATAACTAAAAGTCGAAGAGGCAAAGGATTTTGATGATTTCGGTAGTCTTTAATCAATAAGAAAATGGCCAAAACGGCACTTGCACCAATTAAATACATTTCTGACTTTTCGCTTAAAAAACTTTCTCCCAAAAATGGTAAGGCAGTCATCAAAAAAGGCATCGCCAAGCAATGAATCGTGCAAAGCACCGAAAGCCATAAGCCAACTTTATTAAGTGTATGGTAATGAGTGAATATTTTCCGCATAGAAAACTTGAAAAGTTATTAGGAGCAGTTTTTTGACTGCAATAGTGTTGCAAATATAAGTATTAATGCAACACTATTGCAAATATTTTGGTTCAAGTTTGAGTAAATATTCTTAGTAAGACTCTTTTTCGTTCGGGAAATCGGATGATTTCACATCTTTTGTATAATTCATCACGGCTTCAGTCATAATTGTATGCAAATCTGCATAACGACGTAAAAAACGAGGTGAAAAATCTTTGTTGATACCTAACATATCATGTACGACCAAAATTTGACCATCACAACCATTTCCTGCTCCAATTCCGATGGTTGGAATGGCGACTGATTCTGTTACTTCCTTAGCAAGGTTGGCTGGAATTTTCTCCAAAACCATTCCAAAACAACCTACGTCATTGAGCATTTTAGCATTAGCCATGAGCTGTTCGGCTTCTTCTTCTTCTTTGGCACGCACGGCATACGTCCCGAATTTGTAGATAGATTGTGGCGTAAGTCCTAAATGGCCCATCACTGGAATACCCGCACTTAAAATACGTTCGATAGATTCTTTTATCTCAATTCCACCTTCCAATTTTACAGCGTGTCCGCCCGACTCTTTCATGATTCTGATGGCCGAACGCAAAGCTTCTTCCGAATTTCCTTGGTATGAACCAAAGGGCAAATCAACCACAACTAAGGCTCTTTTTACCCCCTTCACAACGGCTTGTGCGTGATAAATCATGTTATCAAGCGTAATTGGCAGTGTAGTTTCGTGACCTGCCATGACGTTTGAGGCCGAATCTCCCACTAAAATAAGTTCAACACCCGCCGCATCGACGATTTTTGCCATCGAATAGTCATACGAAGTCAAACAGGCAATTTTCTCGCCTTTGCGTTTCATTTCTTGGAGCGTATGCGTGGTGATACGCTTAATTTCGTTATGTACAGACATAGAATATTATGTTTAAAAACGTTGGCAAGGTTTAAAACCTTGCCAACGTTAAATGATTATCTCAAGTTATCTCGGAATAAGCCACCCTTCAGGGTTTAGATGCTGACTATTGTGCCAAATTTGAAAATTTATTTCAGTTGCACCACCCGACTCACCCGCAGTTCCGATGGTTTCTTTTGCCCCTACTTTTTGTCCTACCGATAGAAAAATCTGTTTTAAATTGGCATAAACCGTGAAATATTCACCATGCTGAATCAAGACAACATTACCAAGTCCAGGAATCTCCGTTATGTCTTTTACTTCTCCTGCATAAACCGAACGTACGGTAGCACTGGCCGAAGTCTGAATATCAATACCATTATTGTTTATCAAAACACCATTTAAAACTGGGTGTTCTTTTATACCAAATCTATCCGAAATAAAACCTCGCTGAACGGGCCACGGCAAACGTGCCTTTGAGGCAGCAAAAGATTTTCCGAGAGCGGTTTCTTCATCGTCTAAATCTTTAGTAGCTTTCTTGATTATTGGTTTCTTTACTTTATTTTTAGCCAATTTTGCTTCTCGGTCTTGTTTCAATTCTCGTTCACGATTCTTACGGGCAATCTCCCGTTCTACCACAGCCGCAATAGAAGATTCGAGTTTACTCACCGATTTTTTTGTCGCCTCAATCTCTTTTCTCAAATCCTTTTCCTTTTTAGATAACTCTCCCACCATTTCTGTCTGACGGCTTTTGAGTTGTTCGAGGTATTGAGCTTCGGTCAGTTTTGCCGAAATTATTCGTTTTTTATCTGATTTTTTCCCTTCTAAGTTTGCTTGTCGTTCACGCAATAAAGCCACCACTTTCATCATCTGTGCTACTTGCGACTTTCGGTTATCGGTATATTGTTGAAGATATTTATACCTCATTATGAGGTCATTGAACGATGATGATGAGAATAAAAAACTAAGCTGATTTACTTTTCCACTAATTTTTGATGCTCCATAAAGCATGGCAGCATATTCTCGTTGAAGGGTATCGAGTTTTTGTTCAAGTCCTTGTTTTGCTCCAATAATGTCTTGCATTTCCATATCAATCAGCTCCATGTCTTGCTCCATGAGGCCAATTTGCTCTTCTTGCGACGAAATCTGTTCTTTGATTGCCTTGATTTTTCCGACCGTTACTTCTTTCTTTTCTTTGGTACTTTCAAGTGCTTGTTTGGTTTCGGCAATTTTTTCGAGGTTTCTTCGCTTTTCGTTTTCGAGTTGAGCTCTGCTCTTTTTCCTGCGTTGAGCAAAAGTGTCAGTACCCGAAAGCGTACTTATCACAAAAACGCCAATAAAAAAATAGATAAAGGTTCTAAGAGCCATTACGGGTAAGGAAGATTTTATTTCGTCAGACATTCGGTACAGACGAAGCGTTTATTTAGGCACATAAGATTTCGGAATACTAAATGCAAAACCTGGGCTTTGGTCGAGGGCTTCAATCTTATTATGTTGCAAATTTATGGAAGTTTGCACAACCCTACCATCTTTTTTGGCATCAATCTTAGCTCTAATATCCTGCGGGAATATCAAATCGGTGATAGCCAGGAAATTAGAATAATCAATTTCCATTTTGCTATCGCCCGTTTCATCGCTGGCATTTACTTTTTGAAGTTTCAGATTAGCTTCGGCAATGCTATTTTCAATGCTGACAAAACCTTCTTTTTGTTTTATCACAAAGCTACCCTCTTGCTTCTCCACGACATCGGTTTCACGTTTTTTGATTGGCATATTTCCAATCAAAATAGACTGAACGAGGTCATAATTAATATTAAAATTGAACTGTTTGCTCAAACTCGCAAAATCATATTTGTAATACGTGCGATGCAAACGGTCTAAGAAAATAACCGAATCTTTGGTGATAATTCCTCTTGCTCCTTCCAACCCAACTACAATCGACAACCAAATGATACTGTCTTTCTTGATGTGAATGTTTACTGGAAAACTCTGCTCTTCACTGCCTGTCGAGACATAATTTACCTTTGATTTAATATTGAGATAGTTGAAATCAATTTCGGCGGGTTTTACGTCAATTTTAGCAACAACGGGAACATCTTTAGAGGGTTTTACTTTTGCAACCTCTTCGGTAAGTAAAACTGGTTTTTCGGTTCTCATCATTTGAGAGTCCAGCGTATCAACGGCAACAATCTCTTTTTTGTGCATCTTGTGTCGCTTGCACGATGAAACCAAAAGAATCACAAAAAAACTAAGTATCAGAAAAGAATATTTTGACATTTTATGGTTAGTTTATTTCTCCATTCAAAATCCTGTGAACTGCCAACATGTGGACGATTGACTTACTCAATCAAAGCCCCAGACTGAATCTTTTTATCAATATTTTTACTATTTTCGCCCATTGAGCGAGCTTTTTTCCATTGTTCTATGGCTTTATCTTTTTCGCCAAGCTGAAACAAAACATCGCCATAATGCTCAACGATTGTGCCGCTTACACCTTTTTCTTGCTTTATGGCACGCTCCAGAAATTCACGTGCTTTTTGGTATTCTTTCATGGTGTAAAGCACCCATGCGTGTGTATCGAGGTAGGTGGCATTATCGCCAAACTTATCAGTCAAACGAGTTGATAACTGCACTGCTCGGCTGAGTTTATCCTTACGCATCGACAAATAATAACTGTAATTATTCAGTACGTGTTCATAGTCAGGGTCGGTTTTCAAAACCGCCTCGTATGCTTCGTCCGATTTAGCATATTTTTTTAATTCGTTATAGGTATCGCCCAAAAGTGCATTTACGTGCTTGCCCAATTCAGCATTATCCACCGATAGATTTCTTGCTTCTTCGAGCGAAGAAACGGCTTTTTGATAATCTTTTTTAACAAAATTGGCAAAACCATTGTGATACCAAAAAAACGATTGATTCGGAAAATATTCAATGGCTTCTTCTGAATGTTTCGCCAAACTATCAACGTGATTTAGTTTAGCATCTAACTCAACAATAGCCAACCAAACTTCAAAAACCGATTTATCGAACTGCGTTGATTTTACATAATTATCACGAGCGGCTGCCATTTCGCCTTTTTTCATCAATAAATCGCCCAAAACTACGTAGCCTTTTGCTTCATTGGGCGACTGTTTGATTAATTCCTGTGTCAGTGTCAGTAAGCTTTCTAAGGTTTTATCGCTGTTGTCTTCTTTCATCATGAGCATATAGCTACTCAAAATCTTGTATTTAACCTCAACAGGAAGATTTTTGTTAACAAAGGCTACTTGAAGTTCTTCATTGCACTTGGTAAGCTCATTTTGTTTTCGATAAATCTCGGCCAATAAAACGTGGGCTTCGGCAAAATCTGGATTTTTCTTCAACGAGTTTTTCAACATCGTAATGGCTTGGTCGTAGCGTTCGTTCGAGATTAAAATCTGAGCTTGTTGCACCACATATTCGGGTTCAGTTGGTTCTGAGGCAATCAGGCGGTCGCCTTCTTCAATGGCTTTTTCGAGCTTGTTTTGTTTCAGATAAATCAATTGTTTTTGGCGAGTGATTTCTTCACTCACACCAATCGTACGTTCGATTTTGTTGTAAATATCAACGGCATCCGAAAATTTTTCTTGCAAAATATAAACATTCGATAAATCAAGATAATTGTCAACATCTTGCGGAAATTTATCAGCCAACTTCTCATACATTTCAGCCGCATCCTTGTAACGCTTCTGTTTAGTGTAGATTTCGCCCAAAAACTTTCTATAAAACTTATTGGTATCATCGAGTTTGAGTGCTTTTTCGCTATAAACCGTCGCATTGGCAAGGTCGCTGTTAGCGTAGTATGCCTTTGCAACCATATAGTTTACACCCGCACTTGTAGGATTTCCTTCGGCGGCTTTTTTGAACAATGGAATCGCTTTATCGTAAGTTTCGGCAATGAAATATTTCATACCCTCTACGAAATACGCTTCCGATTTTAAATCTTTTTCCGAAATGCCTTCGCTTTCAGGTTTTCTATTTTTCTGAGCTTCCGAAAACATCGGCAAAGCAACCAAAGCTAAATATACGATTTGTTTGAATCTCATTGTTAATTTTTGTAGTAGCTTTCCAACGCTTAAAAACACTAAATATTGCAAGTGTTTATGTCGCAAGATTCTTGCCAAAGAATAGCCAAAGTTCTTAATTTTTCTTGACAAAACAGCTATATTCGCCCCATTCTTTTGATGTTCGGCGTCAAAAACAGTTTATTTTGGCAAGATAATTGAACTATTTTTGTGAAACCTAATAGTACCCATTGAAATGGCAAAGCAAAAATCATCAGTAAAACCCATTGCTAAGAAAGAAATCGGACAACCTGTTGTAGTCGAACAACAGACTGTTAATCAACAAATTAGCTCAACACTCGAACAAAACCTTAGCCGCTGGATTCCAGCCATATTTTCAGCCCTTATTTTTGTCAGTTACTTTCCAGTATGGCAGAATACCTTCGTTTGGGACGATAAACCTTATATTATCCTGAATGATTATGTAAAAAACTTCGACCTTAAAGGGCTTTTAACCGAATATCATGTGGGTAACTACCACCCACTCACAATGCTCTCGCTTGCTATTGAGTACGCACTCGTGAAAGAGCAAACGTGGCTTTATCACCTCGATAATCTTATTTTGCATACACTCAATAGTTGGTTGGTTTTTAAGCTTATTCAGAAACTCAACGGTAGCTTTTGGGTAGCATTTTTTACGGGAGCGTTGTTTGCCATTCATCCACTACATGTGGAGTCGGTAGCGTGGGCAGCCGAGCGTAAAGACGTACTTTATACGATATTTTTATTGCTTTCTTTGTGGTACTACATAAAATTCGATGAAACCCAAGACAAAAAATGGTATGTGGTTTCTATCCTACTCTTTTTGGCCTCGTGTTTGTCGAAAGGTATGGCAGTGGTTTTACCAGCTTTATTGATTATTACTGATTATTGTTTCTTGAAAAAGCCAATCAATGCGAAGCTTTTCATCAATAAAATCCCTTATTTTGTTCTGACGTTCTTTTTTGCCTACATGGCCACTCACGCACAAAAAGATGCGGGTGCCGATGCAACTTCGGTGATTTCTCAGGCTTATACATTGGGCGAACGCATCTTGATGTCATGCTACGCATTTTGTTTTTATTGGGTAAAAACTCTCATTCCTTTCAAACTATATGCGTTTTATCCTTACCCAGGAAAACCCAATGGTAGCCTTCCAGCTATCTATTCGGGGGCTTTTCTTGGTGTGATTTTACTGGTTGGAGCAATCTTATGGTTTGGCCGCAACGACAAACGTATATGGTGGGCAGGTGCGTTTTTCTTGATTGCTGTTTCTACGGTCTTGCAGTTTCCGTTTCCTGTGGGTAGTGCCATCGTGGCCGACCGTTATTATTACCTTTCATCTATCGGGCCTTTGTTTTTATTGGGGCTTGCCTTCAATCGGTTCTACCAAAAAAGTAAGGCAGCTTTGCCAGTTTTCGCAATCGTTGCTTTAGGTTTGTGTGCATTAAGTTTCAAACAAACAGGTACTTGGAAGAATGGTTTGACACTCTTCACTCCTGCCGATAAAGAATTCCCGAACGATGCCATGATTTTGAGTAATTTGGGCTGGTATTACTTAGAAAATAAAGAATTTCCGACCTCGAAAGGCTATTTAATGCGTGCCGATGATGGTGGTTTTAAGAATGGTGATGTTTGCCGAACAATCGGTTCAATGTTTTTGGATGAAGGCGATAGTAAAACTGCCCTTAAATATTTTGAAAGAGCAACGCAGTATTTACCCAAAACCAACCGCACAAACTGGTTATTGGGAACAGCACATTATCGTTTAGGAAATATGGCAGAAGCCGAAAAATATTACCGTGAAACCGTAGCTAACGAACCCAAAAATGCCGAATATCTGAATGTTTGGGGCTTATCGCTTACGGGATTGAATAGATTTGAGGAATCTCGCAAAGTTTTTGATGATGCGATTAAGCTAAATCCGCAGCTTTGGGATGCTTACTTAAACCATTCTTACACATACAGACTCGAAAAGAAATTTGACCAAGAAATAAAGGAATTAGACTCTTTACTGACTAAAAATCCCGATTATTTGACGGCTTACCGCAATATTGGTGTGACGTACGTTGACGTCAAGCAAGATGATAAAGCCATTGAATACTGGAAAAAAGGAGCAGAACGAGATAATACTGGCGAATACGAATATAATATTGGAATAAACTACGTAGCTCGTGGAGATATAAAAACCGCTACCGAATGGTACATAAAATCAGCCAAAGAAGGCAACGCTAATGCGAAAGGAATTTTGGAGAAAAATGGGGTGAAATATTAATTGAGAATTGGAAATTGAGAATTGAGAATTATTTAAAGTTTAGACCAAACATAATTTTCAATTCTCAATTTCCAATTGAATTATATGTACTGATTGATAATCATTTCAAATAATTCTTGCTTACCGCTGATTTGTTGAGGCTCGCCAGTTGCCAATGCAATGCGGTGCAAGTCAGCTAAACCTAATTTACCAGCTTCAAAAGCAGCACCATCTCCGTTATCAAACGAAGCGTAGCGATTCGCACGAAGTTTTTTGTATTCCGATTTTTCAAGAATATCGTTTGCAATCAACAGTGCACGTGCAAACGCATCCATTCCTGAGATATGAGCAATGAAAATATCTTCTAAATCAGTTGAGTTTCTACGAGTCTTCGCATCGAAGTTGATACCACCCGTTTTGAATCCACCCGCCTCAACGATAATCAACATTGATTCCGTTAATTCATATAAATCAATCGGGAATTGGTCTGTATCCCAACCATTTTGGTAGTCTCCACGGTTAGCATCGATACTTCCCAACATACCTGCATCAACCGCCATTTGCAATTCATGAGCAAACGTATGACCTGCTAAAGTAGCGTGGTTTACCTCTAAGTTTAATTGGAAATCTTTATCCAAACCATACTGACGCAAGAAACCGATTACAGTCTGAGCATCGTAATCGTATTGGTGTTTCGATGGCTCGCAAGGTTTTGGCTCAATGTAGAATTTACCAGTAAATCCTTGTGAACGTGCATAGTCACGTGAGATTGTAAGGAACTGACCCAAGTGGTCGATTTCTTTCTTAGTATTTGTGTTCAACAAAGACATATAACCTTCACGACCTCCCCAGAATACATAACCTTCACCACCTAAAGCAATAGTAGCATCAATAGCGTTTTTCACTTGAAAACCTCCGTGAGCTACTACCGAGAAATCAGGGTTTGTTGAAGCACCATTCATATAACGCTTGTGCGAAAACAAGTTGGCAGTTCCCCAAAGCAATTTCATGCCACTTTCTGCTTGCTTTTGTTTTGCTAAAGAAACGATTTCTTCTAAATTTTTCTGAAATTCAGCTTGAGAATTTCCTTCTGGAGCAATATCAGTATCGTGGAAACAGTAGTAAGGCGTTCCGAGTTTTGTCATAAACTCAAATGCTGCATCGAGTTTTTGTTTAGCAGCATCCATTGAGCTTGAAGCTACATCCCAAGGGAATATTTTTGTTCCTGGACCGAATGGGTCGCCGCCATTACCACAGAATGTATGCCAGTAAGCAGTTGCAAAACGTAAGTGTTCAGCCATTGTTTTGCCAGCTACCACACGGTTTGCATCGTAATATTTAAACGCTAAATAGTTATTTGATTCTCTTCCTTCGTAAGCGATTGCTTCTTTGATAAACGGAAAATACTCTTTTTGGCCAAGAGTTACTTTAAGATTTGACATGATGGTAATATTTTTATTGGTTTTGTTCGGAAATATGATGCGAAGTAAATTATTAAGTGTCAATTATACAATTAATTTTTAATAATTATTTTTAGCACGATTATAAAGATTACAAGATAGACAGGATTATTGAAAGTTGGTTTTGCGAATAAAATGCGTTAACTAAAGATTTTGATTAGATTTTTTCTTTAAATTTGGATATAAATTATGATAGTTATAAAGTTAAAACCAAGGAGTATTTTAAAGAAAAAGCCTATGAGTACTTTAGAGATATTTCAGTCATATTAATGAAAAAAACACCCACTTTTAAAAACAAGCCAATACTTATATTAGCCTTTCTTGCTATTATTATTGTCGCTCCTATCGTCATTTACTTCTTAACTTTTTCAATAAAAAGTAAGCAAACATCCGATTGGTCAAATTTTGCCACTTTCTTTGCTGCATTTATATCACTTGCGAACTTATTTGTTTTCATATACTTTTCTGAATTGATTTATAAGTACAATTTAAAGAAAGATGAACAAATAGAGGAAAAAGAAAAACAGATTGAAGCCTTAGAAAAACCCATTTTAGCTTTTAGTAAAACCAAAGAGTCAATATATGAAGTTACGAATATTGGAAGAGGAGCTGCTTTAAATGTTAAAGTATTTGTAAATCAAAAAGTACAGGGTGACAAAGATAAGTATAAATGCTGGGGATACCGATGCTACTCGATGTATATTCATCAAACATTATTACTTGAAAATACTTCAAATTGTATAGAAATTGGAGCTAAATATACTGATATTTTTGGAAATGAGTTTAACTCCTATATGAAGGATTATTCCTTAAAGATATTTGATTTACGTCTTGGTTTACCATCAATTCCTTTACTTACCAACCCAGAACCAATACTTCATACTTTGTAATTATCCTGTAAAAGTAAAGACAGGGCATTGCCCTATCTCTACTACAAAAAGAATATTTCCCTCCTCAAAACAACGTATCAAACAATAAATAACTATTCAAAGCAATAATAATTGTTGTAACTACCCAAGCGGTGTATTTTATGTAGGCTGGGTTTACAAATTCGCCCATTTTTAGTTTATCTGATGTAAACATTACCAAAGGTACAACCGCAAAACTCAACTGCAAGGATAATATTACTTGGCTTAAAACCAGCAAATCAGAAGTTCCTTTTTCTCCATAAATGATTGCCACAATTAATGCTGGAACGATAGCTAAAAGTCTTGTTATCAACCTTCTGAGCCACGGCTTTAGTTGAATATTCAAGAAACCTTCCATTATAATTTGTCCTGCGAGCGTACCTGTGAGTGTAGAGTTTTGTCCCGCCGCCAATAGTGCGACAGCAAAGAAAAGCCCTGCCAATTTTACACCCAAAATTGGGTCGAGCAACATATAGGCGTCGGTTATATCGGCCACTTCTTTGTTTCCTGTAAAATGAAAAGTGGCAGCGGCCATAATCAGAATAGCGGCATTGATAAAGAACGCAATAAACAACGAAGCCGTAGAATCAATAGTGGCATATTTGATAGCACTGCGTTTGGCGGCTGGCGTATCTTCTATCTTGCGGGTTTGTACGATACTTGAATGTAAATACAAATTATGCGGCATAACGGTCGCTCCCAAAATACCGATGGCAATATAGAGCATTTCGGGGTTGGTTACAATCTGGCTGCTTGGTACAAGTCCTTTTGTAACTGCCACAAAATCAGGGTTAGACGCTAAAATTTCGTACCCAAAACAAAGCAAAATTATCAGAATTAAACCTCCAACAATTACTTCAATAATACGAAAACCTTTGTTTTGGAGGAATAAGATAAAAATTACATCAATGGCTGTTATCAGAATTCCGTAAGTGAGCGGAATATTAAAGAGCAAATTTAAGGCAACGGCCGCTCCGATAACCTCGGCCAAATCGCAGGCGGCAATGGCAACTTCGGCCAAAATCCACAGGATAAATGAAACTGGTTTTGAGTACGAATCTCGGCACGCCTGTGCTAAATCTCTGCCCGTAGCAATGCCCAATTTGAGCGATAAATGCTGCAAAAGCATCGCAAAAAGATTAGAAATCAGGATAACTGAGAGCAGTGTGTAACCAAATTTTGCTCCGCCCGCAATGTCAGTAGCCCAGTTGCCAGGGTCCATGTAGCCAACGGCAACCATCAAACCTGGACCGATGAAGGCCGACATTTTTTTCCAAAAACTACCTTTTGTATGTACTTCTATGCTGCCGTGAACCTCGGGTAATGAAAGACTACTCGTTGTCGAACGCCACGCTTTATTTTTTATGTCGATGTTTTTTTCCATTTGTTGCAAATCCACAATTTTCAATACAAACATAAAACAAAAAATTTGCCAATCAAAATATATTTTTAGATTAGTCTAAAATTTTGTTTGATTAGACTAAAAATGTAATTTTGTAGAACTACGGCTGCCAAGTAGCGGCAATCGACTATTTTTAAACTATCAACTGTGGACAATCAACTTATCTCTTTTACCGAAGAAAACTATTTAAAAATCATCTATTTACTTACCGAACGACACAACGGTAATGAGGTGAGTACCAATCAGTTGGCTGAACACACGCAGACCAAAGCTGCCTCGGTTTCGGATATGCTACGCAAACTGGCCGAGAAAAACTATATCAATTATCGTAAGTATCAGGGCGTTACGCTCACCGCTGCAGGCGAGCAAATTGCTTTAGGTGTGATTAGAAAACACCGACTTTGGGAAGTTTTTTTGGTAGAAAAACTGGGTTTCGGCTGGGACGAAATTCATGACATTGCCGAGCAACTCGAACACATCGACTCGAAAGAATTAACTAAACGCTTAGATAATTTCTTAGGAAATCCACAATTTGACCCTCATGGCGACCCGATTCCTGATGCGAAAGGTAAAATGCCTTCGGTAAGCTATCTGAAACTTTCTGAAATTCCACTCAATCAATCGGTGGTGATGATGGGTGTTTCGGTGCATTCACCAGCTTTTTTACAACATCTTGATAAACAACAGATTACACTTGGCTGCGACCTAAAGGTTTTGGAAATAAGTGATTTTGACAAATCATATAGCATTTTACTTGATGGTAAAAATACCATTTTTGTGAGTAATGAAGTAGCAAAAAATTTGTTGGTAAGTATCGAAGAATAGACACTTTACTAAGGCTATCGTATTTGGGTGTTGATATTCAAAACAAAGTTTGATATGAATTGTTATATCTTCTAACAAAATAATTATATCAATTACCTGTTTTCATCCAACACTAAAATATTTTTATGAGAAAAAACTGTCTTTTATTGGCCATTTTACTATTAAATGGCTTGGCTTTTGCCCAAACGGATACCACTAAAACAAATACCGAGGAAATAAATTTTGATGATTTCGGCGATGCTGATAATAAAGATATCCGAACTTTTTGTACGCAGAAAGTGAGTTATTTATCACCTACTAAACTTATATCTATTGGCTATGAAGCACAGTTTCCATTTCATTTGAGTTCCGAAAATGCTGCTAAAAATTCCATTGCCAGTACTCATGTTAATTCATTTGGAGGTATCAGACTCGGATTGAACACGCCTGTTATTTCAAGGTCAAATTTTATACTGAATTTAGGGCTAAATTTTTGGAACACATCGGCCAAACTTGAAAAACCACAAAACTCGAACTTCTATGGCCGTATCAGAGCTTTGAATAGTACAGGTGTTAATGCAACTGTATTCAAACCATTTGATAATAAGCGTTTTATGATTATTCAGGCCAATGCCGACCTTAATGGAAATTATAGAAATTTAAGCGATTTAGATGCCAAAGGAATGACTTACAGCGGAACGGCTATTTATGGTTGGAAGAAAAACGACAACCTCATGTGGGGCGTAGGTGTGACTCGAACTTATCGTGCGGGACAGCTATTGCACATTCCTGTGATTTTACTCAACCGTACGTTTAATCAGAAATGGGGTATCGAGACAATTCTTCCTGCTAAATTTAACGTTCGTCGTAATTTTAGTCCGAGTTCGTATTTATTGTTGGGCTATGAAATTGAGGGAAATACTTTTTTTGTGGCCAATACTGGGCAGGATGCTACTACTGGGCAGGATGTATATTTGCGTAGAGGAGAAATGAAACCAAGAATTACTTTCGAGAAGAAACTTGCAGGCTTTGTGTGGCTTTCGGCACAGGCTGGCTGGCGATATAATTGGCGTTTTGATGGTTTCTCGACCCAAAATCCAGTGAAAAACGAAAAACCGTTGATTGTAAATTCGCTTGGTAATCCGCTTTATTTTAATGTTAGTATAAATTTGGTTAGTCCATAAAAATAAAAGCGGTGTTGTTCAAAAATAACAACACCGCTTTGTCTATGCGAACAGGATGCGACCGAGCGTCGGCCGCCGACGCTCGGTTCGCTCCACAATTATTTTTTTACTTGACGTTTCCAAACGTCAGTTCTTCCAAAAAGCGACACACCGATGTATCCTCTCACTTCGAGTGTATTTTCATCAACCAATTTCATTTCGCACGAATAATCATTACCAGTTTTGGGGTCGTAGATATTACCATCTTCCCATTTATTATCACCTTTAAAAGTGAAATCTCTTAGGTTTTCTAAGCCTTTCAATGGGCGACTGTGTAATTTCGCATCAGGATTGTTGATATCGGTTCGTGGTTTACCATCAGGGTCGTTGGGTACTTTCAGCCAAACTAATTTACCAAAGTATTTATCACCTTTTTTATAAATTTGCACCATTCCCGTTCCTTCACCATTTTTCCAAACGCCTAATATGGCATCAGCATTTTGAGCAAAAAGGTTTGAGTTGATTAGAGAGAAAAATAAAATACTGAAAAAGAATGTTTTTGTGATTTTTAGCATAATTATTGAATTTTTTGGTTTTTTGTGAAAACGTAATAAGCTACTCATTTGTTTAAAAAAAACAGTATTTTATACTTTTTCAAGAAAATTTTGTACTGGTCAATCAAGGAATCGAATGATTTTTGTTAATACTTCTTAATAAAGCCATTCACAAACCTACAATCTGTATCTTTGTATAAAATTAAAAAATAAAAACCTTAGCTCCCCTTTAGGGCAATCCGATGTTTCGGCAGTCCGATGGGTTGGCGGGGGGCTGTTATGAATATTCTCGATAAATATTTAATTAAGCGTTTTCTGAAAACTTACTTTTTTGCGGTTTTGGTTATCGTGCTTATCATCATGGTGATTGACTTCGTAGAAAAAAACGATGATTTTATTCAGAAAAACGCTCCGATGCGAGCAATTTTGCTTTCGTATTATGCAAATCTTGCTCCTTATTGGGCCAACTACATTAGTCCGTTGATGATTTTTATTTCGACGGTTTTCTTCACGGCTCAAATGGCAGCTCATACCGAAATCGTAGCTATTTTGAGTAGTGGCACGAGTTTTCGGAGGTTGATGCTCCCCTATTTTATTGCTTCATCAATGGTGGCAGTACTTTCGTTTGTAATGGTTGGCTGGATTTTACCCAAAGCCAATAAAATTAGATTAGGTTTTGAGGCTACTTACATCAATGATAAGTTTTATTTCTCCGACCGAGATTTTCATACGGCTGTTGCACCGAATACCTACGCCTACATGTCGAGTTATAACAACGAAACCAAAACTGGCTACGATTTTACGCTTGAAAAAATAGCTAATAATAAGCTCATTGAAAAACTTTCAGCCAAACGAATCGAATGGAATGACAGCACCAAACGTTGGAAAATTTCTGACTATAAGATTCGTACGCTGGGCATCATGAAAGATAAACTTATTTATAATACCGCTTCAAAAGATACGCTCATTAATCTTTCACCGAGTGATTTTGAAAGTGACCGTAACGTTTACGAAACCTTTACGATTCCTGAATTACGCCAACGAATTGAGTTAATTCGGAGTCGAGGGGCGGAGGGAATTGAATCTTTTGAAATTGAGCTTTATCAACGAATCGTTACGCCTTTTGCCGTAATTATTTTATCGTTGATGGGCCTAATTGTATCGGCACGAAAAGCTCGTGGTGGAGTTGGTTTTCAGATTGCCATCGGGTTTGTGCTGGCATTTGTTTATATTTTGTTCTTCATTATGTCGAAAGGCATTGCCGAATCTGGCAATATGCCAGCGATGTTGGCTGTTTGGTTGCCCAATATTGTCTTTTCGTGCATCGGTACGATTATGTATTTTACCGTTCCACGATAATTTTGAATGAGTGCATGAATGAATGACAGAATAAATGTTACTTAAAATCAAAACATTCTATCATTCAATCACTCAAAATTAGTTTTATTTGAATAGTACAATAATTTTAAATATTATTCGAGATTTCACATTAATAAATCCTATTTTTGCGTGAAATTTTGTTGAACTCTAAAAAATACGCTCGTTTTGGGGCGGGTTTGGGCTTATGAAAGTTGTTTTGGCATACAGTGGAGGTTTGGATACCTCTTTTTGTGTAAAATATTTGACCGAAGAATTAGGTCATGAAGTTCACTCAGTACTGGTTGATACGGGTGGATTTACGGAAGCAGAAATGAAGGATATTGAAACCAAAGCTTACGAATTGGGAGTAAAAAACCACTACACCGCTCGTATGGTTGATGAATATTACCAAAAATGTATTCGTTATTTGGTTTATGGCAATATCCTAAAAAATAATACTTATCCGCTTTCAGTGAGTGCCGAGCGTATGTTTCAGGCAGTTGCGGTTGCCGAGTATGCCAAGCAAATCGGAGCCGAAGCCGTAGCTCATGGAAGTACAGGTGCAGGAAACGACCAAGTGCGTTTCGATATGGTTTTCAGAATCGTATTGCCCAATGCACAAATCATTACGCCAATTAGAGATTTAAAATTATCTCGTGAGGCCGAAATCGAATTTTTGAAGTCGAAAGGTGTGGTACGTGAGTGGCACAAAGCGGCTTACTCAATCAATAAAGGTTTGTGGGGGACTTCGGTTGGTGGTAAAGAAACTTTAAATTCGTATGAATTTTTACCAGAAAGTGCCTTCCCAACGCAAGTTTCAAAAACTGGTACAGAAGAAATTGCCCTACAATTTGTAAACGGAGAATTGAAAGGTGTAGCAGGCGAAAGTTTTGAAAACCCAGTTGATGCCATTCGTAAATTATCAGAATTAGCTTCACCTTACGGCATTGGTCGTGATATTCACGTGGGTGATACTATCATCGGTATCAAAGGCCGTGTAGGTTTCGAGGCGGCAGCACCGTTGATTATCATCAAAGCACACCATTTACTCGAAAAACACGTATTGTCGAAATGGCAACAATATTGGAAGCAAAACTTGGCCGAATGGTACGGAATGATGCTCCACGAAGGACAATTTTTAGAACCTTTGATGCGTGATATTGAGAAATTCTTAGAAAGTATGCAGTCGCACGTAAGTGGTGAAGTTCGTGTGCATTTAGCACCATACAATTTCCAATTATTGGGTATTAAATCTGACTACGATTTGATGTCGCCAGTATTTGGTAGCTACGGCGAAATGAATAATGCTTGGAGTGGCGATGATGTAAGAGGTTTCTCGAAAATCATGTCGAACCAAGTGATGATTCACCAAAAAATCACAGAATTGGCTGAGAAGAAGTAAATAGTCCACTGTCGATAGTCAATGGACAATAGTAGAAAGTATAGTAAACGTTCTACAATAATATTTCAGAGTTATAAAATAGGCATACGTTTTGGCGTATGCCTATTTTTTTAGGATTTCAACCACCGCTTTGCATTTATCAAAATCGGCTTCATAAATTTCGTATTCGTTGGTAAGTGCGGCACTTGCCATGCTCACATCGGGCTTTCGGAAAACCATTTTGCTTTCTTGGCTTCCTTTCCCCGTCATGTGTAGAGCATGAACACCAATATTCAAGAATTGCTGTGCATTTTGAGCAGAAACACCACTTCCAGCCATTATTTCGATGCGATTTTGAGATTTTTCTACCAAAATTTTCAGTAAATCAATTCCTTCGATGGCAGTATTTTTCTGTCCAGAAGTAAGGATTCTTTCGCAACCGCAGTCGATAATATCTTCTAAGGCTTGAATGGGGTCGTTGGCTACATCAAATGCTCGGTGGAAAGTCACTTTGAGCGGAGCAGCTAAATTTACGAGTTCAGTAGTGCGTTTTTTATCAACTCTTCCATCGGGGTTCAAAATCCCAAAAACTACGCCATCGGCACCGAGATTTTTGGCGGTTTGAATATCGGCCTTCATTACCTCAAATTCGGCATCAGAATAGCAAAATTCTCCACCACGAGGGCGAATCATGACGTATAATTTGATAGTCAGATTTTGGCGAGCCAAACTTATTAAACCAGCCGAAGGCGTTGTGCCACCTTCAAACATTCCACCACATAATTCAACACGACCAGCACCTGCTTTTTGAGCAGTCAGGCACGATTCTAATGAAAAACTACAAATTTCGAGCATTCGTCAGGATTATAAGATTTGTAAGATTATTGGACTTAGTTTTTTATGGTGAACTAACATATTCGTAATTCGATTCATTCGTCATTCACTTTTACGCAGTTAATTCACGGAAAACATCTTCAATACCTTTTCCGCCTTGTTTGAGTTCGGAAAGTGTGCCATTCGCCACGATTTTTCCTCGATTGATAATCACCACACGGTCGCAGATGGCTTCTACTTCCTGCATAATGTGGGTACTAAAAATAACAGTTTTGTTTCGCCCAACCGATTTTATCAAATCCCTGATTTCGACCAACTGATTGGGGTCAAGCCCAGTCGTTGGTTCGTCCAAAATCAGCACATCGGGGTTATGAATCAAAGCTTGGGCAAGTCCTACACGCTGGCGATAACCTTTCGATAACTGACCTATTTTCTTGTGTTTTTCTAAGCCTAACCCTACCATTTCGATGGTTTCGGCTACTTTTATCTGCAAAGACTTACCTTTTAAACCATAAAGCGAACCCGCAAATTCGAGAAACTCACGCACGTACATATCCAAGTACAAAGGATTATGCTCAGGTAAATATCCAATACTACTTTTGACTTGCATTGGCGAAGTTTTCACATCAAAACCATTTACTTCGGCCGAGCCATCGGTGGCGGGCAAATAGCCCGTCAAAATTTTCATAGTTGTTGATTTTCCTGCACCATTAGGGCCAAGAAAACCGACAATCTCGCCTTTAGCAACTTCAAAAGATATATCATCAACGGCACGCTGAGTGCCATATACTTTACTCAGCTTTTGGATTTTTATTGACATTTTTTAGTCGATATTCCACTGACAACAAGTCAATAGGATTAAGTTTTTTCTTTTATAACGCAAAAATAGGTTTTCTGATGAAAACTTTTCCGAAAAAATAGTCTTAATGATGATTTTTGGTTAAATTTGATTGATTCAACCTTCTATCTAACATGAAAAAACTCCTCTTTTTGGGCTTATTCCTAAGCTTAACATTTGTATTCGCCCAAGAAAAACCCGTCAGAATGGGTATTGCGGGCATGACCCACGACCACGTTTATCAGATTTTGAATAATCCTAATCGTACAGGTGTAGAAATCATCGGTTTTGCCGAGCCAAATAAAGAATTGGCTCTAAGATTATTGAAAAAATATAACCTACCCGAAAGCCTTTGGTACGCCAGTCTCGACGAAATGCTCGAAAAAGCCAAACCCGAAGCTATTTGTGATTTCAGAAGCATCATTGAGCATTTGGAAACTGTGCAAAAATGTGCCGTAAAGGGCGTGCATGTCATGGTTGAAAAGCCTTTGGCCGTGAATTTTGCTCATGCTACACAAATGGCAGCTTTAGCAAAAAAGCACAATATTCAACTCTTGACAAACTACGAAACTACGTGGTATGCCAGTAATCATCAAGCCTACGAAATGATTCATGCCGAAAACACTATTGGCGATATTAGAAAAGTAGTAATTCACGACGGACACCGTGGGCCAAAAGAAATCGGTGTGAGTAAGGAGTTTTTGAGTTGGCTAACCGACCCCGTAAAAAACGGTGGCGGGGCAATTATTGACTTTGGTTGCTACGGGGCCGATATTATGGCGTGGTTGATGAAAGGCGAAAGGCCAACTTCGGTAACAGCAATTACGCAGACTATCAAGCCCGAAACTTACCCAAATGTGGATGATGAAGCAACTATTGTAGTGACTTACCCAAAAGCACAAGGTATTTTTCAAGGCTCATGGAATTGGCCTTTCGATAGAAAAGATATTGAAGTTTATGGCAAAACGGGCTATATTTTTGCCGATAAATCTGCTCAAATGACCGTCAGGAAAGGCGATAGAAATGCCTTACCCGAAGAGAAAATCGCAGTAAAACCGCTCGAAACGCCCATGAATGATGCGTTTACGTATTTTGCAGCCGTAGCACGAGGTAAAGTAAAATCAGAAAATGATTTGGGCTCGCTGAAAATAAATATGGTGGCGATGGAAATCTTAGATGCGGCCGTGAAATCTTCAAAAACTGGTAAGACCGTTGTGTTGAAGTAATCAGCGATTAAAATCGCTGTCTAAAGGAACAAAGGAATCCTATTCTTGTAGTTTGACGAATTAATTCGTCAAAAAAGGCATTTTTATATCATCCTTTGTTCTCTTAGGTGGCGATTTTAATCGCCTAAATTTGATAGTTATAAAACACAAGAAAGCCCAGCGGAAACGCTGGGCTTTCTAAAATATCTTATTTCAAGATTACGCTTTTGCTTCTTCAGCAGCTGGCTCTTCCACTACAGCAGGAAGGAAAAGTTCTGCCATTGTAGCCGAAAGAATATTATACCACGTAATGATTTTCTTGATGTCGGAAGCATACACACGCTCACGGTCAAAATCTGGCATTACGGTTGCAAATAAATCAAAGATTTGATTGTTTGATGCTGTTTTGAAATCAAATTCTACTTTTTCGCCATGAAGTTCACGAGTTTTTAAGAAAATATCTCCGAGTGGGGTTGATTTGTTTGGGTCTTCCGTATAAATCGAAATGTCTTTCAAAACCGATACACGGGCATTTGAACTTACCATTTCTTTTTGTTTTTTCTCGTCAAGTGTTTCAACGATTACGCCACCACGTCCTGGCTTTAAAATTTTATACAATCCGCTTTTTCCAGAAATGTGTGCAATATCTCTTAATAATTCCATTTGAAAAATATATTGTTTTGTTTAGTACAGTGTCAATAGTTGACAGTCAACGGTTTTTTCTTAATTTTTTTGCAATTTTTATAACGCTGCAAAAGTACAAATTATTTCGTAAAAGACAGATTCAACTCTTCGATTGCTTTCAATAATTCCTCACGACCCGTTCGTCGTTCCGACGATGTGATGAAGTATTGCGGAACTTTCGTCCAACTCAAAAGCATCGTTTTCTTAAATGATTCTACGTTTTGTTCGGCTGTTACACTTCCAACTTTATCGGCTTTCGTGAAAATCAGATAAAAAGGCACATCTTTCTCACCCAAAAAGTCGAGAAACTCTAAATCAACTCTTTGTGGCTCGTGGCGAATATCAATCAGAACAAAAACGCACATGAGGTTTTCACGATTGACCAAGTAATTACCAATCATTTCGCCCCATTTATCTCGCTCACCTTTGGGAGCTTTGGCAAAACCGTAGCCAGGTAAATCGACAATGTACCATTTTTTGTTTACCTCAAAATGATTGATTAATTGTGTTTTCCCTGGAGTTTGTGAGGTTTTTGCTAAGTTTTTATTACCCACCAACATATTTATCAACGACGATTTGCCTACGTTTGAACGGCCAATAAAGGCATATTCTGGCTTCTCGGGTGGCGGACATTTACGATAATCTGCCGCACTCGTGACAAATTTTGCTTCTATTACTTTTGTATTCTTCATATTTCTAAAATATCATTTCTTTCAACAAGCACAATTTGTAAACTTGTGCTACATAATCAAAAAGGAGAAAGAATTTCGTACAAAGGTACTAATTTCTTTCTCCTTTTAGTGATAAAGTTTGATTTAGGCTTTAGATAAATGCCTTTGCAGCATTATTTTATCTCCAATTCAAAAGGCATTCTTGCCTGAATTTTATCCATGCTTTGAAGGTTTTTTAATTGCTTGGCGTACGGTGCGAAATCGCCTAAGTAAGCTTTCAATTTAGCATCTTCTTGGTCGTTACCCAATTTTTCTAAGATGGTTTCAACGCTTGACTTTTTAATTGGTAAATATTTTACACGATAATCACCTTCTTTTAACTTCGCTTTTTTGGCTGCTACATTTATCGCTACATCAATCCCACCTAAAATATCTACTAAACCATTAGCTTTGGCTTGGCTACCTGTCCAAACTCGACCACTGGCGAGAGTCTTCAATTTTTCAACACTCATGTGGCGGCCTTTGGCCGCTTTAGCTGTAAAGTTTTCGTAGCCTTTATTTACACCATTTTGAATCATATTTTTCTCGGCATCGGTCATTGTACGTGTGGCCGATGGGAAGTTGGCATATTTATGTGAATTTACGCCATCAAACGTAACGCCGAGCTTTTCGTTCATCAATTTTTCGACATTAAACATTACACCAAAAATACCAATTGAGCCAGTCAAAGTGGTTGGTTGAGCCACAATTGTATCACAAGCCATTGCCATGTAGTATCCACCCGAAGCGGCATAGTCACCCATTGAGGCAATAACTGGTTTTACCTTCTTGGTCAATTCAACTTCTCTCCACATCACATCCGACGCCATCGCACTTCCGCCACCCGAATTGATACGCAATACGATTGCCTTAATTTTTGAATCTTTACGAGCTTTTTGCAGTTCTTTTACGATGGTTTCTGAACCGATTGTTCCCTCTTGACTTTCGCCCGAAAGAATATCTCCTTCGCCTACAATTACTGCAATTCGATTCGAATTATCGCCTTCTTTTACCAATTTATCGGCTTTTAAATATTTATTTAAACCAATATATTCTATTTTCTTATCTTCTTTGTAGCCCAACTCATGGCGAAGAGCAGTCTCGAATTCATCCCAATATCCTGTGTTAGTAATGATTTTATATTTTACGGCATCGGTTGGTTCTTGGATTAAGGCATTGTTTAGAATATTGTTCAATTCTTCCATCGGAATTTTGCGAGAAGCCGCAATATCTCCGTAGAAATTATTGGCCATATCCGATATGAACGACTGTGTTTGTTCACGATTTGCATCACTCATTTTTGTTAGGAAGAAAGGCTCAACTGCACTTTTATACTCTCCTACTCTGAAAATTTCGGGTTTTACTCCAATTTTCTCAAATAAGCCTTTCATAAATGAATATTCAGCACTCAAACCGTTGAAATCTAAACCACCCGCTGGATTTAAGTAGCTTTTATCGGCCACCGAACAAAGGTAAATTGAACCTTCGGTCATGGTTTCGCCATAAGAATAGATAAATTTTTTTGATTTCTTGAAATCTAACAAATATTCTCTCACCTCTTTCAAAGTTGCCATTCCCGCCATTGGATTTTCGGCTTTGAGGTAAATACCTTTGATATTTGGGTCGATTTTGGCATTTGCCAGTGCTTCTTTGATTTGTGGTAAACTTACTTGACCTGGACTGTTTCCTCCCGATAAGATTTCAGTGAATGGGTCGTCTTCAGCAGCGTTTTCTCTGATAACTTGATTGAGGTCGAGTTTAAGAACTGTATTTGATTCAACTTGGGTTTTTGTCTCTGAACTTGACATCAGACTTCCGATGCCAATTAAAAGTATAAAACTCAAAATCGTGAATAAAAAAATCCCGATAATGGTTGCGAAAACATATTTCAAAAATTGTAACATATACGGTTTATAGTTTAGTTTTTTATTTCTGCATACAAAAATATATGTACGTATAGAAATTTATCTTAGTTTTTGATAGGTGGAGGATATTAGTTATGAGTTATGAATTATGAGTGGTGAGTTTAGACCCAAAATAAGTCCAGTTAAAAAAAACGTACGGGCGGCACCGTCAGAATTCAGCACTCAGCATTCAGAACTTACGAAGAGCATCGGCAATTTTACGGTCATTTGATAGACGAGGAACTTTATTTTGTCCACCGAGTTTTCCTTGCGAACGCATATAGTCAATGAAAGCGTTTTTTTGTAATGGAGTAATAACCAATTTTTTCAAAATACTACCTACAATCAAATCATCGTAATAGACATTTAGTTGGGTCATTTTATGGTCTAAATCATTACTGAATTGCTCTATATTTCTTGGCGGAACAGCAAACTCAATGAGCCATTCGTGATAAGGCAACCCTTCGGCTGGCGTAACCATCGGAGCAACCGTAAATTCTACAATTTCAACTTCAGGTTGGCGTTCACAAGCATATTTCATGGCTTTTTCTACTTCTTCACCAATGACGTGTTCGCCGAAAGCGGAAATGTAATGCTTGATTCTTCCCGAAACAATGACACGATATGGGTCAAGCGAAACAAACTTTACGGTATCGCCAATCGAATAGCCCCAAAGTCCCGCATTATTATTGATAACGAGTGCGTAGTTTTTGCCCAATTCCACTTGTTCGATGCTTAAACGAGTTGGGTTTTCGTTGAAATATTCTTCGGCAGGAATAAATTCGTAGAAAATACCTGTATCGAGCAGGAGCAACATTCCTTCGTTGTTTTGCTTATCTTGGTAAGCAAAGAAGCCTTCGGATGCAGGAAAAAACTCAATAGAATCCACTTTTTTGCCAATAGATTCAAAAAGCTTTGCTCGGTAAGGCTCGAAGTTTACGCCACCGTAAACGAATAATTCAAATTCTGGAAAAACATCTTTTATCTTCTTGCCTGTGCGAGCCTGAATTCGGTCGAAATACATTTGTACCCACGGCGGAATCCCCGAAATCAAACTCATGGGTTGATGGA
Organism: Cytophagaceae bacterium; assembly: GCA_027488335.1. Lineage (GTDB taxonomy): Bacteria > Bacteroidota > Bacteroidia > Cytophagales > Spirosomataceae > Emticicia. Next base: position 64,998 of record JAIYBU010000011.1, read on the forward strand.
TGGTTTCATCAATGATTTTTTCGAGTTTGGTTTCCCAATCTTCTATACAATTTGTTTCGTAAGAAGGTAAACGATTCGCCTGCAAATAGGCTGGTACGTGATGGGTAGAGATGCCCGAAAGTCGGCCTGTTTTGATGCCCGCTTTTTCGGTCATTTCGGGGCTTCCTGATAAAAAAATAAGCTTATTGTCTAAAAACTGCGATTTACCAGTCTCGTTTACGTAATTGAGCAAGGCATTTCGAGCTGAATTAATGTGATTATGAATCGAATCTTTCGAGATTGGAATATACTTTGTGCCCGAAGTCGTACCCGAAGTTTTGGCAAAATAAAGTGGTTTACCTTCCCAAAGAATATTTTGTTCGCCCTCAACCACTCGGTTTATGTAAGGCTTTAAGTCTTCATAATCACGCACAGGAACTGCCTGTTTGAAGTCATCATAAGAGCGAATATCTTTGAAGTAATGGTCACGACCAAAAACCGTTTGAGAAGCTTGGCTTACCAACTTTTGTCGCCATTCGGCCTGCACTTCTGCCGAACGAGCCATCCATTTTTTTTGCTGTGCAACCACATACGCTGCGATGGGTTTACTGAGTATCGAACGAACGCCCATTTTCTATGATTTATATTTCAGTTCTTTGGTTAGATTAATTCTAATGAGGCAAAGATAATAGTTTTTTTTATTTCGCTATTATTGTGAGCATAGGTTGGATTTAAAGTATAAAAAGCATGTGATATTACGAAAACAAGGAATTTTTGAACAATATCAATAAATCATTTTTTGGTATCAAATACACATTTACTTTCAACAAATATGCTCATAATGAAGTGATTTTATACAAAAAACGACATTGGTTATAAAAAAGCTCAGATGAAGAAGGCATACTTTTCTCTTTTTCAATACTTTTTCAACTTTTTAGAAATATTTTGCAAATAATAGTTGTAAATTTGCGGATAATTTAAAAAAATTAACCCATAAAGCTCAAAATGGCTGGACTGTTTAACTTCCTCACGAGTGACATCGCGATTGACTTGGGTACGGCAAATACCCTCATTATCTACAAAGACCAGATTGTTGTAGATGAACCCTCTATTATTGCTTTGGATAAAATTACTGGAAAAGTGTTAGCGATAGGACACAAAGCAATGCAAATGCACGAAAAAACTAATGAAAATATAAAAACTATTCGTCCACTCAAAGATGGTGTAATTGCCGACTTTACTGCCGCTGAATTAATGATTCGTGGTATGATTAAGATGATTGAGACGGGGCGTAGCTGGTTTTTCTCGCCTTCTCACCGCATGGTTATCTGTATTCCATCAGGTATCACCGAGGTTGAGAAACGTGCCGTAAAAGATTCAGCCGAACACGCTGGTGCGAAAGAAGTTTACATGGTACACGAACCAATTGCTGCGGCTATCGGTATCGGTATCGACATTGAGCAACCTAATGGCTCGATGATTGCCGACATCGGTGGTGGTACTACTGAGATTGCAGTTATTGCACTTTCGGGTATCGTTTGTGAAGCGTCGGTGCGTATTGCGGGTGATTTATTTACGAGAGATATTGTAGATTATATGCGTCGTGAGCACAACTTGCTCATTGGCGAGCGTTCGGCCGAGTTTATTAAGATTCAGGTTGGTGCGGCTTTACCAGATTTGGATAACCCACCTGCTGATATTGAAATTCGTGGTCGTGACTTGATGACGGGTATTCCGAAAGAAATTAAGGTAACTTACAGTGAGATTGCTTACGCCCTTGATAAATCTATTTCAAAAATCGAAGAAGCTATCATGCGTGCATTGGAGATGTCGCCACCAGAACTTTCGGCCGACATTTACGAAAATGGTATTTACTTGACAGGTGGTGGAGCATTGCTTCATGGTTTGGATAAACGTTTGGCTATTAAGACAAAACTTCCGATTCACGTGGCTGACGACCCACTACGTGCAGTTGTGCGTGGAACTGGCGAGATTTTGAAAAATATCGAAAAATATAGAGCAGTTATAGTACAATAAAATAGTTCTGAATTCTGAGTTTATCAGAAAAAAATAAGTTCAAAGAGTTAGTTTGAGTGTTCAGACTAATTTTTTGAACTTATTCTTATTACATATTTTTTGTTTAAAATTCAGAATTCAGAATTCAGAACCGAGCGACGGTCGCTCAGAACTCATAACATGTCGCAACTCTTCCGACTTATATTTCGCATACGAAATTTTATTTTGTTTGCTATTCTCGAACTCGTCAGTTTTTGGTTGCTCGTCAAGAACAATCATTATTGGGATGTTTCGTTTTTTAATACCTCTAATTTCTACGCAGCCAAGACCCTCGAAAGCTCGAATTATGTAAAAAACTACATGAATCTTGGCAGTGTAAACGACCAATTAATTGCCGAAAATGCTCAGCTCAAAAAAGCAGTAGCGGCTATGCAATCGCTAAAACCAAGAGAGGGTGATTACTACAAAGTAGATTCAGCCTTTGCTCGTCGATTCGAGTTTAAGGTGGCTAAGGTTGTGAATAACACCGTTGGCTTATCAAAAAACTACTTAACGATTGATAAAGGAACACTTGATGGTGTAGAGCCTGGAATGGGCGTAATTTGTCCGCAGGGGGTCGTCGGAACGGTGATGCAATGCTCTGAGCACTTCTCTCGTGTTTATTCGATTCTACACTCAGAATCAAAGGTTTCGTCAGAAATCAAAAACCTGACCCTTCGTGCAAAAAATGATAAAGCTCTTGGTATTTCCGAGTGGGGTGGCCTGAACCCAAAAATCATTAATTTGAATACGATTGACCGCTTTAAGCCTATCAAACAAGGCGACTCGGTGGTTACTTCTGAGCAAAACGTAATTTATCCGTCAGGAACAATGATTGGTAAGATTCGTAAGCTAAGTACCAAACAAGACCAAGCGTTTTTTGATATTGAAGTGGAGTTGGCAACCGACTTCCGCAATTTATCTTATGTTTACATTGTAAACAATAAGCTGAAAAAAGAACAAGATTTATTAGAGCAATCAACCACCGAAGAAAAGAAATGAATTCTCAAACGGTCATAAAAGTAGTCCTTACATTCGTCATTTACTTAGTACTGCAAATTGTGGTTCTCCGCAATTTTGTGTTCTTCGATGTGGCGTTTTGCTTTGTTTATATTGCGTGTATTTTACTCTTACCTGATGAAATTGACCCAATTTGGGTAATCTTGATAAGTTTTCTGATAGGTTTATTGGTTGATATTTTTTATAATACCGCAGGTGTTCATGCCTCTGCCAGTGTAATGATTGGTTATTTGAGAGGTTATATTATCAAGTTTTTATTCCCTACGAAAGGCGTTGAAAATGAAATCACGATTTCGTTGAAAGATATGGGCGGCGAACGTTTTATAAGATACGTGGCTATTCTTACAATAATTCACCACTCAATGTTGTTTTTTGTAGAAGCAGGTGGTTTTCAGATTTTCTTGATTACGGTTCTGAAAGTTATTTGTAGCGTAATTTTTACCACGTTTTTAATCGTTATTTTACAATATGTGCGTGGAAATTAAGTCTCCACGCACAATCTTCTACACTATTTCTTTTTTATTACCTATTATTTTTTGACACGATTTGACAGATTTTGGTTTCTGTCCTACTTAAATTATAGCCTTTTTACTTCGTTTGTTTGATTCGGATTTGTGAGATATTATGATGAAATTGACCAAAAGCTTTCCTTTAAAAAACTACTCCTTTGTTTTATTAATCATTCTTTCCTTCTGGTTTTTTGCTTGTCAGAATAGCACTTCGACGGGTATCGGTGGAAAGAAAATAGATAGTGCTGCCCTAAAAAAAGAAGAGGCTCGTATCAGAAAAGAAATCAATGCCGATAAAAAAGCTGCGTTGATTGAGCAGGTTATTCAAAAAAAACTGTCCGAAGGCTTCAATGGAAATGTTCTGATTGCTCAAAAAGGCGTAATTGTTTATCAAAACTCCTTTGGTTTTGCTAATGATTCGGTAAAAAATAATCTTAAGTCGAAATTTCAGCTCGCTTCACTTTCTAAAACTTTTACGGCGGTGGCGGTTATGAAATTGGCCGAACAGGGCAAACTCGGCCTTGATTATACCGTAAAAGATTATTACCCAAATTTTCCGTATGATGGCATTACTATTCGTAGTTTGCTTTCGCATCGTTCGGGTTTGCCTTTCTACCAATACACGTTTGATAAGACAGTCAGAGAAACAAAGGCTTACCCCACCAATCAGCAGATGATGGAATGGTTTGCAACTGTGCAACCAACGCCAAAAATGTTTAACCAACCCGACCATTATTTTGGGTATAACAACACCAATTTTGCTATTTTGGCGGCTTTGGTTGAGAAGGTTACAGGAAAAGATTTTGATACATACATGCGAGAAAACATCTTCCGCCCGATTGGCATGAACGATTCGTATATCGTAACTACGAAAAATGATTCTATCAATATCAATCGCACGGTTGGGTATCAGTTTGGGCGTAAATTACCAAAAGATTATTACGATGATATTTCGGGCGATAAAGGCGTTTATTCTACCCTACACGACCTTCTGAAATGGTATGAATCTCTAAAGAATAATACTATCATCAGTAAGGAATCGTTCCGTGAGATGATTGTGCCACGCAGTTTTGAGTTTCCAGGGCTACGAAATTACGGCTATGGCTTCAGACTTTGGGTAAACACCAAACAACAAACTGACTATGTATATCATACGGGTTGGTGGAAAGGCTACAATACAATTATGTTTTTTGACCCTCGTGAAGATTTTGTAATAATTTTGCTCAGCAATAAATATAACCGAACGGTCTATAATATCAAGCAACTGATTGAAATCATGCACGGCGGTAACTCTACAATGGAAGAGAGTATTTTGGATGAGTAACATTAAACAGGCTTTTCTTTAAATTGCCAATATTTGAGATACTGGCAATTTTTGTTTTCAATCTACTCTTATTTAACAAATCCTTCATCTTGAAATCGAAAGCGTGTAGCTATATTTGTGCTATCAATATCTATATAACCTTCCGCATGAAAAAGAAATTGCTCTTAATCTGTTTTCTCACCACTTTCAATCTTTTAGCCCAAACCCAGAAAAAAGCAGTTTTTATCATTGTCGATGGTATTCCTGCCGATGTAATTGAAAAACTCAAAAAGCCCAACCTTGATTCAATCGCCCACGTGGGTGGCTACGCTCGGGCGTACGTAGGTGGAGAAAAAGGAAACTATTCACAAACACCAACTATCTCAGCGGTTGGGTACAATAGCTTACTCACTGGAACTTGGGTAAATAAACATAATGTATGGAATAATGACATTAAAGACCCAAACTATAATTATTGGACGATTTTTAGATTTTTCAAACAACAATTCCCGACCAAGAAAACGGCTATTTACTCTACGTGGCTTGATAATAGAACCAAACTGGTAGGTGATAATTTACCACAAACTGGTAAACTCACAACCGATTTTCATTTGGATGGTTTAGAACTCGACACCGCTCGCTATCCGCACGATAAACAGAGTAAATACATCAATTTGATTGACGAAGAAGTAGCTACTGCCGCTGCAAAATCTATCAGAGCCGATGCCCCCGATTTGAGTTGGGTATATTTGGAATTTACGGACGATATGGGACATAAACACGGCGATAGTCCAGAGTTTTATGCGGCTATTGAAACGATGGATAAGCAAATTGGGCAAATCTGGCAGGCTATCAACTATCGCCAAGCAAATTTTAAAGAAGATTGGGTGATTTACATTACAACCGACCACGGTCGAGATGCCAAGACTGGTAGAGGTCACGGTGGACAGTCTGACCGTGAACGTGCCACTTGGATTGTAACCAACGCCAAAAATCTGAATCCCTATTTTAAGCAACACCAACCAGCTATTGTTGATATTATGCCTTCGATTGCTTTATTTTTAGGCATTAAATTTCCTCGTGAGCAGCATTTTGAAATTGATGGAATACCATTATCTGGCAAAATTTCAGGCATTTCGCCCGAAGCACAAGTAAAAGATGGTAGTATAGAACTAACTTGGAAAGCCATTGATAAAAAAGGGAAGGCTAAGATTTGGCTCGCCACTACCAATAACTTTGAAACTGGTGGAAAAGATACATACAAGCTAATAAAACAAGTAGCGGTTGATGCCGAAAAAGCTACGATTGATGTCAGTAAAATGACTTCGCAATTTTATAAAATTGTCATTGAAATGCCTCATAACACTCTGAATCGTTGGATTATTTTGAAGAAATAAACGCAGTGAGTGTGGCACACTTTTTTATCACAGTAAACAGGTGTACAACAATTTTTACTTCATAAAGTACCGTTTCTTGAAGGCCAAAGGGTTTTCGCCAGTTAGTTTTTTGAAAGTCCTGTTGAAATACGACATACTTTCAAAGCCACAATCAAAGCACGTTTCGGTTACGTTTTTATCCAATAAAAGCAAATTTTTTGCTTGATTGACTCGGTAATGATTCAAAAATTCGGTAAACGTTAGCCTTGTCATCTTCTTGAAATACCTACAAAAAGCCGCTTCGCTCAAATTGCTCATCTCGGCTACTTCCTGTAAATCTATCTTTCGCTGATAATGCTCATCAATAAATTGATACAAACGTTTGATGCGTTCTTGGTCTTTTTTATTGTACTGGTTTTCAACGGGTTGTTCGTGCAGCAACGCATAATCTTGCGTAGTTGCCAAAAGCTGAAATATACTAAGAACCTCCAAAAACTGTCCAAAATAACTTAGCCCATCGAGCAGTTTCATTCGTTCGCCAATCATTGTTTTTGTTTTTTCTCCGAAGGCAATTCCGTATTGGGAACGTTGAAAAAGTTGCTGAATAGCCGCCAATTCGGGGGTTTCGAGCATGGCATTTTGCAGGAAGTCTGGCCGAACTTGTAGCACAACTTTTTCATAATCGGTCTTCACTAAATAATCAAAATTGAGGTGTGGAATATTTGAACCAATCAAAACTAAATCGCTACCCTCGAAGCGAGAAATATGTTCGCCTACGTGCCGAGTGCCGTCCGTTCCTTCAATAAAAACCAACTCAAATTCGGGATGAAAATGCCAGTAAAAAACTTGGCTTAAACGTGGTCTAAAAACCCGAAATGAGCTTTCGGAATCAATTGTAAATTCTTCTAAAATAATTTTCATTTTAATGACATATCATGTAGGCGTATTGCACAGACTAAAAACCAATAAATCCAAAACAAATTTGCACATTTTTCATAATTCATCTACATAAATATTTATATAAAATCAATATTGTTCAAAAAATAGCAATTATTGGTTAAGACTTACATATCTTTTACCACTACATTTGTATCATTATTTTAGTTATAAATATCACTAAATGATGTTAAACCAGTAAGCGAGTAAATAAATTCACCAGCTAAAAGAACAAAGGAATCATGACAATACCTTGTCTTTGTGCGGACTTAAAGTCCACATTTACTGAAGCAGTCCTTTGTTCTTTTAGTCGGTGATTTGAATCGCCGAAATAAACAATATTTACTCAATATCATTCACCAAACAAAACATAAGCGATGCAAATGACAATGGCAACCCCAACGATGATGCCCAATAAAAACCATACGGATAAACCTGGGAATCCTTCAACCGCTACAAGTAGTCAAATCAAACTTCGTACAAGCCTCAACGAAGGCGGGCCATTACGAGTTTTGAGCGAAGACGATTGGAAATTTTGGATAGAAAACGGCTACGTAATTATCAAGAATGCAGTGCCAAGAGAACAAGCACTTCGCACAGCTGAATTTATCTGGGAGTTTGAAGAAAAAGACCCTAACGACAAAAGTACTTGGTACACCGCTCCTCGTGCCGAAATGAAAATGAAGGAACTGGCAGGTACAGGCATGGTTGAGGTCTATAACAACCAACATTTGTGGAATAACCGCCAAACTCAGAAAGTCTATGACGCTTTTGTTGATATTTGGGGGACAGAAAAGCTCTGGGTAACAATCGACCGTGCAAATCTGAACTTTCCGCTTCGCCCAGGCTTTGAATACAAAGGTTTTATACACTGGGACTATGACCCTGAAACCAAACCACAAAATGTGCAAGGAGTATTGGCTCTGGCCGACCAAACCGACGAAAATATGGGTGGTTTTCAATGTATTCCTGAGTTATTCCGTACATATGATACATGGAAATTAACTCAGCCCGAAGACCGCAATCGGTTCCAACCAGATACGACAGGCTTTGAAGATAAGTTTGTAAAAGTAAAACTCGAAGCAGGTGACTTATTGATTTTTAATAGTAGTCAACCCCATGGAATTCGTCCCAATAATTCTCAAGATAAAGTACGTATCGCCCAATATATTTCAATGATGCCAGCCGAAGAAGATAATGACGACTTGCGTGAATGGAGAGTAAATTCATGGAAAAACCGTATTTCTCCCGAAGGCTATGCCTTTCCAGGCGACCCTCGTCATTGGGAAAAAACGAAATATGATACAGCAGAGTTGAATGATTTAGGAAAGAAGGTTTTGGGTTTAGAAAAATGGTAAATTCAAGCAGAATTACGAAAATCTAAATTATTTTGATGGCAAACCAAAGTAAATTACATGTAGTTTCCCCTCCTTTTTAAAGGGGGGGGAATAAAATAAAACCAGTCAACATAAAAGGCGATATCAAACCCCTATACATTTCCTCAAAATTATCGTATTTTTGAGGAAAACCGACACCCTATGCAAAACCAACTCTATACTACGCTCAACAACGGTCATCAAATGCCACTACTTGGCTTAGGCGTTTATGATATGTATAACCGTGAAGCGGAACAGGCCGTCTTGTGGGCTTTAGAAACTGGCTATCGACTCATCGATACTGCTGAAATGTATAAAAACGAAGTTGAAATAGGTAATGCTGTGCGTGAAAGTGGCATTAAACGAAGCGATATTTTCGTAACGACTAAAGTTAATAATGGCGACCAAGGTTTTGACAAAACTCTACGAGCTTTTGATGAAAGTCTAAAAAAACTCAACATCG